>DATEID010000325.1:0-3179 GCA_035279245.1 Reyranella sp.
CGCCGGCATGCGCAGACTCACGCGAGCGTCGATCAGCGTGAGGAGCCGCGCCCGCTCTGCCGGAGTCGGCCGCAGGTCGAGCCACGGATCGATATTGTGGATCGGCAGCCGCAGCGCCTCCAGCACCAGGAAAGCCGCCTCGTCGGCGGCGTTGGTGGTGCCGTGGCCGTAAGCTAGACGTGCCGCCCGAAAGCGCCGCACCGCCAGATGGAAGAAATCGCCGAGAGTAACGAGAGAAGATTTGGAAGCCCTGCGCATGCCGACCTAGATTAGCCGACAAGTTTCGGTGCGCCTTCTTTTTCGCGGGCGCCGTGAGGAGTGAGAGGATGGCGGGTGCGCTCGACGGCTTGGTGGTTCTCGACCTGACGACGCATCTGTCGGGTCCCTTCTGCGGCATGCAGCTCGGCGATCTCGGTGCGGACGTGATCAAGATCGAAAGCCCGCAGGGCGATTCCATGCGCGGCGCGCCGCCATTCGTCGAAGGCGAGTCGGCGCCGTTCATGCTGTGGAACCGCAACAAGCGCGGCGTCCGCCTCGACCTCAAGAACGCCGACGATCTCGAGATCTTCTGGACCCTGGTCGACCGCGCGGACGTGATGCTGGAGAACTTCCGGCCGGGGGTGATCGACCGGCTGGGCATCGGCTGGCCGACCTTGCACGCGCGCAATCCGCGGCTCGTGCTGGGCTCGATCTCCGGCTTCGGCCAGACCGGCCCCTACGCCAAGCGTGGCGGCTTCGACCTGGTGATGCAGGCCATGTCGGGCCTGATGTCGGTCACCGGGCCGAAGGACGGGCCGCCGTATCGCATTCCGCTCGCCATCTCCGATGTCGGTGCGGGGCTCTATCTCACCATCGCCGTGCTGGCGGCGCTGCAGGCGCGGCAGAAGACCGGCGAGGGGCAGTGGGTCGAGACGTCGCTCCTGGAGGCGACCGTTTCGCTCGGCGTCTACGAGGCGGCCAACTATTTCGCCACCGGCAAGCGGCCGGAGAAGCTCGGCCAGGGCCATCGCGGCTCCTCGCCCTATCAGGTGTTCCAGACCTCGGACGGCTGGCTGACGATCGGCGCGGCGCAGCAGAACTTCTTCCGCAAGCTTTGCGAGATGGTGGGCAAGCCCGCGCTCGCCGACGATCCGCGCTTCAAGACCAATGCGCTTCGCGTGCGGAACAACGAGGAGATCGTGGCGATCCTGCAGGCGGAGATCGCCAAGCGCACGACCGCCGACTGGATGGCGGCGCTCGAAGCCGAGGGCATCCCGGCGGGACCGGTGCTCCACCATGACGAGGTCTTCGCCGACCCGCAAATCCGCGCCCGCGACATGGTCGTCGAGGTCGAGCATGCCAGGGCCGGCCGGCAGAAGACGCTCGGCGTGCCGATCAAGATGTCGGCCAGCAAGGCCACGGTCCGCCGCGCCGCCCCGGCCTTGGGCCAGCACGACGCCGAGCTTAGAAGCCGGGGTCGTTGAAGGCGCTCATACGCCGCTCCGATGAAAGGAGCGGCACTTCCTTCGTCTAGCGGTGCTGCCAATGATCGCGATCGCCGTCGTGATCGTGGTCATGCCTATGGTGGTGTCGGGGCGGCGCGGCCGGCACGGGCACGTAGCGCGTCTGGGTGACGACCGCGGGGCGCGGCTGGTAGGGCGTATAGTAGTAATTCGTCACTGGCGCCGGCCGGTAATAGGCCGGCTGGCTGTAGTAGCCGCTCGAATAGTACCTGCCGCCGTAGCCGCTATTGTAGTAGCCGGGACTGCCGTAGCCGTACGTCGGCGAATAGTAGCCGGGCCCGGCGCAGGCCGCTGCGCCAAGCGCGAGTGCCGCCGCGATCAGGACCTTTGCCTTGCTCATGTTGCCTCCCGGGAGTCCCTGTCGAAAAACCTCTCATCAGGTATGTACGACAGCGACCATGGCGGCGAAGCGGCGCAACCGGGCAATGTTGAAGGCAGCTCCGCGCTAGCGGTCCTGCCAGAAGCCGTAATTGTAGTAGTGATGATGATGATGACGGTGCCAACGGTAGGCATAACCGTCGGACCCGTAGCCATAGTAAGGCGACCGGTATCCATAGCCGTAGTAGGAGCTGTTGGGATAGCCGTAGCCGTCGTAGTAGGCGCAGCCGGCTGTCGAGATCAGCAGGCAGGCGCCGATGATCAGCGTGAGCTTGCTCATGATCGCCTCCTTGGGAAGCCCCACAAGGGGACTCCCAAGGAGATAACGAAATCGACGGTGGCGGCTCGGCGGCCTTACGAAGGTTTGATGAAGGCCGCGAAGTCGCGCATTTGTCCCCTCAAAGGGCAGCGGGGGCCGGCCCGCGAGCGGGCTTGGCGTTGAGCTTGGGCGGATGGGTCACGATCGACTTCAGCGCCGGCACCGCCTTCTCGAGCTTGCGCAGGTTGGGCAGCGGACGCCTGAGTTCCGGGATGCCGTTGAAGGCCTGTTCCATCGCATGCGCCGCGCCCAGCACCTCGCCGTCGCCCCGGAAGCGGCCGATCACCTGAAGGCCGAACGGCATCTTCTTGTGATCGGTGCCGCACGGCAGCGAGACCGCGGGATTGCTGGCCAGCGTGATCCAGTAGGTCGGCGCCAGCCAGTGGTAGTAGTTGCGAAGCTTCTTGCCCTCGAGCTCCTCGACATAGAGCTGCTTCCACGGAAACGGTGTCACGCCGATCGTGGGTCCCAGCACCAGGTCGTAGTCCTTGTAGAGTTCCTGGAACATGCGGAAGATGCGGGTCTGCTCGCCGTGCGCCCAGGCGAAGTCGGCGAGGGTCATCTTCGCGCCGATCTCGTAGTTGGCGCGGATATTGGGGCCGAGCAGTGTCTTGTTCTTCTCGTAGGCCTCGCGATAGCGGGCGACGAAATTGACGGCGCGGATGACGTCGAAGCAACGGTCGGCCTCGCCGAAATCCATCTTCACCTGGTCGACGCGGCGGAACAGGTGCTTCATCGCCTTGATCTTGGCGCGCATCGTGGCGCGGATGCCTTTCTCGACCGGCGTGCCGCCGAAGTCCTCGGTCCAGGCGACGCGCAGGCTGCCGAGATCGACGGGCCACGGCTCGGCGAAGGCGGCGCCTTCGATGGGAAAGGACAGCGGATCGGTGTCGTGCTGGCCGACCTGCGTGGCATAGAGCAGGCATGTGTCGGCCACGGTGCGGCCCATCGGGCCCAGCACTGAGATCGGCGTCCAACCC
>DATEID010000326.1:0-3329 GCA_035279245.1 Reyranella sp.
GGCGGGCCAGAAGGGCCATGTGAACTGGGATCTCGTGCCCTCGATCATCTACACCCAGCCGGAAGTGGCCTGGGTCGGCAAGACCGAGGAGCAGCTCAAGGCCGAGGGCATCGCCTACAAGATCGGCAAATATCCCTTCACCGCCGATCCGCGCAGCCGTGCCAATGGTGCGACCGAGGGCTTCGTGAAGGTGCTAGCCGACAAGGCGACCGACCAGGTGCTGGGTGTGCACATCATTGGTGCCGAGGCGGGCACCATGATCGCGGAAGCGGGGATGGCGATGGAGTTCTCGGCTTCGGCCGAGGATATCGGCCGCGTCTGCCACGCCCATCCCACAGTAAACGAGGCGATGAAGGAAGCGGCGCTGGCCGCCTGGGACAAGCCGATTCATCTGTGAGACAGATCATGGGAGCGCGCCTGTCCAGTGGCGCTCATGAGCGGGCTGGAAGCCCGCGGTCCAAAAGAGCGTCACCGGAGTGGCGCGTTGCGATGAGGGCCTGATGCGCAAGCCGTTGATGGTGCTCGCGATCGTCGCCTGCCTGATCATGTCGGTGATCGGCGGCCTGTTGCCGATCCTGCAGGGCTGGATCTTCTTCGTTCTGGCCCTCTACCTCTTCGCCACCGAATTCGACAGCGGCCGCCGATATGTGAAGGCTGCCCGTCGCCGCTGGCCGGCCCTTTCCCGCTGGATCTCCAAGACGCGGACGCACCGATGGGCGCCGCGCCATTTGCACGAGTTCGACGATCTCACCGATCCGTCGAAGTGATCGCTCTCAGTCCTTTTGCACTCCAGTCTGGCCGCTGTTCAGGCCGTGATAGACCGCTTCGGCGATCGGCAGCAGTTCGTCGCGCGAGACGCCGCCGGTGACGGCGAAGCCGAACCCCTGGTCGATCCAGGCGAAGGTCGAGGTCTCGCCCTCGTGCCAAAAGCGGAACGCCGTCTCGCTGCCCTGCGCCGCGCGCACGTACACGGTAAGGCGCTTGCCTGCCGGGTCGTCGTACATGAGCTGCGCCGCAGCGCCGCGGTCCGAGGGCAGCAAGCGTCCGCCCATCAGTCGATAGCCGAAGCGGGCGAGATCGGGCGCGACCAGCGGCTTGCCGAGCCGTCGCGACAGCCATTGCAGCAGATGCGCTTCGTGCCGGGCATCGACCTCGACCGGATGGGCGACTTCGACGACAAACGTGCGATAGGCAGCCGAAGCGTTTGCCGCCACGGCCGTCGTGGCAGGGGTTGCTTTAGCCGAAGCGGTCTCCATCCGGCTTGCGCCGACCCAGCCCGCGCCGGCACCCACGACAAAAAGCATCAACCCGGCCGCCGCCAGCCCCAGGCGCCGTGCCAGCCGGCGCCGTCGTCCTCCCTGGATATTGGCGATCCACAGCCGTGACGGCACCGGCTCGGCAAACTTGCTTTGGAGCTGGCCGCGCAGCGTTGTCCGTTGCCGCCGCTCCAGCGCCACCCGCTCGCGCACGTCCGGATGCTGCGCCAGATAGGCCTCGATCTCCGCCTGCCGTTCGCTGCTCGCACGGCCATCGACGTAGGCCTGCAGGTCCTCTTCCCTGATCGCGGCGTCCTCGCCGGTCATTTCACTCTCCGAAGCAACGTTGTCCGGCCGGTCTCGACGATCGAGCGCAACCGCTGGCGGGCGCGCGACAGGCGCGACATCACCGTGCCGATCGGCATGCCGAGGATGCGCGCCGCCTCGTCGTAGGAAAAATCCTCGACGCCGATCAGAAGCAGCAGCGATTTCTGCTCCTCGGGGAGCTGGTCGAGCGCGGCCAGGACGTCATGGACCTCGAGCACGGTCTCCTGTCGGGCCGGGACGCCAGCCAGGACCGCGTCTTCCATGGCGACCGCGGTGTCCCGGCGGCGGTCCCGGCGCCAGCGGCTCACATAGAGATTGCGCTGGATCGCGAACAGCCAGGCTCGCAGGTCGCCATCCGATCGACGCAGCGCCCAGCGGGACAAGGCCCGCTCCAGCGTGTCTTGCACGAGGTCGTCGGCGCGCTCGTGGTCGCGCAGCAGCGCGTAGGCATAGCGCCGCAGCGCGGGGATCTGCTGCTCGAGCAGATTGGCGATGTCGGCCATCGAGGCGACAGTCTACGCGAAAAGGTGGGACGCCGGCGGGTGGACGTTTGGGAATGCGGCCGGCGCCCCGGCTCCCGTCAGGGTCGGGCGACGTGCCAGGCGCCGTTCAGGAAGCCGTCGCCGGTCATGTCGCCGGGCTTCTTGTCCTTGATCCAGCCATAGAGCGGCTTGCCCTTGTAGGCCCACTGCTTCAGCCCGTCGTCGCGCGTGACGATCGACCAGTCGCCCGACGCCTTCGCGCCGTCGGCAACCAGCAGCGGCGGCCAGTTCTCGGCGCATTTGCCGTTGCAAACCGACTTACCGGACGTGTCCTTGGCGAAGGTATAAAGCGTCATGCCCTTGGCATCGACGAACATGCCGTTCTTGGCGGTCGGCGCCATCATGGCCGGCTCGGCGGCGAAGGCCGCCCCCGAGACCGCGAAGGCCATGGCAAAAGCGGTGAAAGCGAGCTTGTTCAACATATCTCCTCCGTGCAGACGTTGACGCACGAGAGGAGACGCTGGCGCGGGAGGTTTATTCCTCTCGTTGCCAAAGAAAATGAGCTTCGGCTACCGCAGCTTCGCCCGGGGATGGGCGGCCCGGTAGACTGCGCTCAAGCGGGCGGCGTCGACATCGGTGTAGCGCTGGGTGGTCGAGAGCGAGGCGTGGCCCAGCAGCTCCTGGATGGTGCGCAAGTCGCCGCCGGCCCCCAGGAGATGGGTGGCGAAGGAGTGGCGCAGGGCGTGCGGCGTCACCGATTCCGGCAGGCCGAGCTGCCGGCGGATCTCGCGAACCCGTTTCTGCACGATCGCCGGATCGAGCGGACCGCCGCGCGCGCCCAGGAAGAACGCGTGATTGCCGCCGAGCGCGGCGAGATGGGGGCACGCATCGCGGTAGGCCGCCAGCGCCTCGAGCGCCTGCGGCAGGAGCGGCACGATCCGCGTCTTGCGACCCTTGCCGGTGATGGCCAGCGTATCGAGACCCGACTCGAGCAGCCCGTCGACCATCGCCTTGGTGAGGCCGAGCGCCTCGCCGATGCGCAGTCCCGCGCCGTAGAGCAGCAGCAGGACGGCCACATCGCGCTTGTCGATCCACGGCGCGCGCTCCTGCTCGGACTCGGTGTCGAGCAGGTCCTCCATGTCGGTCTCCGAGAGCGCCTTGGGCACCGAGCGCGGCAGCTTGGGCGTCTGCAGGGTGCCGATGCTGGCGTTGTGCGCGAGCTTGTTCTTGTCGAGGAAGCGGAAGAAGGAGCGTACCGAAGACA
>DATEID010000327.1:0-3498 GCA_035279245.1 Reyranella sp.
GCTTGCTGGGCGGATCCCGTCCCGGTCGGCACTCCAGGCCGAGGTTGAGGCTTCCTTTCCGCTTCCCTTCATGGCCGCCAATGCCGCGGCGGAGGCCTTGGCCAAGGCGGCATCCGCGGCCCAGGTCGAGCGAAGGCTGCACGCCTTTCGCGACAATTGGCCTGACATCCTCGGGCATTTGCGCGAGCGATTGCCTGCGGCGCTGACGGTGCAGAAATGGCTCGAGGCGGTCGGCGCTCCTTCCCACGCCGCTGCTGTCGGCGTGAAGCGCGAGAAGCACGCAAGGGACTATGCCCGTGCGCGCTTGATCCGCCGTCGCTTCACCGGGCTCGACCTGCTGCACGACCTCGGCTGGCTCGATCGGACTGTCGCCGACCTGTTCGCAGTCGGCGGCTTCTGGGGGCCGGCTCGCGCTGCGGCTTGAAATCCATCGTTCGACACAGGGAGGAAAACATGAGTCTGACCAAGAGGTCGCTGTTCACGGGGTTTCTGGCGGCGGGCGTCGCCGGCGGATACGGCGTTTCCGCCCTCGCCCAGCAGCGCATCGAGATCCAGTTCTGGCACGCCATGGGTGGCGTTCTCGGCGAGCGGGTGGACGAGATCGTCAAGCGTTTCAACGACTCGCAGACCAGGTACACGGTCGTCGCCACCAACAAGGGCAACTACGACGAGGTGATCAACGCCACGGTCGCCGCCTACCGCGCCAGGAAGGCGCCGCACATCGCGCAGATCTACGAGCGCGGCTTCATGGCCATGTTGCTCTCCGGCGCCATCGTGCCGGTGCAGGAGCTGATGACCGAGAAGAAGAAGCAGGTCGACTTCTCCGACTTCATTAAGCCGGTGGCGAGCTACTACCAGTACAAGGGCAGGCTGATGAGCATGCCTTTCAATTCCTCGACACCCATTTTGTTCTACAACAAGGAACAGTTCGAGAAGGCAGGGTTTCCGGGAGGGCCAGCCGACACCTGGACGGAATTCGAGAAGCAGCTCTACGCCATCAAGAGCAAGGGCGCTGCGGCGTGCGGTTCCTCGCTCGCCAACGATTATTTCTGGAGCCTGATGGAAAACTACAGCACCGTGGACGACCAGCCATGGGGCACGAAATCCAACGGCTATGACGGCCTCGACACGGAGTTCGTCTACAACAAGACACGCCTGGTGCAGCAGGTCGGCCGCCTGCAGAAGTGGGTCGACGACGGCATCATCCAGATCGCGGGACAGGGCCTCAGCCCCGCGCAGCTCTTCACCTCCGGCAAGTGCGCGACCTACTTCGCCTCCACGGCCGCGCATGGCGGGATCGAGCACAACGCCGAGATCAAGTGGAGCGCCACCTACCTGCCGCACGAAGCGGATCTCACGGCGCGCAACAGCAGCATCGGCGGTGCCACGCTGTGGGTGATGAAGGGTCACAAACCCGAGGAATATGACGGCGTCGCTGCCTTCCTCGAGTTCCTGGCCAAGCCCGACCTGCAGGTCTGGTGGCACAAAGAGACCGGCTATGTGCCGATCTCGAAGACGGCCTATCAAATGGCGAAGTCGCAAGGCTACTACAAGGATCATCCGACTCGCGAGATCGCCATCCTGCAGCTCGACCGCGGCACGCCGACAGCCAATTCGCAAGGCTTTCATTTCGGCAACTATACGCAGGCCACCTTCGCCCTGCGGGAGGAGATGGAGTCGGTGTTCGCGAACAAGAAGACGCCGCAGCAAGGGCTCGACGACGCCGTCCGCCGTGGCAACGAGCTGCTGCGGCAGTTCGAGAAGCTGAATGCGGGCAAGTACTAGCCTTTCGCCTGCGCTACCGGGGCCGGCCATCGCCGCGCCTCGGCGACGGGCCACCTTGTCGGCGGGCAGCACGCGCGGTCTGAAGCGCGCCCATTTTCGCGAGATGCGCCTGCCGCTCCTGTTGCTGCTGCCGCAACTGCTGGTGCTGCTGCTTTTCTTCTTCATCCCGGCACTGCGGGCGCTGTCGCAGTCGTTCGTGCTGACCGATCCGTTCGGCAACAGCGTGCAGTTCGTCTGGCTCGACAATTTCCGCAGCCTGCTGGCAAGCCCCGAGTATCGTGCCTCGATCGGCGTCACCTTCTGGTTCACGCTGGCGCAGAATGCGCTCACCATCGTCGTGGCACTGGTGCTCGCCTTCGCGAGCGATCGGATCCTGCGCGGGCGAGGGCTCTACCGCAGCATCATCCTGCTGCCCTATGCCATTGCACCGGTAATCGCCGGCATTCTCTGGGCATTCCTGTTCAACACGGCTGTCGGGCCGCTTTCCTTCGTTTTGCACGGTCTCGGCATCGACTGGGATCCCAACCGGAACGGCTTCGATGCCTTCCTCCTGGTGACCGTCGCCGCCTCGTGGAAGCACATCTGCTACGACTACATCTTCCTGATCGCGGCGCTCCTCTCGGTGCCGGCTTCGTTGCTGGAAG
Organism: Reyranella sp.; assembly: GCA_035279245.1. Classification (GTDB taxonomy): domain Bacteria; phylum Pseudomonadota; class Alphaproteobacteria; order Reyranellales; family Reyranellaceae; genus Reyranella. Next base: position 2,430 of record DATEID010000327.1, read on the forward strand.
CGGCGGCGGTCGACGGCGCCGGGCCGTTGCGGCGCTTCCTCCGCATCTCGCTGCCGATGATCGGCCCCACGATCTTCTTCCTGGTGGTGATGAACTTCGTTTACGGTTTCTTCGAAACCTTCGCGATCGTCGATGCCGTGACCCGCGGCGGCCCGGGCGGCGCCACGATGATCCTGGTCTATAAGGTCTATATCGACGGCTTCGTGCATATCGATCTCGGCTCGTCCGCCGCACAGTCGGTGCTGATGATGATCTTCGCCCTGGTGCTCACCGTGCTGCAGTTCCGCTATGTCGAGCGGAACGTGAATTACGACGTGTAACATGGTCGAGCGGACGCGCGGCATCGATATCGCCTGCCACGGTATCCTGATCCTGGGCGGCCTGCTGGTCTGCCTGCCGATCTACTTCGCCTTCGTCGTGGGCTCGCACACGGTGGGCGAGGTGCTGGCCGTTCCGCCGCCCTGGTTGCCCGGACGCGAATTCCTCGCCAATGCCGCCGTGGCCTGGGAGAAAGGCAATCTCGGTCGGCTGTTCGTCAATTCGTTCATCGTCGCGGCCGGCATCGCGGTCGGCAAGATCGCCGTCTCGCTGTTGTCGGCTTTCGCCATTGCCTACTTCCGGTTTCGTTACCGCATGCTGGCCTTCTGGCTGATCTTCGTGTCGCTGATGCTGCCCGTCGAGGTTCGCATCCTGCCGACCTACGAGGCGGTCTCCAACGTGGCGCTGCCGCTGCAATGGTTGATCGACGCCCTCGACCTCGGTCGGTGGCTCGGACTCGAGGTGGCGCTCGATTGGAACATGATGAACAGCTACGGTGGCCTGATCCTGCCCTTGATCGCGTCGGCCACCGCGACTTTCCTGTTCCGCCAATTCTTCCTCACCGTCCCCGAGGAGCTGGCCGAGGCGGCGCGCATCGACGGCGCCTCGTCGTTGCGGTTCTTCTGGAGCGTGCTTTTGCCGCTTTCGGTCTCGAATATCGTGGCGCTCGGCATCATCCTGTTCCTCTACGGTTGGAACCAGTACCTGTGGCCTCTGCTGTTCACGACCGACAAGAACATGGCGACCGCCG
>DATEID010000328.1:0-6507 GCA_035279245.1 Reyranella sp.
AGGCCGACGTTGTGATGGAGAATTTCCGCCCGGGCGTCATGGACAAGCTCGGCATCGGCTACGAGACGTTGAAGGCGATCAATCCGCGGCTCATCTATTGCGCCGTCTCGGGTTTTGGCCAGGTCGGTCCCGGCGCCAAGACGGCCGCGTTCGACGGCATGATCCAGGCCATGTCGGGCCTGATGTCGATCACGGGCTTTCCCGCCAACGGTCCCACGCGCGTGGGCTTTGCCGGCGCCGACGTGATGTCGGGCGCGACGGCCGCGTTCGGCGTCGCCTCGGCGCTCTATCAGCGCACCCATACCGGCAAGGGCCAGCTCGTCGACGTCGCCATGATCGACGCCGTGACGGCCTATCTCGCCCAGCAGTTCACCGAGCACATGATGACTGGACGCGTGCACGAGCAGGCCGAGAACCTTTCCGTCACGCGCAAGCCCACGGGCAATCTCTTCAAGACCAAGGACGGCTGGATCGTGCTCGCGGTCATGACCGACCCGCAGTTCCAGCGCCTGATGAAGACGCTGGGCTGCGAGGATGTGCTTGCCGATCCGCGCTTCGCCGACTGGCCGACGCGCATTCAGAACAACAAGGCGCTGCACGGGATCGTCGAAGAGGCCTTGAAAAAGGAGACTTCGGCGACCTGGGGCGAACGCTTCGCCCAGGCCGATGTGCCGGCGGGCCGCGTGCTCACGATTCCCGAGACGGCCAAGCTCGACCATTTCCGGCATCGCACCGTGCTGCAGGACGTCGAGACCGAGCAGGGCCCGGTGCGGGTCGTCGGATCGGGTTTCCGGCTGGAGCACGGCGGCGGCTCTGTGGACAGGCCGCCGGCGCGGCTCGGCCAGCACACCGACGAGGTGCTGCGGGAGGCCGGCTACTCGGCGTCGGAGATCGCTGAAATTCGCCGCGCCGACATCGTTTAAGCGGGTCGTCCGCCGGGTGTCGCGGTGATATGAGCGGCTGTCGCGGGACAGTCTGCCGCGTGGCCATCGCGCTGGCAAAACTGCCACAATTCCCGTATCTAGTCGCTGTGCGGCTGCCCCTTCCCCCTCCCTCGGGGCGCGCGCCAAGGAGGACATCTTGAAGAGACGCGACTTCGTCTCCGGCACCGCGGCCGTGGCCGCGTCCAGCGCCATCGCCAGCCTGGCCTCGCCGGCCTTCGCCGCCACCATCAAGCCCTATAGCTGGGACCTCAATCCACCGACCGACACGCGCGAGCACTTCATCGAATGGGGCAAGGCGCGCGGCGAGGATCCGGGCTTTCTCGGCCAGCGCTGGGACCGCTGCCAGGCTCTGCTGCGCAACAAGGACCTATGGAGCGCGCCAACCATCCGCGCCTTTCTGCTGACGCCGCGCGAGGAGTTCGCCTCAGTCCGTCCGCAGATCCACAAGCACGCCTACGATCATGCCTTCCTCGACATTGGCTACGGCGTCACCATGTCGGGGCCGCACCTGCAGGGCCGGATGACGAACGTGCTGGAGGTCAAGCGCGGCGACAAGGTGCTGGAGATCGGCACGGGATCGGGCGTGCAGTCGGCCTATATCGCCAACCTGACCGAGAATGCCTACACGATCGAGATCATTAAGCCGCTCGCCGAGCGCACGCGGGCGCTCTACGACAAGCTGATCGAGAAGGGCTACACCGAGTACCAGCACATCAAGAGCAAGGCCGCCGACGGCTATTACGGCTGGGAAGACGCCGCGCCCTTCGACAAGGTGATCGTGACCTGCGGCATCGACCACGTGCCGCCGCCGCTGCTGCAGCAGCTCAAGTCGGGCGGTCTCATGGTCATCCCCGTCGGCCCGCCGGGCGCCCAGCGCGTGCTCAAGATCGCCAAGGTGGAAGGCGCCGACGGCTCGATCACCACGACGCGCGAGGACATCTACGGCGGCAAGATCGTGCCGTTCGTGCCCTTCACCAAGCTCGAAGGCGACAAGATCGTCGGCACCCACAACCGCTAGACCCTCCTTGGGGAGGCATCACCGTGATGGCACCGTCTCCCGCTGCTTTCACGCCATGAGCGCAACTGGAGTTGCGCGCTCCGATGAGCGCTCAGGGAGCGCGTCACTCCAGTGGCGCAATCTTCCTGTTTCACGACGAACGGTCGACCTCCGATCGACGGCGGCGCTTGGGACGCAAGAAAGCGTATCCAACTCGGTCATTTCCAGTGCCTTCAGAGGAAGGCCTAGCGTTAAGGATCTCGCCATTTGATCTCCGTCGATCTCGACCGTCGCGCGCCGATCTCCTTCTATCTCTCGGTCGGGCTGGTGGCCGGCAGCATCATCGCGCTGCAGATCGCCATCATGCGCGTGTTCTCCGTCGGAAGCTGGGCGCATTTCGGCTCGCTGGTCGTGAGTCTCGCCATGTTCGGCTTCGGCCTCACCTCGGCCGTGATGTGCGTCGGCAAGGGCTGGTTCGAACGCCATTGGCAGGGGGCGGTGAAGGCGGCGCTGCTGCTGTTCGGGCCGCTGATGGTGGGCTGCAACCTGATCGCCCAGCAGGTGCCGTTCAACGCCATCTTCCTGATCTCCGACTCGATGCAGAAATGGCGGCTGCTCGCCAATTTCGTGCTCTATTTCCTGCCGTTCCTGGCGGGCGCGCTTTATCTCGGCGTCGTCTTCCTGAAGGCGCAGAGGACCTTCAATCGGGTCTACTTCGCCGACATGGCCGGCTCGGGCCTGTGCGGGCTTTCCGTGCTGCTGGCCATGTACGTCTTCCGGCCGGAAGACATCATCATGGCGCCGCTGCTCCTGTGGGTGGCGGGCAGCGTGCTGTGGTTCGTGTCGATAGGCGACCGGCGTGGCCTCGGTGCCGTAGTGGCGGTGGCGCTGCTCACCGGGCTCGCGCACTATGTCCTGCCGCCGACGCTCGGCATCCCGACGCTCGCCGTGTCGGACTACAAGGGGGTCGCCTACGCCCGCAAGTTCCCCGACAGCAAGCGCACTTACGAGCGCACCTCGCCATTCGGCTACATGGAGATCTATTCGAGCTCCTATCTCCATTTCGCGCCCGGCCTCTCCGACAACGCCGCCTTCAACCTGAAGAAGATGCCGGCCAATGCCTATCTCGGCCTCTATCTCGATTCGGACGGGCCGCAGGGCATCATCAAGGACCTGCCGGAGGACGAGGTCGCCTATTTCCGCTATCTGCCGATGTACTATCCCTACGTGCTGAAGCAGAAGCCGGACACCTTCGTGGTCCAGTTCGGCGGCGGCATCTCGACTGCGGTGGCGCTGAAGGAAGGCTCCGAGCACGTGACGGTGGCGGAAGGCAATCCCGCCATCCTGGCGGCCTTCCGCGACGACAAGGGCCTGCGCAGCTTCACCGGCGACATCCTCAACAATCCCCGGGTGAGCGTCGTCGACTATGACGGCCGCCTCTACCTCGCCCACACGAAGAACCGCTACGACGTGATCGACTTGTCGCTGGCCGACTCGGCCGGCCTGTCGAGCCCCGGCGGCTTCGCGATCGTCGAGAAGTATGCCTACACGCGCGAGGCGATGGCCGCCTACATGCGCGCGCTCAAGCCCGGCGGCATCCTGTCGGTGACGCTCTGGAACAAGGAAGAGCCGCCCAGGTCGGTCCTGAAGCTCTACGCCACCATGGCGTCGGCCGCGCGCGACGTGGACGGGCCGGACATCGCCAACAACTTCTATGTCGCCGCAGCTTACCTCTCGACGTCGACCGTGCTCTACAAGCGCGGCGGCTTCACCGCGGACGAGATCGCCAAGCTCAACGAGCATACCCGGGCGATGTCGTTCGACGAGATCTACTACCCCGGCATCAAGGTCGACACGACGCCGCTGGCGCAGACCCTGCAGGACTATCGCGACCAGTACTTCTACGCCGGCCCGCCGCCCGATCCGACCGCGCCCAAGGACGGCGAGGCCGCCGCGGCACCGACCGACGAGCCGCACGACAAGCCGCCGCCGGAGCTCGCCCAGGCATCGGACGCGCCCGGGACGCCGCCCGCGGCGCTCGTGCCGGCGACCACGATGGGCCGGCTCGCCTGGCACTATCTCGTCCATGGCGGCTGGCAGAAGGTGGCCGACGACTACGTCTTCGACACCCGCATCCTGACCAACCACCAGCCCTACTTCGCCGCCTACATCAAGGTGAAGGATCTGCTGAAGTTCCTCGACCGGCTTGAGCTGGTGCAGGACGAATGGGGCTACCTGCTGCTCTGGGCGACGCTCTGCATCGCCACCGTCTTCGCCTTCACGCTCGTGCTGTTCCCGGTGATCTTCGGTTGGCGCACCATCTTCAGCCGCAATCCCGGCAAGTTCGGCACGATGATCTATTTCCTCTGCCTCGGGCTCGGCTACATCACCGTCGAGGTGGGCATGATCTCCCACTTCGTGCTCGCGCTGTCCAATGCCACGGTCTCGGCCTCGGTCCTGATCACCGGCATGCTGGTCTTTTCGGGACTCGGCAGCTTCGTGTCGGAGCGCTACTTCGACCGCGCGCGGCGGGTGATGCCGCGCATCTTCCTGGCGATCTTCGCCATCCTCGCCCTCTATGCCTTCGCGATCGACTATGCGCTCGACTGGATCGGCACCATGCCGTACCTGCTGCGCATCGCGCTCTGCCTGCTGCTGCTGCTGCCGCCGGCCTTCCTGATGGGCTTCCCCATGCCGACGGCGATGACGACGTTGAGCCGGCTGGGCAAGGACCATATGTTCCTGTGGGCGTGGGGCGTGAACGGCTGCTTCTCGGTGATCGGCGCGGCCCTGGTGCCGATCGTCGCGACGAGCTTCGGGTTGCCGACCGTCGTGCTGGTGGGGGCGTTCGCCTACCTCGTCGCGTTGCCGGCCTTCTTCTCCGTGCTGAAGCCGCTTGCCGGGAAGCGGCTCGCCGCCGTGGCGTGAAGCGGCGGGCCCTGCTTTTGGCGGCCCTGTTCTTGCCGACTGTGGCCCATGCGCGCGTGCTGAAAAAGAAGAAGGCGGCGCCCCATGCTCCGGCAAAGCCGGCGAAGCCGGTTGCTCATCGGTCGGCGCATGCACCGGCAAGCCTGTCTCCCGTGAAGGAGGCCAAGACCCAGCTCGTCGCCTTCAACGCTTCGCCTTTTCCCTACCGCGGTTTGATCCCCGGAACCGACAAGCCGTTCCTCGACGTGCGTCAAGGAAAGCGGCGGGGCCATACCACCGCGTATGGCGAGGTGTGCTGGGAGGACACGACCTACTCCGACCGCCGCTCCCTGCTCTATCTGCCCGCGGGCTACAATCCGCAGCTCCCGTCGCTGATCGTGCTGTTCCTGCACGGGCAGGGGGCGACGCTGGAGCGCGACGTGATGGGCCGTCAGGCGGTGCCACGCCAGATCGCGCAGTCGGGCAAGAACGTCGCGCTGGTCGCACCGCAGCTCGCCTATGACGCCCCCGATTCGAGCGCCGGCAATTTCTGGCGGCCGGGCCATCTCGCGACCTATATCGACGAAGCGGCCGAGCGCCTGATGCGGCTCTATGGCGACAAGCGGGCAGGCGCACACTTCAATGTCGCGCCCGTGGTCATCGTCTCCTACAGCGGCGGCTATCTCTCGACCGCCTACGGCTTGCAGCGCGGCGGCGTGCCATACCGGGTCAAGGGGGTGGTCCTGCTCGATTCGCTGTACGGCGACGAGGACAAGTTTGCCGGCTGGATCGCCGCTCGCCGGCGGGAGGGCTTCCTGCTGAGCGCCTACACCGATTCCACGCGCGACGGGAACGCCATGCTGGAGAATCTGCTGGCGCAGCGGCGCATCCGCTATGCCAATGCCTTGCCGAAGTCGCTCGCGCCCGGAACGATGGCCTTCGTCTCCTGCGGCGGCGCCGATCTCCATGGCGATTTCGTTACACGGGCATGGACCGCCGACCCGGTGAAGCAGGCGCTTGCCATGATCCCGGGGTACGATCCCGTCGTTCGAGCCAATCCGGTTCCCGCAAAGCCCCCGTCATCCAAGCCGCCCTCATCCAGGTCCGCGCCGCCCAAGCGTGCTAAGAGAAGGGCATGAGCCGATCTCTCATGCAGAGACTAGCGGATCGCGTCCGCGTCTTGCGTCACGTCGAGGCCTGCCGCTTCCCATGATTTCGCGTGAGCATGTCGAGGCGGCCTGGTCGCGGGTACGGCCGCATGTCCGCCGCACGCCGGCACTCGAGCTGACGACCGGTGCGCTCGGCCTTGCGATGCCGGTCGCGCTCAAGCTCGAGTCGCTGCAGGTCAGCGGCTCGTTCAAGGGACGCGGCGCCTTTCACAAGCTGCTGGTCTCGAAAGTACCGCCGGCCGGCGTGATCGCTGCGTCCGGCGGCAACCACGGCGCGGCCGTCGCCTATGCCGCCCGCGCGCTCGGCCATCGCGCCGAGATCTTCGTGCCCACGATCAGCGCGCCGACCAAGGTGGAACGGCTGCGCCGCTATGGCGCGATCGTGAACCAGGTGGGCGCCGTCTATGACGAAGCCCGCGCCGCGTCGCAGAAGCGGGCCGCGGAGACCGGCGCGCTCGCGGTCCATGCCTACGAGGATCCGGACGTGTTC
>DATEID010000329.1:0-36066 GCA_035279245.1 Reyranella sp.
TCCATGAAGGAAAGCCGACGGTCGAAGTTAGGGTCGGGCAAGCCGTACACGCAGGTGACCGCGTAGCCTACGATCGCGCCGAGCTCCGGATAGAGGCAGCGGATGGAACTATCGGTGTACCAGTTCTCGGACCAGGGGTTATAGAGGCCGAGGCACAGCGGGTTCTTCGGATAGGTCGCCACCACGTTGGTGATGGTGGGTGTGTCGATCGTACGCAGCTCGGCAAAAAGATCGTCGGTCATCAGGCGCATTTCCCCGTCGGTTTCACTTCTCCTTCTACTGCAACGTCTGCCGCCTTGCGCGCAAAAAGCTGGATCGCCGGCAGGCCTGCAGACCGGACGGATCGCGCTCGACGGTCCCGCCGCCGAGCTGCGATCCGACCCGTGCATCCGCGACGCCTATCTGGGCGGCCGCGACAAGGTCCGAGACCCTCGAGCTATCCGCCGTAGAAGACGTTGTCGCCGAGATCCTTCATCTCCAGGATCGCCGCATCGGGCCGGCCTGTCGGCGGTTTGTGGAGATGGGCCTCCACGACCTCCCCGACCACGATGTGGTGGTCACCCTGCTCGACGATGCCGGTGACGCGGCATTCGACGGCAGCCGGCGCATCGACCAGGATCGGCGCGCCGGTGGTGCCGGACCGATAGGCCTGGCCGCTGATCTTGCCGTCGCTCACGCTGGCCGGCTTGAAGAAGGTGAAGGCAAGCCCCTTCTGGTCCTTGCCCAGCATGTTGAGGGCGAAGGTCTTGGCGGATTTCACGATCTGGTAGGCGCCCGAGTCGGTCTTGACGCCGACGACGACCAAGGGCGGCGCGAAGGCCGTCTGGGTCACCCAGTTCACGGTCGCCGCCGCGATCTTGTCCTTACCCTCGGCCGCCGTCAGGACATAGATCCCGTACGGGATCATGCGCAGCACCGTCTTCTTGGCGTCGTTGTCCATTCTTTCCTCCATGGCTCCAGTGCGAGTTATCGCAGGTTAACCGTCTTCCGTTGCCGACGCATGCCCATGAGCTTCAAGCGCTCCCGCCGGGATTACCCCTCAAGAAGGGCCCTGCCGCTCCTTTTGAACGCAACCGCAGCGAAAGCATGCGCCTAACATGTCCTCGATCTTAGGCTTCGCGTCCGAAAGGGCGATATGTGAAATGAATGTGCGTGCCGGCGACTGGGTCGAGGTGAGGAGCAAGGAGGAAATCCTCCGTACCCTCGACAAGGCAGGCCGCCTGGACGGGCTGCCCTTCATGCCGCAGATGTTCAACTACTGCGGCCAACGCTTCCGTGTCCAGGCGAGTGCCTACAAGACCTGCGATACGGTGAGCGGCGACTATGCCGGGCTCCATCTGCCGGATGCGGTGCATCTCGACATCCGGTGCGACGGGCTTACGCATGGCGGCTGCCAGGCGGGCTGCCTGATCTTCTGGAAGAATGCCTGGCTGAGGCCGATCGACGGCCGGAACGATGCGCGGACCGTGCGCCCATCGCGCGCCGACGATGCCTGCACCGAGGGCGATGTCGGACAAGCGGTGCAACGCCAAGGCGCCGACGGCGAAACGATATATTCCTGCCAGGCCACCGAATTGCTGAACTATACGAAGCCGCTCAAATGGTGGGACGCGCGGCAATATGTCGAGGCCTATACCTCGGGCAACAGGACCCTGCCGCAAGTCGGTCGCGGGCTCTGGTATCTCCTCTACTACTACGGAACGCTGTCGTTCAGCGATCGATGGGGCCGCCCGGCGCGTTGGCTATACAACAAGGTCCAGGCCATTACCGGGGGGATCCCGTTCCCGCGTACGAAGGGGAAGATTCCCACCGGACAGTTGACGCCCCGAAGCGATCTCGGCCTCAAGCCCGGCGACCTGGTGCGCGTCAAGAGTCACGAGGAGATCTTGGCGACCTTGGATACGCGGCTCTACAACAGGGGCCTCTATTTCGACGCCGAGCTCGTGCCGTACTGCGGCAAGACCTTTCGCGTCGGCGGCTGCGTCGAGCGCTTCGTCGACGAGCGCACCGGGCGCATGCGGCGGATGAAGACGCCCGCGGTCATTCTCGACGGCGTGATCTGCAAGTCGCTTTACAGCGGTCGCCGGATGTTCTGCCCGCGCGCGATCCATCTCTGGTGCCGCGAGATCTGGCTGGAACGCGTGTCGGTCGAGACATCTTCGCGCAAGCCCGAGCTCGTCCAGGCCGGTCGATGCGAGGCGGCGGACAGGGCGGCCGCGGACTAGACTCAATGACGCTTGCCAAATCGGAAATGGGGTTCCAGGCGTTGAACCCGCCGCGTTCGATCGACGTGCTCGGCACGTCCGTCGCCTGTGCGACCTATGACAGCGCCCTCCAAAGCATCAAGGCGCTTGCGCGGCAAGGCAGGCCGACGGCGATCTGTCCTGCCAATACGCACATCGTTGCCGAGGCGAGACACGATCCGTCATTCAGAAAGACCATCAGCCGCTTCGATCTGGTTCTACCCGACGGCATGCCGATCGTCTGGGCGCTGAACGCGAGCGGCGCGCAGCTTCGGGATCGTGTCTATGGTCCCTACTTGATGCGGCATGTCGTGCGAAATACGCCTCGGCCGTGGCGGCATTTTCTGTTCGGCGATACCGAGGCGTGCCTGCTCGGCTTGCGTCAGGCACTGACCCGCCTTCAGCCAGATATCGACATCGTCGGAATGCTGAGTCCTCCATTCCGGGCCTGGACGGAGGCAGACGAGCAAGGCTTCGCCGACGCCATAAACGCCGCCCGGCCCGATTTCGTCTGGGTGGCGCTGCCGGGCGTGCGTATGGAACGCTGGATCATCGACAATCAGCGACGCTACCGGCGCGGCGCCTTCCTGGCCGTCGGCGATGCCTTCACCTTGCTCAGCGGCCGACAGCGGTTCGCTCCCAAGTGGATGCAGCGGCTGGCGCTGACCTGGTTCTATCGCCTTTGCAGCGATCCGCGCCGCCTGGGGCCGCGCTACCTGCGGTACAATTCGCTGTTTGTCCTTTACATGATCGAGGCTCGCTTGAAGCGCTGGCTGGGTCGGAGATAGCCGGCAAGGACTCTCAGAAGAAGACCAGTTGGCCGTCGCGTTCGAGGCCCTTGCGCCGGAAGCCGTCCCAGTCGGTCACGTCCCGTCCCCAGACGAAACGTCCCGGCCCGCTGCCGCGACGAACACGATAGGTGTTCCCGTCGAACAGGTTGTTGCCCTTCGCAATAATGTCGAAATTCGCGTCGCCGGGCTGGGTGTCCGAGACGCCGCCGGCGCAGGGCGCGCCGTCGAACGTCATTTCGTTGCCATGCACGATATTGTTCTGGGTCTTGTATTCGATGCCGCTGTCGGACCGGCGTCCCTGATCGATCAGGACGATCCCGCAGCCACCCGCGTCGACCGTCACCTTGTTCCCCGTTACCTCGACATCCTGGGATGCCGCGACGTCGATGTCCGCGCCCCAGTACCAGCTCCTCTTCCCGCTCCCATTGTGCCGCACCACGTTGTTGCGGATGACTGCGCGGAACGAGATCTCGTGGTGGATGCCCATATAGCGGTTGTTCTCGATGAGATTGTCCTCGTAGAGCACGTTGCGGCAGTCGATGTCGCACCATAGCCCGGGGCCGTTGTTGCCATAAACATGGTTGCCGCGGAACGTGATGCCGTCCCCCTCGGCGAGCTTGACGCCGCCCGCCTCCCAGTCCGGCTCGAAGCCATAGATGTTGTTCGACCAGATGCGGTTCTGTTCGACGACCATGTCGTTGCCGTTGCCGCCGACCCCCATTTGGCCATTGTCGTGTATATCGCAATTCCGAAGACGACTGCCCGTCCCGACGCTGACGCCGGTGGCGCTGTTCAGGCGCACCTCGCAGTTCTCGATACGCCAACCGGTGCCCTCGCGCGCATCGATCGCGCCGTCTTGCGCAGAATTGCCGTACTTCTCCACCACCAGATTGTCGATCGACACGCCCGCGGCCACGCTCTTGAAGGCAAACACCGCTGCCGTTGCCTCGACGGTCCGGCCGGTCGGATCATCGGCGAGATAGATCTTTCCGCCCCCATAGTCGATGTAGAATTGGCCCTGCGTCACGGCGCGCCGGCTTTGCGCCTTGACCAAGGGACGATTGTCGATGAACAGCGTCTGGGGCCGGTCGCAGGTCGGTGCGCTCGGCAGACATTCGCCATGCTGCCGGCCGGGCTGGAAGGGATTGGCGGCCACCCAATAGCGCCCCTCGCGTCGAAAGCCCGTCACCAGATTGCTGCCGTTCAGCACGGCATGGCCCTCGCCGACAAAGCGCTGTCTCGCCCGAGGCCGGACTGCCTGCGCTCGATAGATCCCGTCCTTGAGGCAGAAGACAGCACCATCGCCGGCACGGTCGACGGCCGCCTGGATCGAAGCACCGGGTTCGATGGCGACCGCCCCAGCCGGACAGGACCTCTCGTCCATCCAGGCCAGGGCCTTTCCGTTGGCAAGCGCCAGGGCGAACGTCATCGACACCGCGAACAGTACGGTAGGCCGCGCCATCATTCGATCGGCTCCCCTTCGTCCGAGGGCACCTGGGAGCGGTAGACCATCGTCGATCCGATACCGAAGCCGATGAGGCACCAGAACCAAATGCCCTGCATCGGCCCTTCGATCACCACGTCGAAGGAGGCATTGATGATGATGGACAAGACATAGCAGCCAATGAACAGAAACAGCCCGGCCCACTGCTGGTGTCCCCGGGATCGGGCGGCGAGGATCGCCTTCAGCATCATGACGCTCCAGGACACGAGCAGCAGCAGCCAGAGCGCGAGGCCCGGCACGCCCGTCCTGGCCAGCATGTTCAGGTGCACGCTATGCGGGCTGCGTGATGCCGGCGGGGGGCGAGGATCGCTCGGATCGGCCGGCGTCTCGAAGCCGTCGGCCGTCGCCAGGTCGAGGCCGAAGCCGCGGCCGAGCCAGAAGTTGGAGCCGCGGAACGTCTTCTCGATGATGACGTCCCACCAGTCGAGCCGCCACTGCTTTGTTCCCCTCGCTTGCTCTCCGCCTTCACCGAAGATGCCCTTGATATTGTCGACGACCTGATGCGCGCTCACCGGGCGCTTTTCCGAGTCCTCGGCCTCGTGGAAATGCGTGTAGCTCGCCTCCAGCATGTAGGCGACGCCGAGCAAGGCGACCGCGGCAGTTGCCGCCGTCAGCATGAGACGCCACCGGCCGAGCACCACCATCGCCAGGACGACGGGCACGAAGACGGAAAGCAGGGCGCCGCGATTGATCGTGCCGATGAGTGCGAACAGGCCGAGCCATGTGAGGAGCCAGAAGGGAGAAACCTTTCGGTAGCCGATCAGGACAAAGACGGCGGCTCCCGCCAAATGCATGCCCACGGCGGTTGCCTGAACATCGAGAATGGGAATGTTTGGCCCATAAAAGCTCGGAATATCGTCCTGCCAGAATCGCACGGCCGCATATACGGCGAGCATCACGGGGAACGTCCCGATGAAGAAGCTGTAGTAGCGGAGCACGGCGTCGATCCGGCGCGCGTCCTCGAGCAGAAGCGCGATGACGATGAAGGCGAAGCCGCCGTAGAGCACGAGGACACTGTCGCGGAGCGCATCGATACCGTAGATGTTCAGAAACGGCACCATGCGAGCCACGCCCCAAAGCATCAACGCGGCGAGAACGAGACTTGGCAGCGACGCGAGCGTGGCGAGGCATGCGCCGGACCTGGCAAAGGCAAGGATGCCGATGAGGTACGCGAGTTCTCCGATATAGAGGGGCGGCACGCCGATATAGGCGAAGCCCTTGCCCATCAGGGCATAGCCCAGCAGGACGATGGCGAGCAGCATCAGATACCGATCGCCGACCGCCGACACTCGCGGTGCCCCGTATTCGACTGCGCTCAACATGGTCATCCTGGCCGCAAGGCCTCCCTGTCGTCGCTTCGGCCCTCTTTGATCGCACGGGATTTGTCGAGACGGACCAGCCAGGCCATCGAGGCGGCAGCGCAGACCATCCGCACCAGGCTGGCCGCCAGCAGAGCGAGACAGGCACCCACCACGCCCAACGGCCCGATGAGGAGCAAGGCCAGCGCCAGCACGGTCGCCGCCGCGGCGACATTCACGAAGAAGGCAAGCTTGCCGGCCTGAACGCCGAGCAGGGTCTTGCTGATCATCTCGGCGACATAGTCGAGGACGCCCGCAAGCATGAGAAGCTGCAGGCAAAGCGCGACCGCAAGGTAGGGCGACGAGGGTCCATAGGCCATCCGCAGGAGGGAGTGCGGCAGCACGACCCCGGCGAAGCATATGACCAGGATCGGCGCCAGGCCGAAGAGCAGATAGCCATATGCCGCCCGGATCGCGCCCCGGACGCCGGCCGAGCGATGCGCATGGGCGGCGATCTGGGGGACCGCGTTTCCCATGCCCAGGACGACCGGGTTCATCATGTTGGCGATATTGAAGCTCGCCTGGAGCGATGCCGTCGACGCAGTGCCCGACAGGGTGGCCAACAGCCAGGGAAGGAACTGCACGCGGAGCAACTGGAGCAGGTAGACGACGAGCGACCACTTGCCGACCGAGAAGTACTCGAAGGGCAGCCGCCTCGCGCCGTCGAATCTCGGCCAGGCAATGCGCAGCTTCGAGGCGTGCACGATTGCGCCGAGGGCGAAAGCCGCCGCCATGGCGTAGAGAGTGGTCGACAGCGTGACCGTGGTGAGCCGCAGCAGCACCATGAGCAGGATCGGCTGGCCGACGTAGGCAACGGCGTCGCCGGGCACTGCCTCGCGATATCGGAATTCAGCCAGCAGGCAGCGCCGCGCCGTTTCCTGGCCCTGCCAGCAGAGGTAGCAAAGGCAGGCCGGGACCAGGAGATCGGCGGCACCGAGCAAGGTGACCCCGAGCCCCATGACCGCGAGCAGAACGACGCTGAGCGCCGCCGCAAGCAGGACCGTGAAGCCGAGCAACCCCGCACGCTCGTGCTCCTTGGCGACCGGCAGACGCAGCGACAGCGGATAGGAGATCATCGAATAGTCCACCGTCCGCAGAACGAAGATGGCTCCGAGAAAGAGCGCAAACCTTCCGTAGTCGTGCTGGCCGAGCGCGCGGGCGAGCAGCACGTTGAGCAGGAAGTTGCCGGCGCTTACGGTGCACTGATCGAAGAGCGTCCAGGAGGCGCGGTCGACGACCCGCTTGACGCTCAGCGACATACCCCTGACGACCCTCGCCCCCGACCAGGCCGCGCGGCGTCCGACCCCAGCGCGTCCTGGATGGGCATCAGCGTCTCCTCCCGCTTGCCGCAAGACACGCGCGCTCTGTTGCTCCTCGTCGAACTTGAGGATGCTCATTTCATCTGAATACCTTGATCAGAGCGGAGAGCGGACGGCGCTTTGGACGGCCACCCACACTCAAGTCGGATTAACCCTAAAGAGGCACCGATACGCCGCGCGGAGATCGACGATCCTTCCTCCTCCAGTGGGAGTAACCTCGGGGGTTCGTTGACTTCACAGGACCGCACCGACACGCTTCCCTTCATCTGGCCTGGTGACACGTGATCCCGCGTGAGCAGATCAAAGGCGGAATGGGAAGGGAATGGCTCGCTCGCCCCGAAAGCCTGTGCCGAAGTTGTCGATTGGGCTGCCGGTCTACAATGGCGAGCAGCTCTTGCCCCAGACGCTCGACCATCTGCTGGCCCAGACATTCAAGGACTTCGAGCTCGTCATCTGCGACAACGCGTCGACCGACCACACTTCGCAAATCTGTCGTGACTATGCCGGCCGCGATGTCCGCATCCGCTATGTCCGCAACGACAGGAACCTCGGCGCAAACCCCAACTACAACCGGACCTACGAGTTGTCGGCGGCGCCTTTGTTCAAATGGGCCGCCCACGACGACCTCTATCAAAGGACCTATCTCGAAAACTGCGTTCGGATACTCGACAACGACCCGACGGTCGTCCTGGCCCATAGCGGAACGGCGTTCATCGGCAACGATGGGGAGCCGTTCATTTTCGAGCCCGACACCGGAACGTACATCGATCCGGAGACCGGAGCCCGACACAGGCCGGACAGCCATACCATCGGCGACAGCGCTGTCGCCGTCGAACGTTTCAGGCAGGTGTTGTTCCAGGCGCGATGGGGAAGCCATATGTATGGCGTCGTCCGGCGCGAGGTCCTGGCCCGAACGCAGCTTCTGCTCAACTTTGCCAGCAGCGATCGCACCATGCTTGCCGAGCTCGCGTTGCTTGGCCGATTCCGATCGGTGCCCGAACGCCTTTACCTCAGGCGAGTCCATGCCGGCTCATCGTGGGCGCTCGGCTACCACGAGATAAAGAAGTACCTGAGCACGGACGGACAGGCCTATTCGCGACGGGCCCGCCAGATCAAGGCCTTCTTCGGCGCGCCCGCCGGCAAGCCGGTGGGGATGATGACCAAGTCGATGTGCACCGCTCTGGTCGGCGGCCTTTGCGTCAGGGCGGCGACGGACGCCCTGACCGGTCACGATGTGCGCAAAGGCAAGCCCGATCGGGCATGGCGTGGAAAGCCCGCGATGTGTGCGCAAGGCAACTCAGCTGCCGACAGGGCACGGTCCGCCTTGTCCGAAGGACGGTATTGAGATGAAGACGATCCTATTCTGCGGCGGTCTCGGCACCCGTATTAGGGACGTCGCCGAAAGCATACCGAAGCCGATGATCCCGATCGGTGACAAGCCGATCCTGTGGCATCTGATGCATTACTACAGCCAGTTCGGCCACAAGGACTTCGTCCTGTGCCTCGGCTACAAGGCCAACGTCATCAAGGAATTCTTCCTGAACCACAAGCCGCAGACCTACGCCGATTGCGTGGTCACCGGCTTCGGCAAGAACGTGGAGATCCTGGGCGACCCGCAACAGGACTGGCGCATCGCCATGATCGACACCGGGATCTGGCGCAACATCGGTCAGAGGCTGTGGGCCGTGCGCGAGCACGTCGCGGGCGAGGAGATGTTTTACGCCAACTACAGCGACGGTCTTTGCGACGTCAATCTGGACGAGATGACCGAGACCTTCCGTGCGAGCGGCAAGCTCGCCTGCTTCATCGCCGTCCGGCCGTCGTTCAGCCTGCATCTGGTCGACATGCGGCCAAGCGGGAAGGTTCAGCGCATTCGCGCCAGCCAGGACGCCAATCTCTGGATCAACGGCGGCTTCTTCATCTTCCGGTCGGCCATCTTCGATTACATGCAGGATGGCGAGGAGTTGGTCGAGACGCCGTTCCAAAGGCTCATCGATGCCGATCAGCTGATGGCCTTCAGGCATGAAGGATTCTGGCGCCCCATGGACACGCTGAAGGACAAACAGGTGCTCGAGGATCTGGTCGACAAGGGCACGATGCCCTGGCGGCTCAATGGCCCGCTCGGAGCACCACTGGGCGGCGCGGAAAGGAAGGCGGGATGAAGCATCTCGGGCTCGCGGGCCCGGGTGAGCGCCTTTCCGTCCTGTGCATCGGTGCTCATTCGGACGACATCGAGATCGGCGCCGGCGCGACCATCCTCGGCTGGATCGAGCGCGGCGTCCGTCTCGACGTCCATTGGTCGGTGCTCAGCGCCCAGGGCGCGCGTGCCGACGAGGCGCATGCGTCGGCAATGGCCTTTCTCGCCGAGGCCGCGCATGTCGTCGTCGACCTGGCCAAGTTCAGGGACGGCTTCTTTCCCCACCAGGGAAGCGAGATCAAGGACTGGTTCGAGGCGCTCAAGAAGCGCGCATCACCGGACGTGATCCTGTGCCATTGGTGCGGCGACGCGCACCAGGACCACCGTCAGGTCTCCGAGCTTACGTGGAACACGTTTCGCAACCACGTGATTCTCGAGTACGAGATTCCCAAGTGGGACGGCGACGTCGGCCGGCCGAACCTCTACATCCCCGCCAGCCGGACGGTCATGGAACGCAAGACGAAACTCCTCGGCGACCATTTCGGCTCACAACGGTCGAAGGACTGGTTCGACGGCGAGATCTTCATGGGCCTCGCGCGCCTGCGCGGGATGGAATGCCGTGCCGCCGAGGGCTTCGCGGAGGCCTTCCATGCACGAAAGCTTACGGTGCAGTGACGCGCGACAGCGCATGACAGGAGTGGGACCGCGATGCGTGTAATGGTGACGGGACATTCGGGCTACATCGGAACGGTGATGGTTCCGATGTTGCAGCAGGCTGGACACGACGTGATCGGCCTCGACAGCAATCTCTACGAGCGCTGCACGTTCGCCGCAGGCGGCCGCATTGCGCAGGTGCCGCACATCCGCAAGGACACGCGCGACGTGGAGGCCGGCGATCTCGACGGACTCGATGCGATCATCCATCTCGCGGCGCTGTCGAACGATCCCCTTGGCAACTTCCGGCCCGAGCTCACCTACGAGATCAACCATCGCGCGAGCGTGCGCCTGGCCATGCTGGCCAAGCAGGTTGGTGTTCGGCGCTTCCTGATGGCGTCGTCATGCAGCAACTATGGCCAGGCCGGCGAGACCATGCTCGACGAGACCGGCGCCCTCAACCCTGTCACCGCCTACGGAGAATCCAAGGTTCGGTCGGAGCGCGACATTGCTCCACTCGCGGACGGCAGCTTCTGCCCGACCTTCATGCGGCCGGCAACAGCTTATGGCGTGTCGCCGCGAATTCGCTTCGACATCGTGCTCAACAATCTCGTGGCCTGGGCGGTCACCACCGGAAAGATCTATCTCAAGTCCGATGGGTCGCCATGGCGGCCGATCGTCCATATCGAGGACATCTCGCGGGCCTTCATCGCCGCGCTCGAGGCACCCGAGGATTTGGTCTGCAATCAAGCCTTCAACGTCGGCCAGACCGGGCACAACTACCGCATCCGCGACATCGCCGAGATCGTCGCCGACGTGGTCCCTGGATGCCGACTCGAGTTCGCGCCCGATGCCAGCCCCGACACGCGTTCCTATCGCGTCAACTTCGACAAGATCGCGCGCGTGCTGCCAGCCTTCAAACCGCAGTACGACGCGCGGCGCGGCGCGGAGCAGCTTTACGCCGCCTATCGCCAGTCGAATCTCACGCTCGAGGAATTCGAAGGGCCGCGCTACCAGCGCATCAGCCACATCCAGAAGCTGATCGCCGAGGGCATCCTCGCGGAGGACCTCAGGCATCTCCCCGCCAGCGCCGACGCGCTCCAGCATGTTGCGACGGCAGCCAGCTAGACAGGAAGGCGAACGTGATCTTTACCGAGACCAAGCTCAAAGGCGCCTTCGTCATCGACGTT
Source organism: Reyranella sp. (assembly GCA_035279245.1). Taxonomy (GTDB): domain Bacteria; phylum Pseudomonadota; class Alphaproteobacteria; order Reyranellales; family Reyranellaceae; genus Reyranella. The sequence continues at coordinate 11,197 of DATEID010000329.1, forward strand.
GAACGCCGGGTCGACGAGCGCGGCTTCTTTGCCCGAGCCTTCTGCCAGCACGAGTTTCGCGACCATGGGCTGAAGCCTGTCATCGCCCAGGCCAACATCGCGTCCAACAACAGGAAAGGCACGTTGCGGGGCATGCACTTCCAGTATCCGCCGATGGCGGAAACGAAGCTGGTGCGATGCACGCGGGGCGCCATCCTCGACATCATTGTCGACCTCCGGCCCGAAAGCGCGACCTACCTGCAGCACATCACCGTCGAGCTGACCGAAGAGAACATGCGGTCGCTCTATGTGCCGGAGCGCTTCGCACACGGCTATCAGACGCTGCGCGACGGTACCGACACCAGCTATCAGGTCGGCGAGTTCTATGCCCCCAACACGGAAGGCGGGCTGCGGTACGACGACGTCAGGCTTGGCCTGGCGTGGCCGTTGCCGGTGTCCGTCATCTCGGCGAAGGATCAGGCGTTCCCGCCGCTTCATGACATCGAAAGAGAATTGAAACGCAAGATGGCCCTGTCGCTTGTCCCTGCGTGACACCGCAGAGGTCGCAGCGCCGATGCCGCTGCCGTTGTGAATGATGTGCCCAATACAGGAGCCCCGCCATGTGGATCGTCGATACCGCGCTGAAGGCCCGCGAGGAGCAACGCAAGCCCGTTCGTGTCGGCATCGTGGGTGCCGGCTTCATGTGCCAGGGGCTGACCAACCAGATCTCCCACAGCGTGCCGGGTATGCACGTCGTGGCCATCTCCAACCGCAAGGTCGAGCGGGCGGCCGGCGTATTCAAGTATGCCGGACACGACGATGTCACGCTCGCGAGCTCGCAGCGGGAACTCGATGATCGGGCCTCGCGCCTACGGCCGGTCGTCACCGAGGACGCGATGCTGCTCGCCCGTTCGGAGCACATCGACGTGCTCGTCGACGTCACGGGCTCGGTCGAGTTCGGCGCCCATGTCGTGCTCGAGGCGTTCCGGCACGGCAAGGACGTCGTCCTGATGAACGCCGAGCTCGATGCCACCATCGGGCCTATCCTGCAGACCTATGCCCAGAAGCAGGGCGTGATCCTTACGGGCTGCGAAGGGGACGAACCGGGCCTGCAAATGAATCTGTTCCGCTGGGTCAAGGGACTCGGCCTGACACCGCGCCTGCTGGGCAACGTCAAAGGCCTTCAGGATCGCTACCGCAACCCCACGACGCAGAAAGGCTTCGCCGAGCGCTGGGGCCAGAATGCCACGATGGTGACGAGCTTTGCCGACGGCTCCAAGATCAGCTTCGAGCAGTCCGCCGTCGGCAATGCCACAGGCTTCAGGGTCCTCACGCGCGGCATGTCGCGCGGTGTCGAGTACACCGGCGACGTTATGAAGATCGGCGAACTCTACGACCTGGCGGAGCTGCGCCGGCTCGGCGGAGCGATGGACTATGTCGTGGGCACGCCGCTGACCAAGGTATTCTGCCTGGCCGAGCATCCAGACCCCAAGCAACAGCACTATCTCAACCTGTACAAAATGGGCCCGGGTCCGCTCTATTCCTTCTTCCTCCCCTACCATCTGGTGCACTTCGAAGTGCCGAACGCGATCGCCCGTGCGGTCCTGTTCCGGGACCCGACCATCAAGCCGCTTGGCGGACCTGTCGTGGAAGTTTGCGCCGTCGCCAAGCGCGACCTCAAGGCGGGCGAGATTCTCGACGACTACGGCATGTACATGACCTATGGCGAGGCGGTGAATGTCGAGGAGATGAGTGCTGGCCGCTATCTGCCGGAAGGCCTCGTCGAAGGTTGCCGGCTGACGAACGATATCGCCAAGGATGCCGTGATCACCTACGACGACGTCGTTCTGCCATCCGGCCGCCTTGCGGATCGGCTGCGCGCGGAGCAGTACTACAGGTTCCGCGGCGAATCGTGGCTCAAGGATCTTTTGGCCGCTTCATCGTCCGCCAGGCCGTCTTTCGACGAAGATGCAAGTGCGCGCCGTTCGCAACCGAGTGCGCAATTGTCTCCACTCTGACAGTCAAAAGCCGATTGGGTCCGACATCTCAATGGCGATCGAACGGGCATGCCTCTGCAGCCCGAACGAGGCATTGAGATAGCGACCGTCGAACTTGCCGAGGTCCATCAACCGCTCTCTGTGAACGACCTCGATCGCATGGGTGCTTTTCGAAAGCACCCCGAGTTCCCGCAAATCCTGAACGGTCCGGTTCATATGGACCGGGGAAAGGCTTGCGGCATCCGCCAGATCGACCTGAGTCATGGGAATAACGGCGCCACTCACGCCGATCGCCTCCAGGCGGACCATTTGCTCCGCCAGGAGATTGGCGATGCGGGGAAGCGCGGGCCGCTGACTGACATTGAGGAGCCTCTCCCGGAAGATACCGGCTTCGATCATCGCCGCCCGCCACAAGGCGAGGCGGAGGCGTGGATGCTTGGCGGTAACCTTTCCAATGTCCTCATGGGCGATGATGCCGACCGAACAGTTCGTCAGAGCGGCAACTGCGTCCTCCCCCTCGGGCAAGATATAGCGGTCGAAGTCGCAAAGATCGCCCGGATATTGAAAGGTGAAGATCTGCCGTCGACCATTCTCGATCATCCTGTAGCGACAGGCCAGCCCCGTCAGCAGGACGGTCAAACAGCTCAGCGAGCTGCCGACGCGCACAATGTCCTCGCCGCGCTCGACCCGACGCTTCGCCTTGATCAATGTCAGCAACGCCTGCAGTTCGTCTTCGCGATCCACTCCGAGGTCCTTGAACCTCCGGATGAGCGCCTCAGCTCCGTCACGGCGGAGTGCACCGACTGAACCAAGCATTGCCACCCCCAAGGAGGTAATCCTCGTGGTCCTTCAGTGCGGCCACAACCTGCTTTTAATGACCCTCGGCTTGCCCGTGGAGGTCTGGAGCCGTGCCTCCGGCTAGCCACTCAGCGGGCACAAGGTCACTTCGCACCCTGCCCGATGATCACGGCCGGCAACGTGGCAATGAGGATGTAAAGATCGAGCCAAAGGGAGCGGTTGCGAATATAGAAGCAGTCCTGGGCCCGTTGCACGCCGAGATCGCCGCTGCTGCGTGCCGAGATCTGCCAGAGGCCGGTGAGGCCCGGGGTCACCGTGGCGCGCAGCGCCTGGAATTCGCGATCGAAGGCGTCGATATGGTAGGCAGGAAACGGCCGGGGACCGACCAGGCTCATGTCACCGCGGATGACATTCCAGAGCTGGGGCAATTCGTCCAGGCTGGTACGCCGCAGGAAGTCCCCGACATGCGGCAGGATTCGCGGGTCCTTGGTAAGCTTGAAGTAGTGCTGCCACTGCTCGCGCAACGTCTCGTCCGTCGCCAGCACCTGTTCGAGCCGCTGCTCTGCGTCCCGATACATCGTGCGCAGTTTCAGTACGTGGATCGGCTTGCCGTCGCGGCCGACCCGCTGCTGGCGATAAAGCGCCGGTCCCGGATCCACGATCTTTATCATCACGGCGAGACAGGCGACCATCGGCGATGTGAGCAGCGCGAGCGGCAACGCCACGGCAAGATCGATGATTCGCTTCTGGACTCGGCCACGAGGGTGCGGCCGCCCTCCCAGCTCGAGGGCAATATACCGGTCGAAGTGGCGGACCTGCAGACCGACGGAGGCAAGTTCGCCCAACTGGCTCACCACCAGGATCTTCCGGGCGCCCAGCCGATAGAGCGCATCCGGATCGCGCGGCAGGACATGGCCGTCCGGCACAACGACCACTTCCACGTCGGCGCCGGCGGTCCAATCGGCGACGGAGCCGAGCAGCGGAAGCGCAAGACCAGGATCGCCCTCGACCGCCATCTCAGCCGCACTGTCGCGCGTGCCGTCGTCGATGAAACCGACCGGCCGCAAACCCCACGCCGGTTGCGCGAGGAGGAGCTGCGCGAATTTTCGCCCCCTGGCGCCGGCGCCAAGGATTGCCGCGCGCATGCCCCACACGCCAGACCGGGCAAACCGAACGATGACCAGATGCTCCGCCCACGATCCAAGGACGAGGGCGAATGCGCCGACAAGCGGCACCGCGGCGAGTTCGACCGAAAATCCATTGCGTGCGCACATCACCGCTGCTGCGAGCACGAAGAGTACCGTCGCCACCGCACGGTTGCGGAAGCGCTCCATCAGGTTCTTGGTGCTCGGCCGATAGACCCCCAAGATCGCCGAGATGCCGATCAGCAGCGGCAACATTGCCGACAGCTCGCTCCAAAGCCAGTCGGCGAATCCGCCGCGAACGTCCGGCCAGATCGCGACAACCGTCGCGGCCGCGATCGTGATTGCTATCGTTCCGGCTATGATATCGCCGAGGAGAAGCCGCAACGTCGGAAATCTGCCCGATCTCCCTCCTCTCTCGACGAGTGCGGTGCGGGCCACCCGGTCGCGAAAGCCGAAAGGGGGTCCCTGGCCAGAGGGCGGTACGGCAGGACCGAGGCGTGCTTCGACGTTCGACATGAATATCAATCCGTGCAAATGGCAGCGCACCATGCCTTGTCGCTGCGTTCCGAACGTCGATCCGACCGGTACTGCTTGTTGCTCGATCGGGACGCCATCACATCCGCCGCTCCTTCGCATACGCGTTGTCTCGACAATGGCTACGTTACGGCGGGTTGGTTCGCCCTCAAGCACAACGAAGGAGTAATCCGGCCACCACGCGAAGGACGCCTCGATTCACGCGGCAGAGCCCATGGTTGCCTCCGGTCGACGCTCCCGACGGAGGCCTGGTCGCTCGCAGCACGCTTTGGCGGCAGTTCGCTGGATTTCCGGGATGAGAGGTACTTCTTTCTCACCGGGCAATTGGCCGATGTCGGTAACGCGCAAGTGAAAGGCGGGCTTATCGCGGGTTAATTTCCCGCGCGGCGTACCCCTTTATTGAATCGTCGAGCCCGAAGTCGGTGCCGCAAGTGTGGGGGTGGCAATGATGACGACAGGGGTAGCGACGATCATCGTCGAGCCGCGTCTACTTGTCCGCGAAGCTCTCGAATCGCTGATGACGCATCATTCGTATCGCGTCATTTGCGGTGTCGGGTCCACCGCGGAGATAACAGGTCCTTCGACTCTCGCTGAAGGACCAAAACTCGCGATCCTGGGAGCGCAGTCGACCGACAATGTGGTTGCCGAAGCGGTCGGAATCCGCAAGCTGTGGCCGGAAAGCAAGATCATCCTGCTTTTCGAGCAGGCTTCCGTTCTCGACCTCCAGAAGCTGCTGGCATCACAGATCGACGGCTGCGTCCCCTTGTCGGTGTCGCCCGAGACGCTGATCAGCACTCTGGATCTGATCATGGCCAGGGATGTCCGTGTCATGGTGGTGGCCGACGCCAGACGCCCTGTCCTCGCTGCATCGGGCGCGGAAGAAGCCCATGCGACGGATACCGGGGCCGGCAAGCTTCAGGCGGGCGCGGCGCACCGGGGACCAGCACCGGCGACGCTGCTTTCGCTTGGGCCCATCTCCTCCGGCGAGGACGCTCGCGCTGCGGCACAGGCCCCCAATGGCAGTGATGCCCCCCTGCCTTCCAAGCAACAGGGGCTGCCGAGGCTATCCGAGCGCGAAGCCCAAATCCTCGACGGTCTCGTGCGGGGACACGCGAACAAGGTTATCGCCCGCACCTGCGACATCACGGAAGCGACCGTGAAGGTCCATATGAAATCGATCCTGCGAAAGATCCGGGTGGCAAACCGGACCCAGGCAGCGATCTGGGCACTGGAACATGGCTATCCCGGCGACGACCTGAAGACTGGATTGCCGAAGGATGCCGCGATTTCCAATGGCGCATCCATAATGTGAGGTGACGTGCCGGGTAACGCTGCTCGCGCCGGCGCGAACGCCTTATGCCGGAGGCGACCCGGCTTCCTGATGAACCGTCCGGCGTCGGCCCGGTGCGGCCATCGACCGGTGCGCGCACCATCGATTGCAGGCAGCGAAGCGCATATGAACCCCGCCGAGCTGATCCCAAGCCATCTGCTGGCGCAGCAGGATGGCCGTCGGGGCCGGACGCGACCAACACTCCGTCGCCGACGTTGGTAGTACCCTGAAATTTCGCTGCTTGGCGATGATGGCGTCCTGTTAAGAACGCGCCAAGTCAGCTGATGGAACGGTGGATCATCGGCAGTCAAGACGGGAAGGCTCCTCGTGTGCGGCATCGCAGGCTTTCTTGATCCAGGCAACAGTCGTGGTCCCGAATCGATGCGCCGACGCGTCGTCGCCATGACGGACTCCCTTGAACACCGGGGCCCCGACGACGAGGGGGCCTGGGTCGACCCTGCGGCGGGGGTTGCACTCGGAAATCGACGGCTGGCGATCATCGATCTATCGCCCGAGGGCCATCAGCCCATGCACTCCGTGTCGGGCCGCTATGTGATCGCGTACAATGGCGAGATCTACAACGCCGCCGCAATCGCCCGTACGCTCCAGGCGGCAGGGCTGGCGCCACGCTGGCGTGGTCACTCGGACACCGAAGTGATGCTTGCGGCCATCGAAGCCTGGGGCCTCGACAATGCACTCGAGTCGTTCAACGGCATGTTCGCGTTCGCACTTTGGGATGCCCGTGAGCGAACACTGTGCCTGGTGCGCGATCGACTCGGTGTAAAGCCGCTTTACTACGGCCGCCTCGATGGCACGCTCGTCTTCGGTTCGGAATTGAAGGCGATCTCGGCCTATTCGGATGCAGCGCTGACGATCGATCGCGACTGGCTGGATCGCTACTTGCGCGAGATCCACGGAGAATCCGAGGATACGATCTACCGCGGCGTTCGCGCGATCCGCCCGGGAACGTACGTGACGTTCGACCAGAAGCTTCAGGCGCATGTGCACGTTTACTGGTCGGCGATCGAGAAGGCTGAGCTCGGCCGCCGCGAACGCTTCTCGGGAAACGAGGCCGAGGCGGTCGAAAAGCTGGACGGCTTGTTGCGGGATGCCGTGCGCTTGCGCACGGTCAGCGATGTCCCGCTGGGGGTCCTGCTATCGGGCGGGATCGATTCCTCGACCGTCCTCGCGCTCCTGCAGCAGGAGAATTCGGGACGGGTTCGAAGCTTCTCGATCGGATTCCCCGATTCGGGTCTCGACGAAGCGCCTGCCGCACGGAAGATTGCCGCCCACGTCGGCTCGGATCACACCGAGCTCTACATGGCGCCGGACGATATCATTCAGTTGATCCCCTCGCTCGCCCGGCTGTCCGACCTCCCGCAGTCCGATCCGTCCTACGTATCCAACCATGTCGCCTACCGGCTTGCTGGACAGCACGTGACGGTGACGCTGGCCGGCGATGGCGGTGACGAGCTGTTCGCGGGCTACCATCGACATCGATGGCTGCCGAGGATGTGCCGACAGCTTGGCTGGCTGCCAGTCGGGGTCCGCAACCAAGGCGCGCGAGCACTGACGGCGATCCCGCCGGCGACATGGGACAAGGTCTTCGCCGTTGTCGAGCCGGCGATCCCCGCCCGTCTGCGCGAACGGACTCCCGGCGCCAAGCTCCACCGATTGGCCCGCTGGATGGCCGCTGCATCCCAGGAAGAGATGTACCGTATCCTGTCCACGCGGTGGGATCCCGATGACCGCCTCGTCATCGGTCACGACTCCGGGCAATCGGCCGCCGATTTCGAGTTCGTCCGACTGAACGGCGACTTCGGGCTCCTGGAGCGGATGCTCGCGCATGAACTCGTCACGACCTTCGTGGACACGCAGCTCAAGAAGGTCGACCGCGCGAGCATGGCGGTGAGCGTCGAGGCGCGCACACCCTTCATGGACTATCGCGTGGTCGAATTCGCCTTCACCCTGCCGCCCGAGATGAAAGTGCGCGGCGAGACGGGAAAGTACATCCTGCGCCGGGTCCTCCATCGATACGTTCCGGAAGCTTTGTACCAGCGGCCCAAGATGGGATTCCATCTGCCGTTGAGCACGTGGCTCAGGGGACCCTTGAGGGAATGGGCCGAGGACCTGTTGGATTCGAACGCCATCCGCCAGGAGGGTCTGCTGGACCCGAATCCGATCCGGGTGAAGTGGCGGGAACATCTGACCGGCCAGCGGGATCGGGCAGACCATCTTTGGCCGGTGCTCATGCTCAGGTCCTGGCTGAAACACCACAGCCCGGGCGTCTCCACGAAGCTCGAGGATCGGAGGCCGCTGGGTGTTCACTGATGCGCGATCGATCGCCGCCGGTTCGACGCTGCAGACGGACATCTGCATCGTCGGTGCGGGAGTCGCGGGGATCTCGATCGCCAGGGAGTTCATCGGCCGGTCCGAAAGCGTCGTGCTCCTCGAGGGAGGCGGCCTCGAGTTCACGAAATCCCTTCACAACCTGCCGACTGTGCTGCAACGCCATTTTTTTGGCGAGCAGGCGATGACCCGGGGACGCAACGCCGGGCACCCCTACTATCCGCTTCGGTTCACAAGGGTGCGCGCCTTCGGCGGCTCGTCACGGGCGTGGCACGACCATCGCGGCGTTCATGCCCGCCCGCTCGACGCGATCGACTTCGCGACACGGGAAGACCTGCCCGAACACGGCTGGCCGATCGACAGGGCGCAGCTCGATCCCTTCTACGAACGCGCCCAGCAAGTATGCGGGTTGGGCACCTTCGCCTATGACGTGAGGCCGTGGGAAGCCCAAGGTTACGGCGCTCCGCTCCCCTTGAACCCGAAGATCGTCGAGTCGGTGATCTTCAAGTTCGGCCGGCGAAGCAAATTCGACCGCTACGAGGATGAGTTCGCGCAGGCTAAAAACGTCAACCTCGTGCTCCATGCCACGGCCATTCACCTTGCCGACAGGGCCGGGCGCGTAGACCGGATCGACTGTGCAACATTGTCGGGCAACCGATTCGCTGTTCGCGCCCGGACCTTCGTCGTCGCTGCCGGGGCGATCGAGACCGCCCGCCTCCTGCTGGTCTCGACGGACAGCAGGCCCGCTGGCATCGGAAATGGCCACGACCTGGTGGGCCGGTGCTTCATGGAGCATCCGGATGCTGCAGTCGGATACCTCATTCCCAATCCCGAGTTCGATCGAAACGCGTTCCGGCTGTACCGGCACCAGGATGCCGGCGAGAATCTGACCATTGAAGCCATGTTTCGGTTAAATGACTCCACCTTGAAGGCGGAGGGGCTCCTCAACGCCGTGCTGCGCCTGCGCGATACCTATCGCTCCGGTATGGCGGCAGCCGTGCAGTCGGCTCAGATCGCCCGAAGGGCAGTGCACTACGGGGTGCCGATTCCGGGGCTGGGGAGGCATGCGTTGCGGACCGTCCTCGGCGCGCCGCAGATCCTTCGCCACTATGCGACATGGCGCTCCGGCCGCCAGCCGGAGATCTTCGGCATCGACGTGATGGCCGAACAGGAGCCGACGACATCTTCTCGGGTGAGACTCTCACGGCGCCGGGATCGGCTAGGCGTCCCCATGACGATTCTCGATTGGCGGCTCACGAACAGGGACTGGAGCTCGATCCGACGGACCGTCGAAATATTCGGTGATGCCGTTCGTGACGCAGGTGTCGGCACCGTGATTTCGACCATCGAGGCCGCGAAGGATCCGCCGGCGGTCTTTGGCAACTGGCACCACCTTGGTACGACGCGGATGCACAACGACCCCGCTCGCGGGGTCGTGGACGAGAATTGTCGGGTGCACGAAATGGCCAACCTCTACATTGCCGGAGGGTCGGTCTTTCCCACCGGGGGTTATGCCAACCCGTCGCTGACCATTGTTGCGCTGTCGCTTCGGCTCGCCGATCACCTCAAATCGACGACAAACCAAAGCGCCATCGCGTCGGCTGCGTTTCGGCAGCACGAGGTCGGATTGAGCGTACAGCAAGAAGGGCTTGCGCTAACCGGGCGCTAGACTAGTGCCGAAGGCCGGCTTGCTTCATCAAGGGCAGGACGCGTTCGCAGAAGAACTCGAGCTCCGAATAGTAGTCCTCGAAATAGAGCACAACGCCGTGCAAGCCGCGGCGGGCATAGTCCCCGAGCTGGTCGACGATCTGCGCCGGCGTGCCGATCAGGGGATGCGTGCCGTAGCCGGCACAGAAGCGCTTCACGCGGTCTTCGAAGCCGTGCGTGAAGGATTGGCTCTGCACGCCGAGCACCGACAGCATATTGCGCGCCGCTTCCCAGTCGCCATGCTCCAGGATGCGCGCATAGGCAGCGCGCGCCTCCGCCTCGGTGTCGCGGCAGATGATCAGGGCCGAGCACATGAGACCGACGTCGCGATTGTACTTCTGGTCCGCGATCTTTCGCACCGAAAGCAGCCGGTCGATGTCATCCGGCTTGGACACCGAGCCAAAGCTGATATCGATGTGCTTGGCGGTGAACTCCATGCCGGCCGGCGAAGTGCCGGCATTGATCAGAACGGGACCAGGCTTCTGAATCGGCTTCGGCTCCGCCTCGAGGCCTGCCAAATCGAAGCAGTCGCTCTTGAAGTCGAACGGGCCCGCTTCGGTCCACAGCTTCTTGACCACGGAAATCCATTCCTCGCCATAACGATAGCGATCGTCGTGCTCGCGAAGGTCGACACCGAACATCCTCATCTCGTCGGCAAACCAGCCCATCAGCACGTTGAGGCCGAAGCGGCCGTTCGAGACGTGATCGACCGTGACCGCCTGCTTGGCGGCAATCACCGGGTGGCTGAGCGCGACGTGCGAGGTGGCGAAGCAGGTGATGTTCCGGGTCGCCGCCGCCATCGCGGCCGCCCACGTATAGACCTCGAACGTGCTGCCGTTGTGGTTGGACGGGCCGCCCTGCCCCTTGTAGCGCCCCAGCGGCAACGCGATCTCCATGCCGACACGGTCGGCGAGCTGGATCACCTTGAGATTGTAGTCCCATGTCATCTGGTCACCCTTGGGCAGGGTGGTGATGACGTTTCCGCCGCTGCAGTTCAGGGCGAAAATGCCCAGCTTGAGCTTCTGGTCGTTGAATACGGGGATATGGCGCCGCCGATAATCGCGCAGTTCTTCGCGGTTCATTTGCTGTCCTCTCGCCTCACGCCGAACGGCCGCCATCGATCAGGTACTCGGCGGCGGTGACGTAGGATGACTCGTCGCTCGCCAGGAAAAGCGCCAGATTGACGATTTCCTCCGGCAGGGCCGCCCGCTGCAGGGGTCGGCCCTGGCTGAGCGAGTCCCAGGCGTCCTGGCGCTGGCCGGCAGGCAGACCGCCGAAGAAGTTCCTCGGCATGTTGGTGTCGACCAGGCCCGGCAGGATGGCGTTGACCCGGATGCCCGGCGCGAGCTCGATTGCCGCCACCTTGGTCAACATCAGCACACCCGCCTTCGACGAGCTGTAGGCCGACATGTTGGGCAGGGCACGCACGCCGCCGCCGGACGACACGTTGACGATCGAGCCCTTGCCGGAGGTCATCAACGGCGCGAACGCCTTGATCATCAGGAAGGTCGCTCGCGTATTCACAGCATGCAGACGATCCCACTCCTCGATGCTGGTCTCGAGCAGCGGCTTGCCGAGGATGATGCCCGCGTTGTTGTAGAGGATATCGACGACACCCCATTGTCGGCGCGCGGCTTCGGCCAGTCCGATGGCGTCCTGCGGCTCGGCAACGTCGGCGGGACGCCAGGTGAAGTCATGGCCCAACGCTGTCAACTCGGCCTCGAGCGCCTCGCCACGATCGCCGGGCAGATCGGAACCGATCACAGCGGCGCCTGCCTCGCAGAAGAGCCGGCAGGCCGCGCGGCCCATGCCGCCGGTCGCCCCCGTGATGACCGCTCGCTTGCCTGCAAGCCGTCCCCGGACGTTGGAATGGTCGGATGCCACGTCAGCCCTTCCTTTCGGCATTCTTGAAAAGCCATGGACGCCGCGCACGGTAGTCCTCCGCGAAGCGCCGGATCTTCGGAAGTTCCTGCAAGGTCGCCTGGATCTCGTCCAGGCCGAGCAGGAGGCGGCGCTTCCGCCCGGGCTCGATCTCGAAGCGGTGCACGGGACGGTCGGCCACAGCCCATGTTTGCGCTTCGAGATCGACGAAGAGGCGCGGCTCGGACGCCGTCAACAAGGCGCGATGCTCGGCGTGAAGGACCGCCAGCTCGGCGCGAACCAGCAACAGGCCGTGCTTGACGGCATTGTTGTAGAAGATGTCGCCGAAGCTTTCGGCGATGACGCAGCGGATGCCGAAGTCCACCAGCGCCCAAACGGCTTGTTCGCGGCTCGACCCGACACCGAAGTTGCGGTCGGCGATCAGGATGCCCGCCGCGCGGAAGGCCGGCTGGTTCAGAACGAATTCTGGCCGTTCACGGCCTCGCCCGTCGAAACGCAAATCGTGGAACAGGATATCGCTATAGCCCTCCGATCGCGGGCGCCGCAGGAATCGCACCGGCGAAAGCTGGTCGGTGTCGACGTTTTGCCAGGCGACCGGAGCCGCGACCGCCATGAGGGTCCGAAGCGGCTGTGGCATCAGCTCTCCTTCCCCAGGGCACGCACGTCGACGATCCGTCCGGCCAGCGCTGCCGCCGCGGCCATGGCGGGGCTCATCAGATGGGTGCGGGCGCCGCGTCCCTGCCGTCCAGGAAAGTTGCGGTTCGAAGTGGAGGCGCAGCGCTTTCCCGCCGGCACGAGATCGCCGTTCATGCCGCAGCACATCGAGCATCCCGATTCGCGCCATTCAAATCCGGCATCCTTGAAGATCCGGTCGAGTCCCTCCCCCTCCGCCACCCGCTTCACCGAGGTCGAACCAGGCGAGACGATGGCCGGGATGACGGCACGACCGCGACGGGCAACCGCGGCGGCCGCACGGAGATCCTCAATGCGGGCATTGGTGCACGAGCCGATGAAGACCTGGTCGATGGACAATCCCGCGAGCGGCATTCCCGCGGCGAGGTCCATGTAGTCGAGCGAGCGGGCGATGGCATCCCGGCGCGGCGCGTCTACCGCCCCTAGTTCGGGCACGCAGCCCGTGACCGGTACCGCCTCCTCGGGCGTGGTGCCCCAGGTTACCATCGGCGCGACCAGCGTGGCGTCGATGGCGATCTCGGCATCGAAAACCGCACCCTCGTCCGACGGCAAGGACTTCCAGTAGTGCAGCGCCGCCTGCCAGTCGGCGCCCGCCGGCGCGTAGGGCCGCCTCTGCAGGTAGCGGAATGTCTTGTCGTCTGGCGCCACCATGCCGGAGCGGGCGCCGGCTTCGATGGCCATGTTGCACAGCGTGAGACGGCCCTCGATCGAAAGCGCGCGCACCGTGGCACCGGTGAATTCGATGACATGTCCGGCGGCACCGTTGACACCGATCCGGGCGATGATGAACAGCGCAAGATCCTTCGCGGTGACGCCGACGCCGAGATCACCCTCCACGGTCACGCGCATCGTCTTCGGCTTGCGTTGCCACAAGGTTTGGGTCGCCAGCACGTGCGCGACCTCCGTGGCGCCGATGCCGAAAGCCAGAGCCCCCAGCGCACCATGGGTCGAGGTGTGGCTGTCGCCGCAGACGATAAGCAGGCCGGGCTGGGTCAAGCCCTGCTCCGGACCGACGACATGCACGATGCCCTGCCGTGGATCGCCAAGGTCGAAGAGCTGGAAACCATGACGGCGTGCATTGCCTTGCAGTGTGGTGACGGCGGTCAGTTGCGATGGATCCCTGATGTCGGCGAGATCGTGGCTGACGGTCGGCGTGCCGTGATCGGGCGTAGCGAACACCTGATCGGGATAGAGGACCGCCTGCCTCTTCTCGTCGAGAAAACGGAAGGGGTGCATCGAGCCGTCGTGCGCGAGGTGGCGTCCGACAAACAGCAGCGTCTGCCCGTCCTGATCCTCGAGGATCGTGTGGTCGCTCCAGATCTTTTCGAACATGGAGCGTGGCGCATGCCCAGCGTGCATCATCGATAACGGTCCCGCAGCGCATCCCATTCGTCTGCGCCCACACGCCGGAAGCCTTCCTCGACGCCGATCTCGCCGGGCAATGTCGGATGGCGTCCGAGCCGCTTGGCCTCCGCCAGCACCTGGTCGCCAATGCCGTACACGGACTTCAGCAGGATGCTGGGCAGGATGGCGATACGGTAGCCCATACGCTGCGCCTCATCGAAGGGCACGTCGGGTGTCTTGCCGCGATAGACGATGTTGAGAAGGCAAGGCCCTTTCACCGCGCGCGGCACTGCGGCCATCTCCTCGACGGTCTGCGGCGCCTCGACGAAAGCCACGTCGGCCCCGGCATCGAGGGCGGCATTGGCGCGGCGGATCGCCTCTTCCAGGCCGAGCGAGGCGCGGCTGTCGGTGCGGGCGATGATGACGAAGTCGGCGATGCGCCGGGCGGCGGCGGCGGCGCGGATCTTGGGGATGTATTCGTCGAGCGCGATGACGCGCTTGTCATTGAGATGGCCGCACTTCTTGGGGAATTCCTGATCCTCGATGTGCAGGGCCGCGACCCCTGCCGCCTCATAGGCGCGCACGGTGCGAGTCACATTCAGCTCGTTGCCGAATCCGGTGTCGGCGTCTGCGATCAGGGGCAGCTTTATGGCGCTGGCGATACGGGCGGCATTCGCCGCCATCTCCGACATCGTCACCAGGCCGTAGTCGGGATATCCCAGCGATGCGGCCGTGCCGGACCCGGTCATGTAGCACGCGGCAAAGCCCGCCATCTCGATAGTGCGAGCGGTGATACAGTCGTAGGCGCCGGGCGCGATAACGAGCCGGTCACCCGACAACAGTCGGCGCAGTTCCTGGGCGGGATGGAGCATGGTTCGTTCGCTCAGGGAATGGGCGCGCCGATAGCCGCCAGGCCATGGCGGGCACATTCCATGTCCTGCGTATAGTGGCCGCCACTCACACCGAGGGAGCCGATGACCACAGCTTCCTCGCGGATCGGAAAGCCGCCGCCGAAGACGGTGAGCCGGGGCGTGTGCACGATGCCATGTAACAGCGGCGGATCGTCCTTGATGAACTCGAACCAGGCGTGCGTTGCCATGCCCGTGATGGCACTCGTGTAGGCCTTGTCCTGCGCGATCGACGCCGACAGCGTCGACGCACCGTCCATCCGGTAGAAGTGCTTCAGCACTCCCGACTCGTCACAAACCGCGATCGACATGCGCAGCTTCATCTGCGCGGCGTGGGCTGCAGCCGCTTCGACGGCCTTCACTGCCGTACTGATGTCGATGCTTCTCTTCACGAAACTGGACATGCACTCTCTCTTCGTTACGCACTCTTGACGGCCTCAGCCCATCCGGTTCGCCAGCTTGGCGTTGCCGAGGGATGCATCCTGGATCTCGGAGGCGGCGGCGCGTACCAGGCGGCCGACGCGCTCCGCGTCGCGCACCGTGGCCTGCCGCGGTGGGATACAGACGGAAATCGCGATATTGCCGAGTCCCAGTGAGTTCAACACGGGCGCCGCCGCGCACCAGATATGGTCGAAGCGCTCGCCCCGGCTGACGGCAAAGCCGCGATGGCGCGCCTGGACAAGGTCGCGCTCGAGCTGATCGACGGTCGCGATCGTCGTGCCGGTGTACCGGGCGAGCGGCTGGTCGAGGAACAGCTCGGCGATCTCGGCGGCCGGGCGAGTGGACAACATTGCTTTGCCAAGCGCGCTGGCATGGACGTCGAGGCGCATCCCAACCCGGGTCGGGACCCGCGCCGAGCTTCCCGCCGGAATACGGCCGCGAATGACGACCTGCACGCCGTCGAAGGCGGCGATATGCACGGTCTCGCCCAACTGCGCGGCCAATGCCTGCAAACGCGGCTGCGCCAGGCGGACGAGGCTGCGCAGATAGGTCTCGCGGTGCGCCAGGCGGTACAGCCGGGTACCCAGCGCGTAGCGAGCCGTCTCGCTGTCCTTGCTGACGTAGCCGAGACGGACCATCACCGACAGCATGCGGTAGGTCGTCGGCGCCGCCATCCCGCAGCGCCGCGCGATCTCGGCCAGTCGCATGTGATACGGCGAGCGACCGAGCACCTCCATGATCGCGAACGCGCGGTCGATGGACTGATTCCGGTAAAGAACCTCTTTGTTCGGGCGCTTCGCGGGCATGCCGAGGATGCTGCCCGGAAAAGAGCCGGGTTCAAGACCCGCCTCCACGGAGCGTGTCCCCTCCTCGCTCGACCAGGTCACGCCATTGCCGCGCAGCATGGCGGTCTCAGGGCTTGGAAACCAGCGGGCAACCGCCCTTGTCGATCGGCCGGAAGGCCTGATCGCCCGGGATGACCTTCACCACGTCGTAGAGGTCCCAGTCGCCCTTCGGTTCCGACGGTTTGCGCGAC
The DNA here is from genome assembly GCA_035279245.1 of Reyranella sp. Lineage (GTDB taxonomy): Bacteria > Pseudomonadota > Alphaproteobacteria > Reyranellales > Reyranellaceae > Reyranella. The sequence continues at coordinate 27,339 of DATEID010000329.1, forward strand.
CGGACGAGATACATGTCGTGCACCATCCGGCCATCGGCGCGCACGTAGCCATGCGGCGTGAAGGCATCGCTGAACGGCGCGGACTTCATCTGGGCGATGACCTTGCCGGCATCGTCGGTCTTGGTCTTCTCGATGGCCCGCAGGTAGTTCAGCACGGCCGAGTAGGAGCCGGCCTGCGCCTGAGACGGCGGTATCTTGCGCTTCTCGATGAAACGCCTGGTGAAGGCGCGGCTCTCGTCGTTGAAGTCCCAATAGAAGGCCTCGGTGTGCAGCATGCCCTGCACGGTATCGAGGCCGATTGCCTTGATGTCGGAAAGGGTGACGGCGAGCGCGGCGATCTTCGTGCCGCCCGCCAGGATGCCGAACTCCTTCGCTTGCTTCATGATCTGCACGAAGTCGCGGCCCGAGTTGGCGATCGCGATGACCTTGGCCCCAGACGCCTGGGCCTGAAGCAGGTAGGACGAAAAGTCCGTGGTGTTGCTGGGATGCTTGATGCTGCCCAGGACCTTGCCGCCGCGCGCGGTGATAACCGCAGTGGCGTCGGCCTCTGCCGATTTGCCGAACGCGTAGTCGACGGCGATGAAGAACCAGGTGTCGAGCCCCTGGTCCATCAGCGCGGTTGCCGTGGCCGTCGCCGTCGCGAACGTGTCGTACGTCCAATGGATTCCGTTCGGCGAGCAGGCCTTGCCCGTGAGATCCGCAGTACCTGGACCGGAAAACAACGCCACCTTGTTGCGTTCACGTGTGACGTCCTGGACGGCCAGGGCGACGGCCGAACTTGCGAGGTCGACCACGACATCGACGCCGTCGCTGTCGAACCATCGGCGCGCGATGGTCGCGCCCACATCAGCCTTGTTCTGATGATCGGCACTGACCAGCTCGATCTTGGCGCCGGCGACCGTGCCCTTGAAATCCTCGATGGCGAGTTCGGCGCCCGCGACCGAGCCTTGCCCCGTCTGGTCCCTGAAAGCTCCCGACATGTCCGTCAGCACGCCGATCTTCACGACATTGTCGGAAACCTGTGCCGCCGCCGGAGCGGTCAGCGCGAGCATGGCAATAGCGCCGCAAGTCAGCCGTCTCATGTTCCCTCGAACGTTTGCCTTGCCGGAACCTATCAGGGAACATAGCGGCGGCTTCCGGCATGTCCGGCTTCATTACCGACAGTGAAATGGATTCCCAACCGTTCGAGAGTCGCAACTCGATCTCGGCATTGAAGTGGACGGTCGTGCCGGATGCCTCTGGATGCCCCAGTCGGCGCGCGCCTTGCGGAAGGCGGACGCTAACGAAATCGACCGTTCGTCTGCCGTGCTCTCTCTGTTCTCATTCAGAGTGGTGCCCCCGGTCGGACTCGAACCAACACTTCCGTGAGGAAACCTGATTTTGAGTCAGGCGCGTCTACCAATTCCGCCACGGGGGCACGCTACCGAGCGGCCGGAATAAAGCCGAAGGACCGGGCTCGGTCAATCGACCGACAGGGGCTTTTCCGGATGAGAAACGCCGTGACAAATGAGAGGCTTCGACGACAAGGCCCGCACGCTCCGCCGATCCGACTTCGGTCTTTGGTCTGTCGAACCTCGATAATTGACCAACGAAACAGGCATTTTCTGGCCTTTCGGCGCCGTCGACACGAAGTGGCTCGGGCCGATCGCGATGACGACGTCGGCAATCGGAGAAGGGCGACCGATGCGTGAATCTTCTCAAAACCTGTCTATACTTTCGGCGTGGTTCACGCCCATTGGGGTGCGGCGTGAGTGGGAAGGACGACTGGGTCATGCAAGCGGAGGACAGCGCTGCGGCACGCAGCGAGAGCCTTGCGCGCTTCGCCGATGAGTTGAGTGCGCATCGTTACCTGGAAGGCATCCTTTGGCCGGACGGCGCAACCTGCCCGAGATGCGGCACGCAGGGGCGAATCGGTCGACTCGACGGGGCGTCGACGCGGCTGGGCGCCTACAAGTGCTACGCCTGCCGTCGCACGTTCTCGCTCACCCACGGCACGATCTTCAGCTCGAGCCATGTGCCGCTGCACAAATGGCTGCAGGCCATCTACCTGACGGACGGTGGAAAGAAGCCCATCCGGCCGCACCATCTGCAGCGCATCCTGAACGTCTCGTTCAAGACGGCGGCCACGATGCTGCGCCGCCTCGAAAACGCGGCGGCGAGCCAGGGTCCCGGGCGACCGCCCTGGCCGTCCGAGTCGTAGGCTACTGTCCGCCGAGCTCGGCGCGGAGCCGGGGCATCAATTCCGACAGCCCTCGATTTAGAAGACGCAGCTTTTCCCGAACCTCACGGAGCCTGTCCGCGCCGGCCTCACCCGCGAGGCCGTTGGTGAAGCCGCTGCGCAAGAACTCCTCGCGCGTCAGATCGGCATCACGGACGCCGTCGAGGACTGCGCCCAGCGATTGGCGCAGCGAAGGATCGGCCAGTTTGACGGCGGCAAGGCGGCGGAGGAGCGCGAGCCGCGCATCGGTCGTGCTCAGGACGGATTGGACGATGGCCGCCGACTTCTCGTCCGTCTCCAGAAGCAGCGTCAGCACATCGAGCAGCAGGCCCTCGTTGTCCGACCAATCGATGACCAGTCGGCCGAGCCGTATCGTCAAAGCGTCCAACTTGCCGGAGGAAGATCGTATCGCCGACTTTTGACGATCTTGCTCCGGGGGCGGCGCGCCGTTGGACATGCCGTGATCCTGTCCGTTGTCGCCTCGCTTATGGCGGCGGATGAGGCTGCTTACGGCCTTGTCGAACCTGGCATTGTCCTCGTTACCCAGAGTGCCCCTGATCCGTTCCAGGAAGAGGGCGAACTGATCCTCGCTGTGACGTGACGGTCGCTTGCGCGACATGCTCGAAATCCCACACGCTTGTTGCCCCCGCCATGAACCTAGAAAGGAGGTTTCCTCCAGGTCAATTGATCGGCGGCCGATTGGACCTCTGGTCACCGATTGGACATGCAAGACGGCGACATTCTGCCTCGGCTGGGCAAGGTGGCGGCTTCCGTAGATCGAACGGGCGCCTGCTTGCCGGCCTTGCCCCGCTCCGGTCTTATGCGGCCCTCGATCGTGAACTGCCGCCCGGAGGAAGCGTTCAAGTGCACCCTTACGTCCACGCCAGGAAACACCCCGACAAGCCCGCCTATGTCATGGCCGCCAGTGGCGAGACGGTGACCTATCGCCAGCTCGACGAGCAATCCAACCGCATCGCACAGCTTTTCCGGTCCCTCGGCCTGAGGGCCGGCGACCACATCGCGCTTTTCCTCGAGAACAATCCGCGCTTTTTCGAGATCTGCTGGGGCGCGCAGCGGTCGGGGCTGATCTACACGGCGATCAGCTCGCGCCTCACCGCCGCCGAGGTCGAGTACATCGTGAAGGACTGCGGCGCCCGGCTGTTCATCACCTCGCGCTATCTGGCCGACAAGGCGGCCGAGCTGGCGCCGCTTCTGCGCGATGTCTCCAGCCGTTACATGATCGACGGCGTCATCCCGGGCTACGAGTCCTGGGAGAAGGCGGTGGCAGGCCAGGCCGCGACCCGGATCGCCGATGAGACTGCGGGCCACGACATGCTCTATTCGTCCGGCACCACCGGGAGACCGAAGGGCGTGCTGCCGGTGGTCGAGCCGCAGCCGATCGACTTCGACAATCCCTTGCTGCAGATCACCAGCAAGCTCTACGGCATGGACGAGAATACGATCTACCTCTCGCCGGCGCCGCTCTATCACGCCGCTCCGCTGCGCTTCAACATGAGCGTCATGCGGCTCGGCGGCACTTCGATCGTGATGGAGAACTTCGACGCCGAGGATTATCTACGGCTGGTCGAGAAGCATCGCGCGACCCACACGCAGGTCGTGCCGACGATGTTCGTGCGCTTCCTGAAGCTGCCGGACGAGGTGCGGCTGAGGCACGACGTCTCCTCGCTCGAATGCGCGATCCATGCCGCCGCGCCCTGCCCCATCCCGGTCAAGGAGAAGATGATCGAATGGTGGGGGCCGATCATCTGGGAGTATTACGGCGGCACGGAGGGCAACGGCCTCACCATGTGCAACTCTGCCGAATGGCTGGCGCACAAGGGCACGGTCGGCCGTGCGGTCGTCGGCAAACTCAGGATCTGCGACGATGCCGGAAACGAACTGCCGGCCGGCCAGCCGGGCACGATCTACTTCGCCGAAGGCCGCGCCTTCGAGTACCACAACGATCCGAAGAAGACCGCGGAGTCGCGCCATCCCAAAGGCTGGTCGACGCTGGGCGACGTGGGCTATGTCGACGCCGACGGCTTCCTGCATCTCACCGACCGCAAGGCCTTCATGATCATCTCCGGTGGGGTGAACATCTATCCGCAGGAGGCCGAGAACCTGCTGATCAATCATCCCAAGGTGATCGACTGCGCGGTGTTCGGCGTTCCCAACGCCGACTTCGGCGAGGAGGTCAAAGCGGTCGTGCAACCGCGCGACATGGCCGATGCGGGCCCGGCGCTGGCCGAGGAGCTGATCGCCTACTGCAAGGGGCATCTCTCGGCCATCAAATGTCCGCGCAGCATCGACTTCGAGGCGGAGCTGCCGCGCCATCCGACAGGCAAGCTCTACAAGCGCCTGCTGCGCGACCGCTACTGGCAGGGCCGCGAGAGCAAGATCGTATGACCTCGAGGGACCGCGCCACTCCAGTGGCGCATCTTGCTTCGCCTTCGACGTCCCATGAGCGCCACTGGAGTGGCGCGGTCCAATGAAGGAGATCGCGATGAAAGCAGCCGTCGTCACCGAGCAGGGCGTCCAGATCAAGGACGCGCCGAAGCCCTCCCCCAAAGCCAACGAGATCCTGATCAAGGTGAAGGCCGCTTCGCTCAACCGGGCCGATCTCGCGGTCGCGGCCGGCCATCGTCACGGCGCGGTCGGCGGGCCGGGAACGATCGTCGGCCTCGAATGTGCCGGCGAGGTCGAAGCGGTGGGCAGCGAGGTCAAGGACTTCAGGCCGGGTGACCGCGTCATGAGCTCGGCGGCCGGCGGCTTCGCCGAGTATGCCGTCGCCGACTCAGGACGCGCCCATAAGATCCCGGCCAACAACATGAGCTTCGAGCAAGCGGCCTGCATGCCGGTGGCGGTGCAGACGATGCACAATGCTCTGGCCGGCGCGGGACGGCTGAAGAAGGGCGAATCGGTCCTGATCCAGGGCGCCAGCTCCGGCGTCGGGCTGTTAGGCATGCAGATCGCCAAGCACCTCGGCGCCTCGATGGTCATGGGCACGTCGACCAACGATGCGCGCCGTGCCCGGCTCGAGGAGTTCGGCTGCGATCTCGCGCTCGATACGCGCGACCCGAAGTGGCCGGACAAGGTCAAGGAGGCGACCGGCGGCAAGGGCGTCGATCTGATCGTCGATCAGGTGTCGGGCGGCGTGATGAACCAGAACATGGAGGCGGCGGCGATCCTGGGTCGCATCGTCAATGTCGGCCGTCTGGGCGGCATGAAGGGCGAGTTCAACTTCGACCTGCATGCGCTGAAGCGCATCGACTATATCGGCGTCACCTTCCGCACGCGTACGCCGGAGGAGGTGCGCGCCATCGTGCAGGCCGCCCGCAAGGACCTCTGGCCGGCGATCGAGGCCGGCAAGCTCGCCCTGCCGATCGACCGGACCTTCCCGCTCGCCCAGGCGGCCGAGGCGCTTGCGCACATGAAGGCCAACGCCCATTTTGGGAAGATCGTCCTCGTTGTCTGACAGCAGGTAATCCCATGGCCCAAGGCATCAACCATCAGGGCATCAATCATCTCGCCACGGCCGACGGCCTCTTCTTCGGCAAAGGCGCGCTGGACCAGCGCAAGACGGAGAAGGCGGTCGACGAGGCGCTCAAGGGCTGCGACGACGGGGAGCTGTTCCTGGAGTATGTCCAGAGCGAAAGCCTCAGCTTCGACGACGGCAAGCTGAAGAGCGCGGCCTATGACACCACGCAGGGGTTCGGCCTGCGTGCCGTGTCGGGCGAGGCGACCGGCTTCGCCCATGCCTCGGCGCTCGACGAGAAGGCGCTGAAGCGCGCCGCCGACACGGTGAAGGCGGTACGTTCGGGCAAGTCCGGCAAGTCCGACGAATCGCCCCATGGCACCAATCGGCTGCTCTACGCCGACGGCAATCCGATCGACGGCGAGGGCTTCGAGAAGAAGGTGAAGCTTCTGCAGGAGATCGACACTTATGTGCGCGCCAAGGAGCCAAAGGCGCGGCAGGTCTCCATCTCGCTTTCGGGCTCGTGGCAGGTGGTCGAGATCGTGCGCGCCGGAGGGTGGCGCGCGGCCGACGTGCGGCCGCTGGTGCGGCTCAACGTGAGCGTGGTCTGCGGCGATGGCGCGCGCCTGGAAGCGGGCAGCACCGGCAGCGGCCGACGCGCCGCCTACGGCGACATCTTCCATCCCGACTATTGGAAGAAGGAGGCCGACGAGGCCATTCGCCAGGCGCTGGTGAACCTCGAATCGGTCGATGCACCCGCGGGCGAGATGCCGGTCGTGTTGGGCGCCGGCTGGTCGGGGGTGCTGTGGCACGAGGCGGTCGGCCACGGTCTCGAAGGCGACTTCCACCGCAAGAAGACCTCCATGTTCACCCATCTGATGGGTCAGATGGTGGCGTCGCCCGGCGTCACTGTGGTCGATGACGGCACGCTGGCCGACCGCCGCGGCTCGCTCACGATCGACGACGAGGGCACGCCGACGCAGCGCAACGTGCTGATCGAGAACGGCAAGCTGGTCGGCCTGATGCAGGACCGCATGAATGCCCGTCTGATGGGCCTGAAGCCCACGGGCAACGGTCGGCGCCAGAGCCATGCCCATGCCCCGATGCCGCGCATGACCAACACCTTCATGCTGGGCGGGACCGCGGATCCCAAGGAGATTGTCGCTTCGGTGAAGAAGGGCCTCTACGCCGCCAACTTCGGCGGCGGCCAGGTCGACATCGTCTCCGGCAAGTTCGTGTTCAGCGTGACCGAAGGTTATCTGATCGAGGACGGCAAGATCACCCGCCCCGTGAAGGGCGCGACCCTGATCGGCGCCGGCTCCGAGGCCCTGACGCGCGTCGGCATGGTCGGCAACGATATGGCGCTCGATCCCGGCATCGGCACCTGCGGCAAGGACGGTCAGGGTGTGCCGGTCGGCGTCGGCCAGCCGACTCTACGCATCGACGCGCTCACGGTTGGCGGCACGGCGACCTAACTCTCTCACCTCTCCATCGCGGAGTCCGCGATGGGGAGGTGCCCGCGAAGCGGGCGGAGGGGTCATGAGCATCAGCTTTGACGCCTACGACCCCTCCGGCCCTTGCGGGCCACCTTCCCAGCAAAGCTGGGGAGGAAACGATTCAAGCAGGACGATGCTCCGTTGCTCCTCTTCCTTGCTGCGCAAGGGGAAGCAACACATTCAAAGCGCATACAGCCCCTTCGACACCGCGAGGCTGACACACAGCGACTCGATGGCATCGAGGGTCGGCGTGTCGACGCCGGCGCTGCGGGCAAAGGCAAGCGGCGCCCGGATGATCGCTTCGACCTCCATCGGCCGGCCGAGTTCGTAGTCCTGCAGGATCGAGGGCCGGTGGTCGGGATAGACGCGCTTGGGGCCATATCGAACGTCGGGACTGTCGTCGAGCTTGACGCCGTGCGCAGCCGCGACGGCCAGCGCCTCGGCATGGGCGCGGCGCGCGATGCGGTTGACCATGGGCGTCTTCTGGATGGTCGTCGGTTGGGCGAGGATCAGGCAAAGCGTCGAGCCTGTCAGGTTGGCCATCAACTTGTGCCAGATGTCGTAGCGGATATCGCGGGTGTCCGGCGACGCGATGCCCGCGGCCTTCAGCGTCTCCCGCAGCACCCGGATGCGCTCGCTTTGGCGATCGTCGGTCTCGCCGACCCAGAGCGTGTTGCGATCCGGCGAGATGTTGCGCACCACGCCGGGCTCGACGACATGATTCGATGACGTGACGACGGCCCCGATCGTACGCCCCAGGCCGACCGATCGTGCCAGCGCGCCCCCCGGATCGAGCCGCGACAGATCGGGGGCCGGTGGTCGCTCTGGTGAAAGGCCGTGGCCGTACCACCAGGGAATCCCGTTTTGCACGAACGCAACGGACGTCTCGGGGCCCATCAACGGGCCGACCGCGTCGGCGAGCGCAGCCTGTCCGCAGGCCTTCATCGTCACCAGGATCGCGTCCTGCGGCCCGAGATCGGACGGCCGGTCGCTGGCCCGAACGCGAGCGACGATCTTGCGCTCCCCCGTCAGCAGCGTAAGGCCGTGCTGCCGGATGGCTTCGAGATGGGCACCGCGGGCGATGACGGAAACGTCGTTGCCGGCGGCGGCGAGGCGCGCCGCGAAGTTGCCGCCGATCGCGCCGGCGCCGAAGACGCAGATCCGCATCGACCCTTCTCCGGATTATCCCCGCGTCTCTGCCAACCGCAGGGACTCGATGAAGCGGACGGCGGCGCTGCGGGTCCGCATGTCGCTCTTGGCGGTCGCGAGCAGGCGATAAAGCCGGTCCTTTACGACGTATGTGCGCATCATCACGAACCCGCCATCTCCACCTTCGATATCGAGCGCATAGCCATCCCAGCCCTGCAGCGTGACCAATTCGTCGCGCGTGTACTTGAACTTGTCCCTGGGGAAGGCCTTCTCGGCATCGCCGCGCCCCAGGTTCCGCGCCATTTCCTTGCTGTCGTGGCCGCTGAACCAGTTCGGTTCGTAGTCGACATAGTCGAAGTCGAATATCTGGTCGGCGAGCCTGGACTCCCA
>DATEID010000330.1:0-4728 GCA_035279245.1 Reyranella sp.
AAGGGCGAGGTGAAGGACGTCCTGTTGCTCGACGTCACGCCGCTGTCGCTCGGCATCGAGACGCTGGGCGGCGTGTTCACCCGGCTCATCGAGCGCAACACGACCATTCCGACCAAGAAGAGCCAGGTGTTCTCGACGGCCGACGACAACCAGACCGCCGTCACCATCCGAGTGTTCCAGGGCGAGCGCGAGATCGCGTCCCAGAACAAGCTCCTGGGGCAATTCGATCTCGTGGGCATCCCGCCGGCGCCGCGCGGCGTGCCGCAGGTCGAGGTCACGTTCGACATCGACGCCAACGGCATCGTGCAGGTCTCGGCCAAGGACAAGGCCACCGGCAAGGAGCAGCAGATCCGCATCCAGGCTTCGGGCGGCCTGAGCGAGGCCGACATCCAGAAGATGGTGAAGGATGCCGAGGTCCATGCCGAGGAGGACAAGAAGAAGCGCGAGCTGATCGACGCCCGCAACCAGGGCGAGGCGCTCGTCCATTCGACGGACAAGCACCTCAAGGAGTACGGCGACAAGGTGAGCCCGGCCGAGAAGAGCGAGATCGAGGGCAGCCTCGAGAGCCTGAAGACGGCGCTTGCCGGCGAGGATGTCGAGGACATCAAGAGCAAGACCAACGCGCTTGCCCAGGCCGCGATGAAGCTCGGCGAGGCGATGTACAAGGCCCAGCAGGCGGAAGCAGGACCGGGTGCAGGAGCATCGGGTCCGGCCGGCGAGGGCGCGGCGAGCGAGGGCCAAGGCGAAAAGGTCGTCGACGCCGAGTTCGAAGACGTCACGGACAAGAACAAGAAGACCGGCTCCGGCTGAACCTGAACCGGGCTGGAAATACGGCCTCCCGCTCGACGGGAGGCCGTACTTTATCGGTGGAAGCGACGAATGGGGGCAGCGTAGCGCGTCATGTCGCAGGACTACTATGAGCTGCTGGGTGTCAGCCGGACCGCAAGTGCCGACGACATCAAGAAGGCGTTTCGCAAGCTCGCCATGCAACATCACCCGGATCGCAATCCGGGCAGCAAGGAAGCCGAACGGAAGTTCAAGGACGTCAACCACGCCTACGACATCCTGAAGGATCCCGACAAGCGCGCCGCCTACGACCGTTACGGTCCCGCCGCCTTCGAGGGCGGCGCTCCCGGCGGGCCGGGCGGGTTCCATGGCCAAGGCTTCGATTTCGGCTCGGTCTTCGGCGACATATTCGACGAGATGTTTGGCGCGGGCGGCCGCGGGCGACCCGGTGGACCGCGCGCCGATATGCGCGGTCAGGACCTGCGCTTCAACCTCGAGATCACACTGGAGCAGGCCTATTCGGGCACCGAGGCCACCGTGCGCGTGCCGAGTTCGGTCACGTGCGAAAGTTGCCACGGCAGCGGTGCCGAGCCTGGCTCGAGGCCGCAACAGTGCCCGACCTGCCATGGTCGCGGCCGGCTGCGTGCCCAACAGGGCTTCTTCACGGTCGAGCGGACCTGCCATGCCTGCCACGGCGTCGGACAGGTGATCGACAAGCCGTGTCGCGCCTGCGCCGGCCAGGGCCGCGTGCGGCGCGACAAGACGCTCAAGGTGAACATCCCCGCCGGCGTCGAGGACGGCACGCGCATTCGACTTTCCGGCGAAGGCGAAGCCGGCACGCGCGGCGGTCCCGCGGGCGACCTCTACGTCTTCCTGTCAGTGCGCCGCAATCCGCTATTCGAGCGCGAGGGCGCCGACATCCATTGCCGTGTGCCGATCTCCATGGTCCAGGCGACGCTGGGCGGCAGCATCGAGGTGCCGACCCTCGACGGCAAGATGGCGCGCATCAACATTCCGGCCGGCGCGCAGGGCGGCCATCAGTTCCGGCTGCGCGGCCGGGGCATGCCGGTGGTCCGTTCGAGTCAACGCGGCGACATGTATATCGAGATCAATGTCGAGACGCCGACCAATCTTACCGCCCGCCAAAAGGAGCTTCTCAAGGAATTCGAGAAGGCCGGCAAGACGAGCCCCGAATCGGAAGGCTTCTTCAGCAAGGTGAAGGAGATGTTCGGAGGCTGATGTCCTGGGGGTTTTTCTCGACCTGGCAAATCGTCCTCTCGATCGTTACGCCGGCGGCAGTTGCGCTCCTGATCTTCAGGCTCGAGGCGAGCGGGCCGCTCGCGCCGGCGCTGCAGAGAACGACCGGCGTCGTGGCGCCCTACTTCACGTCGGTCGCCATTCTCTTCGGACTCTTCGCGGCATTGCTCATGAGCGACGTCTGGCAGAAGGACAATGCAGCCCGGCAGAGCGTGGCGATCGAGGACGATTCCGTGCGCGCCATCATCCAGCTCGCCCACGTGAATGGTCTCGACCCGCTGCTCTTGCCGCAGATCAAGGCCTATGCCGCCGCCGCCAGTGGCGAAAACCCTTATAGCGAAGGTACAAGGGAAAAGACCGACACGGCCTTCCAGGCGTTGCTCGCCGCGGCGACTCATGTCGGCGGGCTCGACAGGACCGCACGCGCGGCTCTCCTCGGCGCCCTGACGGAATTGCGCCATGCGCGCGACAGGCGGCTCTATCTCGCCGATGAAGGAACGACGGCGATCAAGTGGCTGTCGATCCTCGTCCTGGGCGCGTTGACCCAGATCGCGATCATGCTGGTGCATATCGGCAATCGTCGCGCTCTGCGGGTGAGCGTCGGCTTGTTCACCGTGGCCTTCACCTTCTGCCTCGTGATCATTGCGATTTTCGACACGCCCTTCGAGCTGGCACTCGCCGATGAACCCGGCGCCACCCTCGGCCGGACCATCGAAGGGCTGTAGGGCCGTCGTCGCGACGTCTACCAGCCCCAGAGCAGCCGTCGCGCGACCCAGCCTCGCAGTCCGCCTTCGCGCCGCACCTTGACCCAGTCGTTCTTGCGCTCGAGCGTCCGCAGCACGTCGCCATAAGCGAGCTTGGCGAGGATTCGGCTGCTCGTCGTGGGCTTGCTGCGCAAGTTCGCGACCTCGACCTTCACGATGTGATGGGGCGTGTTGCCGGTTACCGAGCGATGGATCCATCCGGTGTCGTTCTCGAAATCGCTGACGTGAAGCCAGTCGCCACGGTGTCCGACGACCTTGAGCGGATAGCCTTCACCGAGGATCCAGTCCGGCGGGTACTGCTTCCCGGGTCCGGAACGCAGGTTCACATTGTCACCGGACACGCTCACCATCCGCTGCGCGACAGCCTGCGGTGCGGACAACAGCAAGAGAACCGACAGAAGGCCTATCGAGCAACAGAAGGAATACAGCATCCGATGAGTTCCATGGTCTTTTGCAAACGATGTGAGGCAGCTTGTACGCGGAGGCTCCGTCGCTACAAGCCGAGTCTTTCCACATGCACAGCGCGTTGCCTCTGACGGCCAGATCAGCCGGACTGGGGACAGCGATCAGCAGCCGATTCTTTTGGCGACTTCGATGATCGAGTTGCCAACGGCGTCCCAATCGCCGTCCGGGCCGAGATCGGTCTTCTGACCGGCGCCATGCTCGGTCGGCCGGTGAACGAAGCCGGTCGCCAGGCCGCATTTCTGTGCCGCCCGCAGGTCGTTGTTGTGCGCGGCGACCAGCATCACCTGATGCGGCTCGAGATACATGGTCTTCGCCACGCCGAGATAGGCCTCGGGATCGGGCTTGTAGTGGTGGAACGTCTCGCCGGAGAAGCAATGATCCCACGGGATGCCGCCGTTCTTCGCCATGTTGATCAGCAGCGCGACATTGCCGTTGCTGAGCGTGGCGACGACGTACTTCTTCTTCATCATGCCGATGCCCTCGACCGAGTCGGGCCAGGGTCGGAGCCTGTGCCAGAGCCGGGTGAACTCCCACGCCGCCTCTTCGCCGGGATGCTTCAAGCCTCGCTTCTTCAGGAGCATCTCGAACGCTTCCTTGTGCAGCTCGTCGATGTTGGTCCACGGGATCTCGCCCTTGCGGACGCGCTGCATCTGCGGCTGGTAGAGGCCGCGCCAGTCGACGGCGAAGCTGGTCCAGTCGGTGTCGAGGCCGTGCTTGCGGCCCATTTGCGGCAGGTCCTCGATCAGGCTGCCGCGCCAATCCACGACGGTACCGAATACGTCGAAGATGCAGACCTTGAGGTCGGCAAGTTCCTTGGTCATGGGTGGTCCCTCCAGAGGGTGGCGAGTGTGGCGCGCGACGCCGTGCTTGGGTAGGGTCCGGCCATGGTCTGGAAGCACGATACGATCGCCGGCACCGACGGCAAGCCGCGCTGCGGCTGGGCTACCGCCGACCCGCTGTACGAGACGTATCACGACGCCGAATGGGGCCGTCCGCTCAAGGACGATCGGGCGCTGTTCGAACTGCTGACGCTCGAGGGCTGCCAGGCTGGCCTGTCGTGGATCACCGTGCTGCGCAAGCGCGAGCACTACCGCAAGGTCTATGACGGTTTCGATCCCGCCAAGATCGCGCGCTACACGCCGGCCAAGCTCGCCAGCCTGCTGGCCGATCCCGGAATCATTCGCCACAAAGGCAAGATCGAAGCGAGCGTCGGCAACGCGAAGGCCTATCTGGCGCTGGTCGAGCAGCAAGGCCCGTTCTCCAAATTTCTGTGGAGCTTCGTGGGCGGCAAGCCGAAGAAGAACAACCCGAGAAGCCTGAGCGACGTCCCGGCACGCACGCCGGAAAGCGACGCCATGTCGAAGGCACTGCAGAAGGCCGGCTTCAAGTTCGTCGGCTCGACCATCTGCTACGCCTTCATGCAGGCCTCGGGGATGGTCGACGATCACATCGTCGG
>DATEID010000331.1:0-4174 GCA_035279245.1 Reyranella sp.
TCCCGAGCGCAGCGAAGGACCTGGCCTCCACTTCAAGGACCTCCTATGGAGTTGGCGCGAGGTCCTTCGCTGCGCTCAGGACGACAGTTGGCGGTACTCAATGATCTTTGGAATTTGCCGACAACCGATGGGAAATGAAAGATGACGACGGCTTGAGATTGGGCAAGCGGACACGCTCCGCCTTGTTCCAGTCGACGAACGCGCTCGAATTCGTGCGTCTCCCAGAAGCGCCGCTCTTTCGCCTCGCTACGGAATTTCGGAATCGTTTTAGACTTCCTGCTCATAGCGCGCTTTCGACAAGCGGTCGTGACTCGGCTGCAAGTCGGCCGCGCGTGCGGTAAGGAAGGGCATGACATCCTCCATACAGCCGCCCCTCGCGGGCGTCCGCGTCGTCGAGCTTACGCATACGATCCTCGGGCCTTCCTGCGGCATGATCCTGGCTGATCTCGGCGCCGAGGTGATCAAGGTCGAGCCGGTGGACGGCGATCGCACGCGCAAGCTACGCGGCTTTGGCGCCGGCTTCTTCGGTTACTTCAATCGCAACAAGAAGAGCCTGGCGCTTGACGCCGATGCGCCGGAGGGCCGCAAGGTGCTGGAGAAGCTCCTGAAGTCGGCCGACGTCCTGATCGAAAACTTCGCGCCGGGCTCCATGAGCAAGCGCGGCCTGGGACCCGAGCACCTGGAGAAGATCAATCCGCGCCTCGTCTATTGCGCGCTCAAGGGCTTCCTGCCGGGTCCCTACGAGAAGCGACCCGCGCTCGACGAGGTCGTGCAGATGATGGGCGGGCTCGCCTACATGACCGGCCCCAGCGGGCGGCCGCTGCGCGCCGGCACGTCGGTGGTCGACATCATGGGCGGCATGTTCGGCGCCTTCGGCACGGTGCTGGCGCTGAAGCAGCGCGACCGGACCGGCAAGGGCGGGCTGGTCGAGAGCGCGCTCTTCGAATCGGTCGTGTTCATGATGGGCCAGCATCTCGCCATCACCGCCATCAACGGCGCCGCGCCGCCGCCCATGCCCGAGCGGGTGAGCTCGTGGGCGGTGTACGAGATCTTCGAAACGGCGGACGGCCAGCAAGTCTTCATCGGCATCACGAGCGACGGCCAGTGGAAGCGCTTCTGCGAGGTCTTCAGGCAGGCCGAGCTCGCGGCCGATCCGAGACTCGCCAGCAACAACCAGCGCATCGAGGCGCGGCCGTGGCTGGTGCCCAAGGTCGCCGAGATCTTCAAGCGCTACACCAAGGACGAGGTCGAGAAGCTGGCGCTCGAGGCCGACATTTCCTTCGCGCCGGTCGCACGCCCGCAGGACCTGTTCGATCATCCGCATCTGCTGGCCAACGGCTCGCTGGCGCCGACGACACTGCCGGGCGGGGTGCAGACGCGGCTGCCGCTGCTGCCGTTCCAGATGTTCGGCTGGCGTCCGCCGCTCGTCAGCGACCCGCCCGAGATCGGCCAGCACAATGATGAGGTGCTGGCGGAGATCGGCTACGACAAGGCCGGCATCGCGGCGCTCGAGGCTGCGGGAATGCTGGGGCCAAGATAGTCGGCTGCCATTTCCTACGCTCGGGATGACACCGGGCTTGTTGCCGCGGCATGGCTCATGGGCGCGGACTCCTTGTCGCCGAAGGCCGGATAATCGGGGTCGAGCAGGAACGGGTGGGGGCCGCTGAACTGGCCGATGAAGGCCGTGTGGGTGATCACGCCTGTCTCGGGTTGCCACAGATGCAGGTGATAGCCCGGCGGCTCCATAGTGAAGGTGGCATCGTCGTGCGGCATCAAGTCGAGTACGACCTGGTGCGCCACGCTCGGCGCGACCGAGCCGATCGTGCCGGCCCAGCGAATCTGGATCGAGCGATGGTGATGGCCGCAGGCCACGCGCTCGATATGGGAATGTCGACGGACCAGCTCGGCCAACGCGGATGCGTTGCGGCAGTTGATCGAATCCATGTGCTGCAGGCCCGTCGGGAAGGGCGGATGGTGCATGAAGAGGAAGGTCGGCCGGTCGGGCTGTTCGGCAAGTCGCGCTTCGAGCCAGGCGAGCCGCGCCGCGTCCATCTCGCCATGGCCCTTGCCCGGCACGACGGTGTCGAGCGCGATCAGGCGCAACGGCTGGTCCTCGACAGTGTAGTGCAGGAACTCACCGTGCGTGGGCAGATAGCCCTCGCCGGCGAAAACCTTTCGCAGGGTCTCGCGCCGATCGTGATTGCCGGGAATGAGATAAACCGGCATCGGCAGGGGCATCAGGATATCGCGCAGCAGCTCGTACTCCTCGATCAGCCCGCAGTCGGTGAGATCGCCGGAGGCGATCACCACGTCCGGCTGGCGGGGCTGGGCAAGGATCGACCTTACCGCCGCACGCGACATCGCTTCCGTGTCGACGACGCCATAGGCCTTCTTGCCCGATGGCCGGATATGCATGTCGGTGATCTGCGCGATAAGGGTCATACTCCACTCCTGTCATGCGGACCGCGAGCAGGATGCTCGCGGTCCAGAAGAGACTAGGGCAGCTTCAGCGCCGTCTGGTCGACGTAGGGCTTCATCAGCGCGTCGGCGTTGCGTTGCGCGTCCTTGACCGCCTGCGCCGCCTTCTTCTTGCCGTTCAGCACCGCCTGGATCTCGTCCTCCAGGGCTTTGCGCACGGCGACAGTCTGGTAGGTGGCGAACCACGGCTTGGCAAAGGGCAGCTCCTCGAGCGCCACTTCGGCGTCCGGATGCTTGGCGATGAAGTCCTTCATCTCCGGCAAATCATAGGACGACTTGCGCGGCGCGAAGTAGCCGGTGAACCGGCTCCAGCCCGCCAGCGTCTCGGCCGAGCTCAGCCACTTGATGAATTTCCAGCCGGCCTTCTTCTGTGCGTCGTCGAGCCCCTTGAACATGACGAGCGAGCCGCCGCCGATCGGCACAGCATTGCGCACGTTCCTGGGCACGAAGGCCACGCCGTAGTTCGCCTTCATGTTGTCGCGGATGAAGGAGAGACTGCCGGTCGACAGCAGCATCATCGAGATCTTGCCGGCGAGGAAATTGGTGGAGACGGCGCTGCCCTCGACGACGCCCTGTTGCATCACCTTGTGTTTGAAGACGAGGTCTTCCACGAACTGGGCCGCTCCCAGCATCGAGGGCGTGTCGTAATAGACCTCGCCGCCGTATTCCTCGTTGAAGTAGCGGCCGCCGTTGGACATGCAGAGCGCCTCCATGATCCAGCCCATGTAGTCGTAACCTTCGGGCAGCGAGAAGCCGTAGCGCTCGACGTTGTCGCCGCTTCCCTTGGTGAGTTTCTTGGCGTCGGCCACCAGCTCGGCCCAGGTCCGCGGCGGCTTCTCGGGATCGAGGCCGGCTTCCTTGAAATGGTCCTTGTTGTAGTAGAGGAGGGGCGTCGAGTTCTGGTAGGGCACGGCATAGAGCTCGCCGTCGACCGTGGCGTTGGCATGCAGCGCCGGCCAGAAGTCGGCCAGGAACTTCTCCCGCGTCGTGCCGTCGGCCTCGAGCAGCGGCTCGAGCGAGGCGAGATCGCCCGAGAGCTTGAGGTCGAGCACGAAGTTGGCGCTCATCAGAACCACTGCCGGCGGCTTGCCGGCCTTGGCTGCGGCCTGCGCCTTGAGCTTGGTCTCGTCGTAGCTGCCGGTATAGACGGCCGTGACCGCGACATCCTTCTGGCTCTCGTTGTAGACCTTGACCAGCCGCGTCATCTCCTTGGCGAGCTTGCCGTCGACCGGCACGGGAAAGAAGAAGTCGATCCTGGTCTGGGCATTGGCCAATGCCGGGGCAAGCGCGGCGAGCG
This sequence comes from Reyranella sp., assembly GCA_035279245.1. Taxonomy (GTDB): domain Bacteria; phylum Pseudomonadota; class Alphaproteobacteria; order Reyranellales; family Reyranellaceae; genus Reyranella. The sequence continues at coordinate 3,776 of DATEID010000331.1, forward strand.
CCGCCGCGGCGACAGAGGGAAGCCAGCGCATGAGGTATCTCCTTATCCTTTGAGGCCCGAGAACATGAAGCTGTCGACGAATTGACGCTGGAAGACGGCGAACAGGGCGAGCAGCGGGAACATCACGAGGAGCGTGCCGGCCGCCAGCACGCCCCATTCCTTGCCGCCCTCCGTGCCGAGGGCGAAGGTGGCGAGCCCGATGGTGAGCGTCTGGGTGCGCGGCTCGTTCAGCACCATCAGGGGCCACAGGAACTCGTTCCAGTGCGCCATCAGCGAGACCAGCGAGAAGGCGATCAGGCCCGGCTTGGCCATGGGCAGCAGCACATGCCACAGCGTCTGCCACCAACGGGCGCCGTCGATGACGGAGGCTTCCTCGAAATCGCGCGGGATCTGGCGGAA
>DATEID010000332.1:0-2439 GCA_035279245.1 Reyranella sp.
CCGCGCGCAGCGCGTCGGCATACTGACCGAGAATGGAGCCGAGCTCGGCCGATGGTTCGGCCTCGGCGCGCACGGACAACGCTGCAACGCCAGTGGCGGCGATAAGCAAACGGCGGGACAGATCCACGGACATGGGAACTCCGATGCAACGTCAGAGCTATCGCATATGACGAAATAGGCTGGTTGCAAGAAACGGTGTCATCCCGAGCGAAGCGAAGGATCTTTCTTGCGTTGATCAAAGATCCCTCGCTTCGCTCGGGATGACACGAAGTAATAGCCGGCATGACCAAGATCTACTGCCATATGCCTGCAACGTCAGTAGTCCCACTCCATCTTGGCGCCGATCTTGTCGTTGGAGTCGGTACCGAAGGACCCCTGGATCTTGGTGTGCGGCAGGACCTCGATCTCGACGATACCGCGGCTGGAATTGCCGCTCGCGCCCTGCTCCGCGCCGACATAGACGCCGGGCGCCACGTAGCGGCCACCCTGGATCGACGTCGTGCTGCCCGATGAGGAATTTGCCGCATTGCTGGACGACGAGTTGATCGAAAGCTGGTCGAGGCCCAGCCCCTTGCGAAGCCTGCCGAGAAAGCCGGTTCCGCCGCCCGAGGCCTGCCCCGTCAATTCGGCGAGCGCCTGGGCCGCGCTCAGGATCTCGAACGGGCTGAGGCCCGACGAGGGCTTGCCGAACAACAGCATGGCCATCGCTTCGTCCTGCGGCAGGGACGGCGACGAGGTGAGCGAGATCTTGGGCGCGCGGGCGGTACCGGTGATATCGACCTCGATGGTCGTCGAATTCACCACCGTCGTGGCGGCGAAGTCGAGGTCTGGATCGATCGCATTGGCGTTCATCAACGAGACGTTGCCGCGCGTGAAGTTGAGCTGATGCCCGACCAGGTTGAAGGTGCCGCGCCGCAAGGTGAGATTACCCAGCACGGCGGGCGCCGAGGGATTGCCGGTTACGGTAAGCTTGCCGCCCACTTCGGCATCGAGGCCGCGGCCGCGCACGAACACTGCCTGGGGTGCATTGATGTCGAGCGCGAGCCGCACGCCGCCCGCTTCCGGCGGCTTGGGTGCAACCTTGCCCGGCGGCGGGTTGGGCTTGGCCGGTGCGGCGGTCGCCCCGTTGCCGCCGTTGATCTCGGTGACGGCGATCGTGGGATAGTTCGCCACCTGGGTGCCGCCGATATTGATGTCGGCACGATCGACGGTGACCGTACCGGTCACGTCGAAGCCGGCGAGCGTCGAGCCCGCCACCTTGATGTCGCTCGATACGGCGGCGATCATGTCGGGCCGGTTGGCGACCAGGGCATTGCGTGCACCGATATGAAGGTCGACGGGAAAGCCCTGCGCCGGATCGAGCTGCACGGTGCCATTGCCGGAGATGGCGCCGTTGCGCGCCGTGTGGAAGGTGAGGCTCTGGAGAGTCAGCGTCTGTCCTTGCAGTACAATATTGGCCTGCCCGCCCGTCATCCGCAGCCCGGTCGCGGGCAAGGACAGTGCAGCGTTGTTGAGGGCAACCGTGCCCGTGCCATTGATGGCGTCGCCCTTCAGGGTGAGCGTCAGGTTGGGGGCCAGCGTGCCCGCGACGTTGCGGATGCTGTCACCGAATGCCGGAGAGAAGGGAGCGATGTCGATGTTGCCGTTGAGGCTCACGGTCGCGGCGAGCGGCGCAGTGCCTTGCGGAATCGACGCCTTGCCCTTGACGCCGAGGTGCGTGCCGCTGCCCGCCGTCACGGCCGCATCGAACGTCGCCTGCCGATCGACCACCGACGCCGTGCCGCGCATCGCAAAAGCCGGCAGAAGCGCTGTTTCCGGGCGTTTTATCCTCAGTCCATCGGCGGAATAGCTCGCCTCGATTCGCGGATTGGCGAGCGCCCCGGTCGCGCGCAGCCTGGCCCGCAGCGTGCCCTCGATGCCGCTGCCCGGCGCGAAGGCTTCGAGGAGCGAAAGCGGCAGCGCCGCGATGTCGACCGTGAGGTCGCTCGCGGTCTCGTCGACCGTGCCGCCGACCGACAGCCGTCCGCCGCCCAGTCGCAAGGAGGCCGGCTGGATGGCCACCCGGGAGCCCGCGACCGTCACCTCGGTCGGAGCGTTCAACGCGACAGGGATGCCTTGATAGCGCGCGTCGAGCCGCTGCAAGGCGACCCGAATAACATCGCCGGGCTCCACCCGGGCCGCGAGATTGGCGTTCGTGGCGCGACCGGCAGCCTGCAGGGTGAGATCGAAGGCGGTCCGATCGCCTTTCACTGTCGCGTTCACGCTGCCGAGGTCGGCCGCGCCCGAAAGGCCGGTCGCCTTGAGCGCGGCATCGGCCTTGGCGGTGCCGAAGGGGTCCGCGACGGAGGCGTCGAGCTGCAGGTTCCCCACGCCGGTGGCGCCGGCACGCAGGCGATTGCCGCGCAAGGCGATCGTCACCGTGCCCGCCGGATTGTCGGA
>DATEID010000333.1:0-15634 GCA_035279245.1 Reyranella sp.
TGAGGTCGTCGGACAACGTAGCAGCGCTGTCGCTGAGCTGGTTCGATTGGGATTTCCATGGCCCACGGCCGACATGGGTCATGTATGACGCAATCGCGCGCAAAATTGCCGACACTATCTTCATCGATCGTAATCCGGGAAGCGTGCAATAGGTGAAATCCGTCGCGTCTGGTAAGAGCCACGAGGTCGTATGTGAAAAGCCGCGGCAATGACTGTCTAACGTATCACTCGGCCTTACTGACTGTCTGGAATTGGGTTGAAAGCCGACCCGGAGGGGCAGGCCTTTGTGAGTTTTGACTCTAGCCAATGACGCATCATCTTTCGATGGACGGACGATGACGCCTTCGATGTGCAGATCGTCGACTACCATTAGGGATTGGCATGACGAAGGATCAGTATGCTCCTGTGACTTCCGGTGACATGCTCAAACACGAGTTCCTCGCAGAGTTTGGCTTGCCGCAAAACGAGTTGGCTCAAGCAATCGGCGTTTCGCCCAACCGCATCGCCGAGATCGTGAACAACCGCCGCCGCATCACTGCCGACACGGCGGTCCGGCTTGGATTGTTCTTCGGCAATAGTGCCGAGTTCTGGATGAATCTGCAGAGTTGGTATGACCTGAAAATGGCCAACAAGGCCTTGTCCGCTTCAGAACGGCGTCGGATAACTGCTGTGCGGGCCGCGTAGCGATGAACCCGCACCCTGTCTTGAAACAGGCGCGATGCATCCAACATGGTGCTGCGCGCCGGTGATGGTCCTATAAGCTCTCCCGGACTACCTGACTTTTGTAGGGAGATTGAGAACCATGACCATCCGCTTCGACAATCGCGTCGCCATCGTCACTGGCGCCGGCAACGGGCTCGGCCGGGCGCATGCGCTTTTGCTGGCGAGTCGCGGCGCCAAGGTGGTGGTGAACGACCCGGGCGGCGCGGTCGACGGCAAGGGTGGCAGCCACGCCGCGGCCGACAAGGTCGTCGACGAGATCAAGAAGGCGGGCGGGCAGGCGGTCGCCAACTACGATTCCGTCGCCGACGCCAAAGCGGCCGCCAATATCGTCAAGACGGCGGTCGACTCCTTCGGGACGGTCGATATCGTCGTCAACAATGCATGCGTTCTGCGCGACAAGACCTTCCACAACATGACGGTCGAGGACTTCGACTTCGTCGTGAAGGTGCATTTCCTCGGCACCGCCTACGTCACCCATGCGGCGTGGCCGATCCTGCGTGCCAAGGCCTATGGCCGAGTGGTGGTGACCTCGTCGAACTCGGGCATCTACGGCAATTTCGGCCAATCGAACTACGGCGGCGCCAAGCTCGCCGTCGTGGGCTTCATGAATGCACTGCGCCTGGAAGGTCAGAAGTACAACATCATGGTCAATGCACTGGCGCCGGTTGCCGGCACTCGCATGACCGAAAGCCTGATGACGCCCGAGGTGCTGGAGAAGCTCAGGCCCGAGTACGTCTCGCCGATGGTCGCCTATCTGTGCAGCGAGCAGTGCCAGCGCACGGGCGAGATCTGGAGCGCCGGCGCGGGTTATTTCGCGCGCATCGAATATCGCGAAGCGCCCGGCGTTCGCATCCAGGGTCGCGCACCGACCATCGAGGACGTGGAAGGCAACATCGACAAGATCGCCGACCTCTCGACGAACAAGGTCTATCGGACCTCGTCGGAGGAGGTGCAGGCGGTGGTAGGTGCCTGACTCGGCGCCCTCGACGTCGCTCGACTGGCAGGTCGGGCCGGTCATCGACTGGCTTGCGCGCGAGGGCCGGCTCATCGCCGACCCTGCCAGGCTCGTCGGGGAGGTGGCGAACCGTCTGGTCGCGGCGGGCGCGCCGCTCGCCCGTTTCACGATCGGCCTGCAAGCCGTCCACCCGCAGTGGCGGACCATGGGCATTCAGTGGCGGCGCGGCGGCAGGGTCGAGCAGGCTGCCCGGCCACATGGCATCGAGCAGACGCCGGCCTATATCGGCAGCCCGATCCAGCAGCTTGCAGAAACCCGCAAACCCGTGCGTTATCGGCTCGACAAGCTTTCCGCCGACCATCACGAGGTGCTGCACGAGCTGGCTGCCATGGGCGGAACCGACTACTACGCGGCGCCCATGCGCGTTGCCTATGGACGGCCGCCAGCCGTCACCTTCATGACCGACCGGCCCAGCGGATTCACCGATGCCGACATCGTCAAGTTCCATCGCCTGATGGACTATATGGCGCCGGTGGTCGAAAGCCGCATCAACCAGCGCCTGTCGACGACGCTCCTCGACACCTATCTCGGCCGCATCGTCGGCGAGCAGATCATGGACGGCCTGATCAAGCGCGGCGATGGGCACGAGATCAACGCCGTCCTGTGGTTCTCGGATCTGCGCGACTTCACCGGCCTCAACGAGCGCATGGCGCCGCGCGACCTTCTCGAGCTTCTGAACAATTACCTGCAGCTCGTGGGCAATGCCCTGTCCTCGCACGGCGGCGAGATCCTGAAGTTCATCGGCGATGGCGTGATGGCCTATTTCCCGGCCGAAGACGCCCTTTTTCTGCCGATGGTGACGGCCAATGCACTCGCCGCAGCCCGCCAATTGATCGATGACATCGCCGCTGCGAACGACGCGCGGGCGACCGGAGGCCACGATCCGGTCCGGTTCGGGATCGGCCTGCATATCGGCCCGGTGACCTTCGGCAATGTCGGCACGGAGGATCGGCTGGATTTCACGGTCATCGGCCCTGCGGTCAATCGCGCCGCCCGGTTGGAGAGCCTCACCAAGGAGCTGGGCGTACCGGTGCTTGCGTCGGCCGAGTTCAAGGAGGCCTGCGCACAGGCCCTCGTCTCGATGGGCCGCCATACGCTGCGCGGCGTGCCCGAGCCGGTGGAAGTCTTCACGCTGCCGTAGCCGCCTCGCCGGTCAGATAGCCAGCGAGGAGGCGGTGTCGCTCTGCGACGCAGCTGGTTGGCGCGGGACGATGCGCGTGCCAGTGTTGTGCCATGGCAGAGACGACCAAGGAAACGCCGCTGCAGGCCGCGCTCGAAAGCGGGGTGCTGACACTGACCCTCAACCGCCCCGAGCGGTTGAACGCCGTGAGCCAGGAGCTCATCGGCATGATCATCGAGCAGCTCGATCGCGCGCTGGCGGAGTCGGAGGTTCGCGCCGTCCTCATCACCGGGACGGGCCGCGGTTTCTGTGCCGGGGCGGATCTGGCCGGCACCGGGACAGGCACGACGACCGGCGCCGACGGCAGGCCCGATCTCGGCGTGGTTCTGGAACGGCTCTATAACCCCATGATCCGTGCCATCCGGGCGCTGCCCAAGCCAGTTATAGCGGCGGTGAACGGGGTGGCGGCAGGCGGCGGCGCCAATCTCGCGCTTGCCTGCGATATCGTCCTGGCGGCGCGCTCGGCCCGCTTCGATCAGGCGTTCGTGCGCATCGCGTTGCTTCCGGACCTCGGCGGCACGTGGTTTCTGCCGCACGTCGTGGGCGATGCGCGCGCGCGCGCCCTTGGCATGCAGGGCACGCCGGTATCCGCGGAGGAAGCCGAGCGCATGGGCATGATCTGGCAGGCCGTGGACGATTCGAAGCTGATGACGGAGGCGACCGCCCTGGCGCGGCGTCTTGCCGCCGGCCCGACGCTTTCCTATGCGGCGATCAAACGGGCGATCAATGCCGCCGCCACCAACACGCTCGACCAGCAGCTCGATCTCGAGCGCGACAGCCAGCGCGCACTGGGCCAGAGCAACGATTTCAAGGAGGGGGTCGCGGCTTTTCTCGCCAAGCGGCCGGCGCAATTCACAGGACGATAAACGATGTACGAGAAGATCAATCTGGCGATGGCCGACGGGCTCGCCACGCTGACGCTGAACGCGCCCGACAAGCTGAACGCCGTCTCGCGCAAGATGATCGCGGAACTCAAGGAATGCTGGGAAGGGCTCGCCGGCGACGATGCGGTCAGGGCCGTGCTCCTGACGGGGGCCGGCCGGGGCTTCTGCGCCGGGGCGGACCTTGCCGACCCGGATCGCGAGTCGGGCGCCACCGCCGATTCGGGCGCGGCCCTCGACAAGTTCTTCAACCCGGTGATCCGCACCATGCGGGCGATGCCCAAGCCCATCATCGCCGCCGTGAACGGCGTGGCGGCCGGAGTCGGCATGAGCTTCGTGATGGCATCGGACATTGCCATTGCCGCGAAGTCGGCCTCCTTCCTGCAGGCCTTTGCCCGTATCGGTCTGCTGCCCGACGGCGGCAGCACCTGGTTCCTGCCGCGCCTGGTGGGCGATGCGCGGGCTCGCGCGCTCGCGATGCTGGCGCCGCAGATTTCCGCCGAGCAGGCCAAGCAATGGGGCCTGGTTTGGGACGTGGTCGAGGACGCCGACTTGATGAAGGCCGCAACCGACGTCGCGCGCCGGCTCGCCGATGGGCCGACGCTGTCGCTCGCCCGCATCAAGGAAGCGATGAACCGGGCCTCGACGAGCACGCTCGCGGCCCAGCTCGACGTCGAGCGCGACTTCCAGCGCGAGCTCGGCAAAAGCGCCGATTTCAAGGAAGGCGTCGCCGCCTTCCTCGCCAAGCGCAAGCCTGTGTTCAAGGGAAAGTAGGCAAAGAGGAGCACCGATGACGCCGCACAAGGAAATCACCTCCGGTCTCAGGTTTCCGGAGGGACCGATCGCCATGCCCGACGGATCGGTGATCCTGGTCGAGATCGCGCGCGAGACGCTGACCCGCATCATGCCCGACGGCAAGCAGCACGTGATCGCCAAGCTCGGCGGCGGCCCCAATGGCGCAGCGGTTGGGCCGAATGGCAAGATCTATGTCTGCAATAACGGCGGCTTCGCCTGGATCCAGCGTCCCGACGGCAGGATGTTTCCCGGCGCACAGCCGCCTCACTACAAGGGCGGCTCGATCCAGGTTGTCGACCCTGAGACGGGGAAGTTCGAGACCCTGTATGACTCTTGCGACGGCCGTCGCCTGAACGGACCGAACGATCTGGTGTTCGACAAGAGCGGAGGCTTCTGGTTCACCGATCTCGGCAAGACGCGCGAGCGGGAGAGCGACCGCGGCGCCGTCTACTATGCCAAGGCCGACGGTTCGAAGATCGAGGAGAAGGTGTTCCCGCTCGAACGTCCGAACGGCTGCGGCCTCTCGCCCGACGAGAAGACGCTTTATGTCGTCGAGACGCCGACAGCCCGCTGCTGGGCGTTCGAGCTTTCCGCTCCGGGGACGATCAAGGATGCCAACGGCCCCTATCGCGGCGAGAAGGGCCGTGTCATCACCGGTCTCGGTGGCTACCAGATGTTCGATTCGCTTGCCGTCGATTCGGCCGGCCATATCTGTGTGGCGACCCTGATCACCGGCGCCGTCTCCGACATCGCCCCCGATGGCCAGTCGGTGACACAGTACAAGCTTCCCGATCCGATGGTCACCAACGTCTGCTTCGGCGGCAAGGAACTGCGTACGGCCTACGCCACGCTTTCCATGACCGGCAGGCTCGTCAGCTTCGAATGGCCTCGGCCGGGGTTGAAGCTGAATTATCTCAACAATTGATCTCCGCCCTGCGTGAGACGCGGCGAGGAAAGACTCAAGTCTTCGCTGCCGCGCGCACCTCGCGGCTGGCAACGATGCGGCCGTTGGCATAGGCGGCGTGGTTGGCGTCCACGTCGCCGAGCTTGTAGCGATAGTTCACCATGATGCCGTAGGACTGCTTGAGGCCGTTGGCGCTGACATCGGCCAGCCAGTTGATGCGCTCGACGATCGCGCCATTGCCGAGATGGAAGTGCGCGACACGGTCGACCGCGCGGCCGCGCTCGTCGGTGCTGGTGAGGTAGCGTGCGGTGAAGCGCGTCAGGATCGGTCGCAATGCCTTGTCGATGGCCAGCACCTCCCACCAGACCGGTCTATCCAGCAGTTCGCGCACCGCGGCGGCACCTCTGACGGCATTGTTGGTCACAGGCACCAGCGAGGCGATCTCGGCGGCAGTCAACGCGCTGTCGCCTTCGTTCTTCAGCCGGCCGTCGATATGCTGGCGCAGGCCGGGAATTGGCGACAAGGTGGCAAAGTCCTTGATATTCGGTAGCTCGCGAACGAGCTCTTCGGCTACGCGCTTGATCAGGAAGTTGCCGAAGCTGATGCCGGCCAAACCCCGCTGGCAGTTCGAGATCGAATAGAAGATCGCCGTGTTGGCATGTCCGGGATCGGAGGTCTCGGCCTTGGCGTCGAGCAGGCGTTGCACGCTGCCGGCCATGCCGTTCACCAGCGCCACCTCGACGAAGATCAGGGGCTCGTCCGGCATGCGCGGATGAAAGAAGGCAAAGCAGCGCCGGTCCGAATCGAGCCGATTCTTGAGGTCTCGCCACGAGCGGATCGTGTGGACGGCCTCGTAGGTGACCAGCTTCTCCAGGAGCGCCGCCGACGAGCGCCAGTCGATGCGTACCAGATCGAGGAAACCGACATCGAACCAGGCGCTCAGCAGGGACCGCAGATCCTCGCTCAGCGTCCGCGCGGCGGCATCTGTCTTGCCCAAGGTCATCAGTTCGGCGCGCAGGTCGACGACGAACTTCACGCCTTGCGGCACGCCCACGAAGTCCCGCAACAGGTGAACGGCCGGCGGTTCGAGAGCCTTCACGAGCGATCGCGGCGGCTCCTTGGACGAGCGCCAGCGCTCGACCTGGGCGAGCGCCGCCTCGCGCGGCAAACCATAGTCGTGCGCGAGGGTCAGCAGGAACTTCCGCCGCCCGGACGGGGAGAGCGACAGGTAGGCCTCTCCCAGCTCGGCCGCCCGGGCGCGACGCGCCGGCTCGCCGCCCTTGCCTTCGAGGCAGGCATCGATGCGGCTCTTGAGCCGCGGCAAGTCGTCGTCGGGCAGGTCGGGCCGAAGCGGTGCCCCTACCGCTTCACGCGCTCCGCGTGCGGTTTCGATGAAAGCCTGGCGCAGGCGTTCGAGCGTGCGATCGACAGTGTCGGAGAAGGGAAGTGCCATACGGACAATTATGTCATGCTCGTCGCGTCGCTCCAGTGGAGGACGTAAACGTCTCTTTATCTTCATCATATGAAGGCGGATCGCAGCGATGGCACTGTCCTTGCGTAAGCGGTTGCTATTGCGACACGGAAGACTCGAACAACGGTCCCGCACCGATCGCGGATGCCCCTTCGATCTCGAGAATGCGTCGCTTGGTTGCGACGCCACCGGTGGCGGAGAAGCCGCCCATCTTGCCGTCGGCCCCGAGCACGCGATGGCACGGCACGATGATGGCGATGGGGTTGCGGCCGAGCGCCTGGCCGACCTCACGGGATTCGTGCGGTGCGTCCAGCCGACGGGCAATCTCGCCATAGGTCATGGTGTGGCCGGGCGGGATGGTTCTCGCCATCTGATAAACCCGGCGATGGAACTCGGGTACCGCCCCGAGGTCGAGTGGAACGTCGCCGAATTCGATGGCTTCTCCCTTGAGAAGCGCCTGAACGCGATCGATCACGCATTGGATGCCGGGCGCCGGCGGCGCCTCGCGGGCTTCGGGCCAACGCCTGCGCACACGCTTGCGCGTGCCCTCCATTGTCGATTCGGGAAGCTGCAGGCCAACAATTCCCTCGGCGCTCCAGATGAGCCCGCAGGGACCGATTGGGGTATCGAAGAGAGCGAAGTTCCGGCCAACCATGTCGAACGGTCCACCTAACCGGACAACCCGTCAAGTGCCGATCAGGCGGCGGCCCGTCGGGTAAGCCGCGCGAGCTCGTCGTCGATCAGCATGCGATAGGGTCCGCGCCGGTGCAGCAGCTCGTCCGGCGTTCCTTCCTGGATGACCTGGCCTTCCTGCAGAACGACGATACGGTCGAAGTTGCGCAGGGTGGAGAGGCGATGCGCAATAGCGATGACCGTGCGGCCCTGCATGAGATGGTCGAGTGCCTGGCGGATCGCCTCTTCCGATTCGCTGTCGAGCGACGAGGTGGCCTCGTCGAGCAGCAGGATCGGCGAATCCTTCAGCAGCGCTCGCGCAATCGCGATCCGCTGGCGCTGGCCGCCCGAGAGGCGGGCGCCGCGATCGCCGACGATGGTCTCGAAGCCCTGTGGCAGCGCCTCGATGAAATCGCGGCAGCAGGCGGCCTCGGCCGCTTTCAACACCTCGGCCTCCGTCGCCTCCGGCTTGCCGTAGCGGATGTTGTCGAACACGGAACGATGCAACAGGCTGATATCCTGCGGCACGAAAGAGATCGCACGCCGAATGCTATCCTGGGTGATCCGCGCGATGTCCTGCCCGTCGATCAGGATGCGGCCCTGATTCACGTCATAGAAGCGCTGCAGCAAGGAGAGGATTGTCGACTTGCCGCCGCCCGACGGTCCCACCAGGCCGGTACGCTTGCCTGCATCGAAGCGCAAGCTGAGCTTGTCGAATACCTTGTCTCCAGTCGGATAGGCGAACGAGACGTTCTCGAATTCGATGCCGCGATCCTTGGGCTCGAGCGGCTGAGCTTCGGGGTGATCCCGCAACTGATGAGGCTGCAGCAGTGTGGCGATGGCCTCGGACAGCCGCGCCATATGCTGCGTGACGTCGACCAGGGCCACGGCGAGGTCGCGGGTGGAATGGAGGATCGTGAAGCCCAGTGTGCAGACCAGAACCACGTCACCGGTGGAGGCTCGACCGCGCTGCCAAAGCAGAATCGCCCAGGCGAGCATCGCGATCGTCAGGATGATCGTGACGGCCGCATGCAACAACCGCAGGCGTTCGAGATACAGCAGGCTCTTGCGTCGTGCGAACATTTCCTGCCCGACGGTCTCGTCGAACCTGAGGTGCTCGCGCGCCGTGGCGCCAAAGGTGCGTACCAGCGGCATGTTACCGATCACGTCCGCCAACTCGCCTTCGACACGCGCCGCCTTGTCGGCAAAGCCATGGTGAAGGGGAGTGCCGGCAGCCGCCAACTTGAACAGCACGACGATCAGCACGGCGGCGATCGCTGTCAGTGACCCCGCCATCGGGAGGCTCACCGCGGCGAGATAGGCAATGGCACCCGCCGTCGCCACGCATGGCGGCAGGACATTCCACATGAACAGGTTTTCGACTGCGAACGCGGCGTTCGACGTGGCGGTGATGCGCCCGGTAAGCGTACCGGCCAACCGGTCGGCGAAGTAGCTCGGGGCATGGCCGGTGAGATGACGGAACAGATCGCCGCGCAAGTCGCCGCTTACGCCGACGAAGGCATGGCTTGCGATCCAACCGCCAAGACGCCACAGGAGATTGTCTGCCGCGGCCAAGGAGACGAGGACGACGAAGGCGGTCCAGACGCCGGGGTGGTTCCTCCCTGCGGCCAGCGTATCGACCAGGAATTTCACGGCATATTGGGTACTGACCGAACAGCCCACGGCGCTCAGAACGGCGATGAGGATTGCCGAATGCGCCAAAGGCCGACGACGAACGTACCGCAGCAGGAACGCGACGGGGCGTCCGGCGTAGTTACAAAGGCTGAGCATCGCCACAGCCTAATGCTCTATCGGGCGATTCGGCGGCATCGGAGGGGAGATTTACCTGTGACAAAAAAGAGCCCGCCGCACGGTCACCGCAATCTTCCTTGACCAACACAGCGCCGCAACCAGGAGGTAACTTAATGCGTATCGCGCAGATTGCTCCGCTGACCGAGGCCATTCCCCCAAAACTTTATGGCGGCACGGAGCGCGTCGTCTCGTGGCTGACGGAAGAGCTGGTGGAGATGGGCCACGACGTCACCCTCTTTGCCAGCGGCGATTCCCTGACCAAGGCGAAGCTTCAGCCGATGTGGCCACGGGCCTTGCGGCTGGATGGTGCTGTGCGGGACCCCATAGCACTACATATGGCGATGCTCGAGCATGTTCGGCAACGCGTCGACGAGTTCGACATCCTGCACTTCCATCTCGACTACTACCCGTTTTCCCTTTTTTCACGTCAGGCTGCGCCATTCATTACCACATTGCATGGCCGCCTTGATTTGCCGGAGCATCAGGCGGTGTTCGATGCTTTTCCGTCGGTGCCGCTCATTTCGATTTCGCACAACCAGCGCAAACCGCTGCCCCAGGCCCACTGGGTGAAGACCGTTCACCATGGGCTTCCGGCCAATCTGCTGGCGCCCCGTCCGGCAAAGGGCGGCTATCTCGCCTTCCTCGGTCGCGTCGCTCCGGAAAAGGCGCCGGACCAGGCGATCCGGATCGCGGTGCGATGCAAGATGCCGCTCAAGATCGCGGCCAAGGTCGATGCGGTCGACCGGGAATACTTCGAGCGGGAAATCGAACCGCTGCTGCAACTTCCCGGCATAGAGTTCGTCGGCGAAATCAGCGACCGGGAAAAGTCGGAGTTCCTGAGCGGCGCCGATGCGCTGCTGATGCCGATCGATTGGCCCGAACCATTCGGCCTCGTGATGATCGAGGCGATGGCCTGTGGCGCGCCTGTCGTGGCCTATGGCAGCGGCTCGGTGCCGGAAATCGTCGAGGACGGACTCACCGGTTTCATCGTGAAGGATGAAATCGAAGCGTCGGATGCGATCCGCAATCGGCTGGGCAGCCTGTCGCGCACCAGGATCCGTGCCCGCTTCGAGGAGCGGTTTACCGCGCGGCGCATGGCCAACGAGTATCTCGAGATCTATCGAAAGCTGGTCACCAACGAGGTGCCGAGGCTGCGCTTGATCAAGGCCTGATGCCGGGCTTGCGGTCGTAGATTGCCGCTGCGCATCTCCGGTTCCCTTTCGCTGCATGGCGCTGCCGATCGCGAGGCATTGGCAGCGCCCTTGGCCGATGCTAACCGGGGCGGGACGCCTGCGTTGGAGTTCCCAAGATGACCGAAGCCTTTATCTGCGACGCCATCCGCACCCCCGTCGGCCGCTACAACGGTGGCTTGGCCACCGTACGGGTCGACGACCTCGCGGCCCATCCCATCAAGGCGCTGATGCAGCGCAACGGGAGCGTCGATTGGGGTGCGGTCGACGACGTGATCTATGGCTGCGTCAACCAGGCGGGCGAGGACAACCGCAACGTGGCGCGCATGGCAGGCCTTCTGGCCGGCTTGCCGGTCGAGGTGGCAGGCGCCACCGTCAACCGCCTTTGCGGCTCCGGGCTCGAGGCGGCAGGTCATGCGGCGCGCGCGGTGAAGCTCGGCGAGGCCGACATGATCATCGCCGGCGGCGTGGAGGGCATGACGCGCTCGCCCTACGTCATGGGCAAGCCGCAGGGCCCGTTCGACCGCGGCATGAAGCTCGAGGACACGGTCCTTGGCTGGCGCTTCGTCAATCCCAAGATGAAGGTCGCCTACGGCATCGACCCGATGGGTCAGACCGCCGAGAATGTCGCGACCGAACACCAGATCAGTCGGACCGATCAGGATGCCTTCGCCTATCGCAGCCAGCGCCGGTGCAAGGCGGCGCAGGAACGCGGCTTCTTCGACAAGGAGATCGTCAAGGTCACCGCCAAGAAGGGCAAGGGCGAGGTCGTTGTCGACAAGGATGAACATCCGCGCGGCGACACTACGATGGAAACGCTGGCCAAGCTGCCTCCGGCCTTTCGCGAAGGCGGCTCGGTGACGGCCGGCAATTCGTCGGGCATCAATGACGGCGCCTGCGCGATGATCGTCGCGTCGGAAGCTGCCGCGAAGGCGAACGGCCTCACACCGCGGGCCCGCATTCTTGCCGCCGTGTCGGCTGGCGTGCCGCCCCGCGTCATGGGGATCGGCCCACTGCCGGCGACGCAGAAGCTTTTGGCCAAGCTCGGCATGACGATGAAAGATTTCGACACGATCGAACTCAACGAGGCCTTCGCCGCACAGGCACTGGCCGTCCTGCGTCAGCTCGGCCTACCCGACGACGCCGACAATGTGAATCCCAACGGCGGAGCGATCGCCCTTGGCCATCCGCTGGGCGCCTCCGGCGGCCGCCTCATGATCACCGCGCTCAATCAGCTCGAGGCGGCGGGGGGTAAGCGCGCGCTGTGCACCATGTGCATCGGCGTCGGTCAGGGCATCGCGCTCGCGCTGGAGCGCGTTTAGATCGGTAGATCCTACGGCGTTTCCGTGAGGTTGATGCCGCCCTGCCGCAGCTCGGTCAGCTTGCGCTTCTTGCTGCCGTCGACATCGATCGCGGCAGTCGCGTCCAGCACGACCGCCACATTGAAGCCGGCCTGTCGCGCGTCGATCGCCGACCAGGAGACGCAGTAGTCGAAGGCGAGGCCGCAGAAGACCAGCCGGGTGAAGCCGCGTGCCTTCAGGTAGCCGTCGAGGCCGGTGCGCGTCATGCGGTCGTTCTCGCGAAAGGCCGAGTACGAATCGATGCCGGTGTGGAAACCCTTGCGCACGATCATTTGCGCCTTGGTGGTGTCGAGTCCGGGGTGGAAGGCGGCGCCAACCGTTCCCTGCACGCAATGGTCGGGCCACAGCGTCTGTTGACCATAGGGGAACTGCACCGTGCTGTAGGCCTCGGCATCCTTCCAACTGCTGGCGAAGGAGGCATGGCCAGCCGGGTGCCAATCCTGGGTCAGGATCACGTTGTCGTAGCGGCCGATCAGGCGATTGACCAATGGCACAATGGCATTGGCGCCTGGCACGGCGAGCGCGCCGCCTTCGCAGAAGTCGTTCTGCATGTCGACCACGATCAATGCCTCGTTGGGCATGCCCCTGTTCTCCCTCAGATTTCCGGTAGGTCTCCTTGGCTTTGTTCCTTCTCGAATGCGGCGATCCAGTGGCAGAGTGAGCGACTTTCGATGGCGCCGCGCAAGCCGCGCATGATCTCCTGATAGTAATGGAGATTGTGCCAGGTGAGCAGCATCGCGCCGAGAATCTCCTCGCTGCGAACGAGGTGGTGGAGATATGCGCGACTGTAGTTTCGGCATGCGCGGCATCCACAACGCTCGTCGATCGGACGCGGATCGTCGCGATGGCGTGCATTGCGCAGGTTCAACTCGCCGCGACGCGTAAAGGCCTGCGCGGTTCGGCCGCCACGAGTCGGCAGCACGCAATCGAACATGTCGATGCCGCGACGCACGGCGCCCACGATGTCGGCAGGCCGGCCGACTCCCATCAGATAACGCGGCTTGTCCGCCGGGAGCAGCGGCACGGTGATATCGAGGGTCTTGAACATCAAGGCTTGACCCTCACCGACGGCAAGTCCGCCGACGGCATAGCCGTCGAAACCGAGATCGGTGAGCGCCTTTGCACTCTCCCTGCGCAGGTCGGGGAAGACGCTGCCCTGGACAATCCCGAACAATCCGTAGCCTGGCCGGGACACGAAGGCCCGCTTGCCGCGTTCCGCCCAGTTCATCGACAGGCGCATGGAGTGCGCCGCGGCCGGCTCCTCGGCCGGCCATGGTGTGCATTCGTCGAACGACATGGTGATGTCGGCATCGAGCAGATGCTGGATCTCGACCGAGCGCTCGGGCGTCAGGCGATGCTGCGATCCGTCGCGCGGCGCGCGGAAGGTGACGCCGTCGCCGTCGAGCTTGCGCAGCTCCTTCAATGACATGACCTGGAAGCCGCCGGAGTCGGTCAGAATCGGTCCCGGCCAGTTCATGAACTTGTGCAGGCCGCCCAGCGCTGCGACACGCTCCGCGCCCGGCTGAAGCATCAGATGAAAGGTGTTGCCGAGGATGATCTCCGCCCCCGTTTCGCGAACCGACTCCGGCATCATGGCCTTGACGGTTCCGGCAGTGCCGACCGGCATGAAGGCCGGGGTTTCGACCGTCCCGTGCGCCGTGGCGAGGCGGCCGCGGCGGGCGAGACCGTCCGTGCCGATCAGCTCGAACGAAAGGCTCATCGGCGCAACAGACAACAATCGCCGTAGGAATAGAAGCGGTATCGCCGCGCGATCGCATGCGCGTAGGCGGCCTTCATGCGCTCCAGGCCGGCGAAGGCCGAGACCAGCATGAACAGGGTCGATCGCGGCAAATGGAAGTTCGTAAGCAGGAGGTCGATCGCGCGAAAGCGAAAGCCGGGGGTAATAAAGATGTCGGTCTCGCCGTTCCAGGCCTCGATCGCTCCGTCGTGATCGCGCGCCACGGTTTCGAGCAAGCGCAGGGCGGTGGTGCCGATCGAGACGATGCGGCCGCCGGCCTGCCGCGTGCGCTGGATGGCGTCGGCCGTCGGCCGAGGCACCTCGCCCCATTCGGCATGCATGGTGTGCCGATCCGTATCCTCGACCCGCACGGGCTGGAAGGTTCCCGCGCCGACGTGGAGCGTGACGTTCGCGGTTTGGACGCCGGCCTTGTCGAGCGCCGCCATCAGCTCCGGCGTGAAATGCAGGCCGGCCGTCGGCGCCGCCACCGAGCCGTCGACTTTGGCGAACAGCGTCTGGTAGTCGGCACGGTCGCGCGCATCGGCGATGCCGCCGCGGATATAGGGCGGCAGCGGCACCGCTCCGGCCTTCTCGAGGTCGGCGAGAAAGTCATCGCCGCTGCGCTCGAAAGCCAGCACGATCGAACCGTCGCTGTTGATGGCTCGCACGACAGCTTGCAGCGCCATGGGAAACGTTATCCGGTCCGAAACCCTCAACCGCTTCAGCGGGCGGCCGAAGCACAACCAGCGACCCTCGCCAAGATTGCGAATCAGAAGTGCTTCGACGGCAACGTCCTGCCGGCCTCGACCGCCCGCGCGCACACCGCTCAGGCGGGCCGGGATCACTCTCGTGTCGTTGAAGACCATGAGATCGCCCGGCCGCAACAGCGTTGGCAGATCGCGTACGATATGGTCGCCGAATCCGGCGGAGGACACGTCGAGCAGCCGCGCGGAATCGCGCGGAGACATCGGCCGCTGGGCAATCAACTCGTCCGGCAGCGCGAAATCGAAAAGATCGACACGCATCAGAAGGCGACGATACCCTGCCTCAGGTCGGGCCGATATCCATCACGTCGGAGTCCGAATCGTCGACCGGCGGCTGCGCGTGTGGATCGACCAGAGCGACGAAGCGATACATGCCATCGGCGACCTGGCGCTTCACGAGCGTCCGCGTCTCGAGACAGTGCAGATGGGCCAGCGTCTCGCCGAACGCGAAGACGACCTGGTTGTTGTCGAGGTGGCGCGGGAAGAGGATCGGAACCATGTCCCAGCCGGTCGCGCCCTTGATGCCGGTGCGGGCGATGGCGTTCGTCATGTCGTTCATGCGCGCATCGTGATGCGCCACCAGTTGGTCGAGGCGGGTGTGCAGGCCGACAAAGGGAAAGCCGTGGCTCGGCAGCACCAGCGCATCGGCCGGCAGGCGACGGAAGCGCGAGAAGCCATCGAGGAACCAGGTGAGCGCGTCGGCCAGCGGCTCGTTGGGCCATACGCCGACATTGGTGCTGATCTTGGGCAGAACCTGATCGCCTGCGATCAGGACGTTGAGCTCGGGGCACCAGAGCGAGGCGTGCTCCGGCGCGTGGCCGCGGCCCACGACCACGTCCCAGCGATGGCCGCCCAGCGTGATCGGATGCGCATGGATCAGCCGCTGGAAGGCGGTCGGCAGCGGCACCACGCCCTTCGCGTAGCCGCCCTTGTGTCGATGGAACAGCGCGATCTTCTCGGCCGGTACGCCGTTGCGCCGGAGGTGGGCGCCGCGCACCTCCTCGTTCTCGATGAAGTCGTTGCGTGCGGCGATGGCGCTCATGTATTCGCCGAGCGTCATCAGCAGCGGTGCGTTCCAGCGCTCGCACAGCCAGCCGGCGAGGCCGATATGGTCGGGGTGCATGTGCG
>DATEID010000334.1:0-13434 GCA_035279245.1 Reyranella sp.
CGACGTGGTCGCCATCGCCCGTGCGGCAGGGCATCGCGCGATCGCCGTCAAGGGCGAGGAGGCCGAGTTCCAGGGAGTGAACTCCCGGGCCGAGCTTGCCATGGCGGAACGCGCGCTACAGCAGCGGTTGCGGTCGGCGGCGATGGAGGCAGGCGTGACCCTGGTCGATCCCGAAACCGTCTGGCTCGCGGCCGATACGCGACTCGCGTCCGACGTGACCATAGAGCCCTGTGTGCGCTTCGGTCTCGGCGTGACGGTGGCGTCGGGCGCGGAGATCAAGGCCTTCTGCGATATCGAAGGCGTTCGCATCGGCAAGGGCGCCAGGATCGGACCGTTCGCGCGCATACGACCAGGTTCGGATGTGGCCGACGACGTCCATATCGGCAACTTCGTCGAGCTCAAGGCGACGAGGATGGGGCGCGGCGCCAAGGCCAACCACCTCGCTTATCTCGGCGACTCGGATATCGGCGCGGCGAGCAATATCGGCGCTGGCGCGATCGCCGTGAACTATGACGGCTATGGCAAGCACCGCACGGTGATCGGCTCCGAGGCCTTCATCGGCTCGAACAGCTCCCTGGTGGCGCCGGTGCGGGTGGGCAAGGGGGCAAACATCGCCGCTGGAAGTGTTATCACCGACGATGTACCCCCCAATGCCCTGGCGCTCGCACGAGCGCGGCAGGTCACAAAGAGAGGACGTGCCGGTCCGCTTCGTGCGAAACTGAAAGCCCGTGCGGCCGAGGCCAAGCGGGCAAGACAGAAATAAGCAATTTCGTCCGGACGGTCCCCATGTGCGGCATCATCGGAATCATCGGCAAGTCGTCCGTCGCTCCGCTGCTGATCGATGCGTTGAAGCGGCTGGAGTATCGCGGCTACGATTCGGCCGGCGTCGCGACACTGGTGAACGGCCACATCGACCGCCGTCGGGCCGAGGGCAAGCTCGCGAAGCTCGAGGAGCGGCTTGCCGGCGAACCGCTTCCGGGCACGATCGGCATCGGTCACACGCGCTGGGCGACCCATGGCAAGCCGAGCGAGCGCAACGCCCATCCGATCGCCACCGATCGCGTGGCCATCGTGCATAACGGCATCATCGAGAACTTCCAGGAGCTGAAGGACGAATTGCTCGCCGAGGGCCGGCGCTTCGAGAGCGATACGGACACCGAGGTCGTGGCGCAGCTCCTGACCTCGATGCTGGAACGGCAGATGGCCCCGGAGACGGCCATGGGAGAGGCGATGGGACGCCTGCGCGGCGCGTTCGCGCTGGTCGTGCTGTTCAGCGGCCGCCACGACATTCTCATGGGCGCCCGTCGCGGCAGCTCGTTGGCCGTCGGCTATGGCGATGGCGAGATGTATGTCGGCACCGATGCGTTGGCGCTGGCGCCCTTCACCAAGCGCGTGAGCTATCTCGAGGACGACGACTGGGTCGTGCTGACGGCGAACGGCTGCAAGGTCTTTCAGGGCCACGCAGAGGTGAAGCGCGAGATCCGTCAGAGCGGAATATCGGGTGCGATGATCGGCAAGGGCAATCATCGTCACTTCATGATCAAGGAGATCTACGAGCAGCCGGCCGTGATCGGCGACACGCTTCAGACCTATCTTGCTCCCGCGACGCGCTCGGTGAGCCTGCCGGCTCTGCCGTTCGACTGGAACAAGGTGAGCCGGCTGACCATGACGGCCTGCGGGACGGCCTGCTTTGCCTGCCAGGTCGCGAAGTACTGGTTCGAGAAGCTTGCGCGTCTGCCAGTCGAGGTCGAAGTCGCTTCGGAGCTGCGCTATCGCGAACCACCGCTGCCGGAAGGGGGGGTGTGCATCGCCGTATCTCAATCGGGCGAGACCGTCGATACGCTGGCCGCGCTGCGTTATGCCAAGGCACAGAAGCAAACCATCCTGTCGGTCGTGAATGTGCCCGAGAGTGCCATCGCCCGCGAATCGCACGTCGTCCTGCCGACGCTCGCCGGTCCGGAGATCGGCGTCGCTTCGACCAAGGCCTTCACCACCCAGCTCACTGTCCTGCTGACGGCCGCCATTGCTGCCGGCAGGGCCCGCGGCGTTCTCGGCGAGGCCGACGAAGCGCGGCTCGCACTCGCCTTGATCGAACTGCCCGCGCAGATCAACGAGGCGTTGAACATGGAGGAGCACTATCGCTCCATCGCCGAGGAGGTCCTCGCGGAGGCGCGCGACGTGCTCTACCTCGGGCGCGGTTCGTCCTTCCCGGTGGCCCTGGAAGGGGCGTTGAAGCTCAAGGAAGTGTCCTACATCCATGCCGAGGGTTATGCCGGCGGCGAGATGAAGCATGGTCCCATCGCGCTGGTCGACGAGCTGGTACCTGTCGTGGTCGTGGCGCCGAGCGATGCGATCTTCGACAAGATCGCCTCCAACTTCGAGCAAGTGAAGGCGCGCGGCGGCAAGCTGGTGCTGATGACCGACTCTGCCGGGGCTATGCGTTTGGGATCGCAGGCGGTGGCGACGATCACCTTGCCGACGGTCGATCCCGTCCTGGCGCCGATCCTCTATACGGTGCCGGCGCAGCTTCTGGCCTACTACACGGCGGTCGCCAAAGGCACCGACGTCGATCAGCCGCGCAATCTCGCCAAGAGCGTCACTGTCGAATAGCCGATGGCAGCAGCCGCCGCGGCCTCGCCGCCACAAAGTCCGTCCTAGCGCGTGCCCTGCGGCAGACCCGGCGCCAGCCCTTGAGGCTGCGGCGCGGGCCGGGGCTGCGCCGGCGCCGGAGCGGGTGCAGGACGAGGCGGCTTGGCGGGGGCAAGGGTCTGCACCAACGCCCGCAACTTCGCGCCCTCGGCCGCCTGGGCCTTCTTGAACTCTTCCTCGTTCAGGAAATGATCCTTGTTGAGGTCGAGTTCGATGAACTGCTTGACTGCGTGCGCGGTCCATTCGACCCGGTCGATCACGCCGTCCTTGTTGGTGTCCATCTCCTGGAACTTGTGCAGCGCGATCTGCTTGCGCATCTCGTAAGGCGGCAGGCCCTTGGCCTTCGGACCATCGGGCGGACCGGCGACAACGGCAACGAACTCGTCGCGTGTCACCTTGCCGTCGCCGTTCTTGTCGAGTTGGTCGGCTTCGCGCAACTGCATGTCGATGAAGTTGTTGATTGCCACCAGACCTTCGCGGCGCTGCGCCTCGGCCTGCTGACGCTGCGCGGCCGCCCGCTGCATGGCCTGCTGGACGATCAACCGCAGTTCCGGCTCGGTCACCTTGTTGTCCCGATCCGTGTCGTACTGGTTGAACTCCGCGTGGACCACGGCCTCCGCCTCGGCCCGCTCGACGAAGCCATCGCGATTGGTATCGAGGTTCTGGAATTCGGCGCGTGCGCGCGTGCGGCGTTCCTCCAGCGATGGCAGGCCCTTGCCGTCATGCGAGAAGGGCGGCTCCGCCACCTTCAGGAATTCGTCGAGCGAAAGCTTTCCATCGTGATTGGTGTCGAGCTGCTCGAACGTCTTCATCCGGTACTTCAGGAATTCGGCACGCGTGACCTCGCCCTTGTTCGCCGTGTCGATCTCGTGAAACCAGGCGGGCAGCGGGACTGGCGCATTGTGTTCGCCCGACGGTGTTGCATTCGCCGACGGTTCGGAGGCGCCGGCCGCCGGCTTTTCCGGAGTGGCCGGGGCGGTTGTCTTCGGCGTCTTGGATTGGGCCGGGGCGGGCGTCTGGGCGACGGCAGGAGCGGTCGCGGCCACGGCGGCAACGAGGGTCAGACAAAAAGCGCGTTTCATAGGCGGAGAGCCAAGCAAATCTTGAAGGGGAAATCCGTATCGGCGGCAACGCGAGCGGTGTCAACGTCCGCGCTGCAACACATTCCTGCGACGCAATCGCGCCAAAAGCATGACTCAATGCCATTTGAGTTGCTTCGCTCGTCGGGATGGGCCATCGTGCGCCGTCTGCAGGCTTCGGAGAAGGGCCGCAAGTACTTGGGAGGCAAGGGTAATTCCGCGTTGTGGGCATGTCGAATGCACGGCCGCGGAACCACTGTACACATGGCAGAACCGTCTTCATCCAACGGCTCCGCGCTCCTCAGTGTGCGCGATGTTTCAGTCCGCTTCGGCGGAATCGTGGCGCTTGACGGTGTCACGTTCGACGTCTTTGCCGGGCAGGTTGCCGGCCTGATTGGACCGAACGGAGCGGGCAAGACGACGCTCTTCAACTGTCTCAGCCGACTCTACACGCCGAACGGCGGCGACGTGCTGTTCGAGGGCAAGTCGATCCTCAATCGGCCGCGGCACGACATCCCGCACATCGGCATTGGCCGCACTTTCCAGAACGTTGCCCTGTTCGACCGCATGTCGGTTCTCGACAACGTGAAGGTCGGCTGCCACAGCGTGAGCTCGACCAGCTTTTTCGACAACGCCCTGCGCCTGCCCGGAGTCCGGCAGGAGGAGCACCGCATCGAGGCGCGCGCCCGCGAGCTGATCGAGTTCATGGATCTCGTGCCGTACACCAATGCCTTGGCGGGGCCGCTGCCGTTCCCCATCCGCAAACGCGTCGAGCTTGCGCGCGCGCTGGCCTCCAGCCCCAAGCTCCTATTGCTCGACGAGCCGGCCGCCGGTCTCAATCACGACGAGATCGAAGTGCTCAAGGGACAGATCAAGCGTGTGCGCGACACCCAGCACGTGACCGTACTGCTCGTCGAGCATCACATGAGCCTGGTGATGTCGGTCTCGGACAAGGTCGTGGCGATCGACTTCGGCAAGAAGATCGCCGACGGATCGCCGTCCGAGGTACAGCGCGATCCGGAGGTGATCCGGGCCTATCTGGGGACTTCGTGATGGCGGCGCTGCTGGAAGTGAAGGGGCTCAAGGCTTTCTATGGTCCGACCCAGTCGCTCTACGACGTGAATTTCGAGATCCCGACCGGCGGGATCACGACCCTGCTGGGCGCGAATGGCGCGGGCAAGACGACGACGTTGCGCGCGATCTGTAACATGGTGCGGACAGATGGCACGGTCCGTTTCGACGGGCATGACATCCGTGGCAAGGCCACCGAGGAGATCGTCCGCCTTCGGATTGCCCACGTGCCTGAGGGACGTGGCACCTTCACCTCGCTGACCGTCGACGAAAACCTGCGCATCGCCGCCTATACGCGCAAGGACAAGGCGGCGGTGAAGGCCGAGCTGGAGCGCGTGTTCACCTACTTTCCACGCTTGAAGGAGCGCATCCAGCAGCAGGCGGGCACGCTGTCGGGCGGCGAGCAGCAGATGCTGGCCATCGCCCGCGCCTTGATGTTGAAGCCTCGGTTGATGCTGCTGGACGAACCGTCGTTCGGTCTCGCGCCATTGATCGTTTTGGAGATCTTTCGGATCCTGAGGCGCATCAACGAGGAGGAGAAAGTGAGCATCCTGCTGGTGGAGCAGAACGCCGCCCTTGCGCTCGACCTTGCCTCGCATGCCTATGTCCTCGAGACCGGCCGGGTCGTAATGTCGGGTCCGTCGGAGGATGTGAAGAACGACGAGAATATCCGCAAGTCGTACCTCGGATACTAGGGCACGGAGACCCTCAGCGATGGAACAGCTCCTCGAACAGCTCGCCTCCGGCCTCGCGAACGGCGCCATCTATGCCTGCGTGGCGCTGGCACTGGTCATGATCTACGTGTCGACGGACCACCTCAATTTCGCTCAGGGCGAGATGGCGATGTTCAGCACCTACATCAGCTGGCAGTTGATGCAGTGGGGCCTCAATTTCTGGGTGGCCTTCGTCGGTGCGGTGGTGATCTCCTTCGTGATGGGGGTGGTGATCGAAAGGGTCATCCTGAGACCTCTGCATAATGCGCCTGTCTTGTCGGTCGTGGTCGTCTTCATCGGCCTGCTTGCGATCTGTAACTCGATGGCGGGCGCGATCTGGAGCTATCTGATCAAGGAGTATCCATCGCCGTTCCCCAAGAGCGCCTTCGGCCTCGCCGGGGTCATCGGTCCGCATCAGCTCGGCGTCGTGCTGGTCACCCTGATCGTGCTCGGTCTCCTGTTCGCCTTCTTCCGTTTCACGCCACTCGGCCTTGCCATGCGAGCCGCCGCGCAGAACCCGCAAATGGCCCGGCTGGTCGGTGTACGGGTCGACTGGATGCTGGCGCTGGGTTGGGGACTTGCCGCCGCCGTCGGAGCGGTCGCCGGGATCATGGTGGCCCATATCGTCTATCTCGATCCCAACATGATGGGGGGCATCCTGCTCTATGCCTTCGCGGCCGCACTGATCGGCGGTATCGGCAATCCAGGAGGCGCGGTTGCCGGCGGGTTCATCGTCGGCGTGCTCGAGAACATGGTTGCCTATACCGGCAACCAGATCGAGAAGCTGACCGGTGTTTATATCATTGGCAACGGCGAGAAGCTTACGGTGGCGCTGATCATCGTGATCTTCGTGCTTACGCTGAAGCCCGCCGGCCTGTTCGGCCGCGTCGTCGTGAAGAGGGTCTGAGATGCGGGCGCTCCCGAGCAGGAAGTGGGTGACGGTACTGGTCGCGCTCGCGATCGTGATCCCGCTGTTCCATCCGGTGATGCCGGATCTGGTCTCGAACTACCGCCTGTTCCTGGTCAGCACGATGATCATCGCCGCGATCGCTGTGCTGGGGCTCAATCTCCTGACGGGCTTCAACGGCCAGATTTCGCTCGGCCATAGCGCCTTCTACGCGGTCGGCGCCTATACAGCCGCGATCCTGATGGACAAGCTCGATTGTCCCTACTACCTGACCTTGCCTGCGGCGGCAGTCCTGTCGTTCATCGTCGGCTATCTGTTCGGCTTGCCGGCGCTCAGGCTGGAGGGACACTATCTCGCGCTTGCCACTTTCGCGCTGGCGCTCGCCGTGCCGCAGATCCTGAAATACAAGTGGCTCGAGGATCTCACCGGCGGCGTGCAGGGCATCGTGCTGACGAAGCCGGAGGTGCCGTTCGGGCTGCCGCTGACCGACGATCAGTGGCTCTACTATTACTGCCTGATCGTGATGCTGATCCTTTACTGGGCCGCGGCGAATCTGCTGAACAGCCGCAGCGGCCGGGCAATGATGGCGATCCGCGACTACAAGATTGCCGCGGATACGATGGGCATCGACACCGCGCGCTACAAGACCGTGACGTTCGGTATCAGCGCCGCCTATACCGGCATCGCCGGTGCCTTGTCGGCGTCCGCGGTGGCCTTCGTGGCGCCCGACAGCTTCGGGTTCTTTCTCTCGATCAAGTTCCTGATCGGCCTGGTGGTGGGCGGCGTGGGGTCGCTGACCGGCTCGGTGATCGGTGGTATCTTCTACGTCCTCGTCGACAACTCGGCGCAGGCCCTTTCGACCTTCGTCAAGAACGACCTCGGGCTCCAGTTCGACCTGTCGGCCTACACTGTCTTTGGCATCCTGTTGATCGTGTTGATGTACCTGATGCCCATGGGCATTGCCGGCGGGCTTTTCGCGGCGGTCCGGCGGCTGCGTCGCAGCTGAGGACCGTCAAGTTTCCACGTCCACTTTTTAGCGTGAGGGTAGTGCATGGAGTAACAAAACAAGGAGGCCTACATGTACAAGACGAACAGGCGTACGTTCGTGGCCGGCGCATCGGCTGCGGCGATCCTTTCCGGTACACGGGTAGCGTTCGCGCAAAAAAAGTACGATGAGGGCGCCAGCGACACCGAAATCAAGATTGGCCATACCAATCCCTATAGCGGCCCGGCGTCGTCCTATGGTGTGATCGGCAAGCTTCATCAGGCCTACTGGAAGGCGGTGAACGACCGGGGCGGCATCAACGGCCGCAAGATCAACTTCATCACCTACGACGACGGCTACAGCCCACCCAAAACCGTCGAGATGGTGCGCAAGCTCGTCGAGCAGGACAGGGTGCTGTGCACCTTCAACACGCTCGGCACGCCGTGCAACACGGCAATCCACAAATATATGAACCAGAAGAAAGTACCGCAGCTCTACGTGGCGACGGGCGCGTCCAAGTGGGGCGATCCCAAGCACTTTCCCTGGACCATGGGCTACCAGCCCGACTACCAGACCGAAGCCGTGATCTACGCCAAGCACATCCTGGCCAATATCAAGGATGCCAGGATCGGCGTGCTGATGCAGAACGACGACTACGGCAAAGACTACTTCGAGGGCTTCAAGAAAGGTCTCGGCAAGGATGTCGGCCAGATCGTCAAGCATGCTACCTACGAGACGACCGACCCGACAGTCGACAGCCAGGTCATCCAGCTCAAGGACTCCGGCGCCAATGTCTTCTTCAACATTGCGATCCCGAAGTTCGCCGCCCAGGCCATACGCAAGGCGGGTGACATCGGCTGGAAGCCAGCCCAGTATCTGAACAATGTATCGGCATCGGTTGCCGCCACGATGAAGCCGGCCGGCTTCGACAATTGCCAAGGCATCATCAGCAGCCAGTACCTGATGGATCCTACCGACCATCAGTGGGACGCGAACGCCGACATGAAGGGCTGGCACGACTTCATGGCCAAGCACATGCCAGACGCAAACACCGCGGACGCCGCCTACGTCTATGCCTATTCGGTGGCGCATCTCATGGAGCAGACGCTCAAGAACTGCGGCGACAACCTGACGCGCGCCAACCTGATGAAGCAGGCGGCAAGCTTCCAGAAGTACCGCGTTCCGTTGTTGCTGCCTGGCATCACGATCAATACCAGCGCGACCGATTTCTACCCGATCCAGGCGATTCGGCTCGTCCGCTTCAAGAAGGATTCATGGGAGCAGTTCGGCGACATCATGCACGCCGAGAGCAGCTAGTCGATCGGTCTGAAGGGAGGCCGCCGACCGTGTCGGCGGCCTTTTCTCGCCGAGGAGGAGGACGGCATGGGCACGAGCAGACGTATGTTCATGGGCGGCGCGTCGGCGGTGGCGGCGCTGTCGGGGATCGGGATTGCCCGTGGTCAGGGAAAATACGACCAGGGCGTGAGCGACCACGAGATCAAGATCGGCCATACCAACCCCTATAGCGGCCCCGCTTCGTCCTACGGCGTGATCGGCAAGGCTCTGCAGGCCTATTGGAAGACCGTCAACGACCGTGGCGGCATCAACGGCCGCAAGATCAATTTCATCACCCTCGACGACGGCTACAGTCCGCCGAAGACCGTGGAATGCGTGCGTCAGCTCGTCGAGCAAGACAAGGTGTTCTGCATCTTCAATCTCCTCGGCACGCCCACCAACACTGCCGTCCACAAGTATCTGAACAGCCGCAAGGTGCCGCAGCTCTACGTGGCGACCGGCGCGTCGAAGTGGGGCGATCCCAAGCACTTCCCATGGACCATGGGCTATCAGCCCGACTACAACACCGAGGCTCAGATCTACGCCAAGCACATCCTTGCCAACATCAAGGATCCGAGGATCGCCGTCCTGATGCAGAACGACGACGCCGGCAAGGACTATGTCGACGGCTTCAAGAAGGGCCTCGGCAAGGATGTCGACAAGATCGTCAAGCTGGCCACTTATGAAGTCACCGATCCGACGGTCGACAGCCAGATCATCCAGCTCAAGAGCTCGGGCGCCAACGTCTTCTTCGTCAACGGCATCCCCAAGTTCGTGGCGCAGGCGATGCGCAAGGCGGGCGATCTCGGCTGGAAGCCTCGCATCTATCTCGTGAACGTGTCGGCGCAGGTGGCGAGCACCATGGAGCCGGCCGGCTTCGACAACGTGCAGGGCGTGATCACAGCGGCCTATCTCAAGGATCCGACCGACAAGCAGTGGGAGAACGATGCGGAGATGACGGCATGGCGGGCATGGATGGCGAAGTACATGCCGGGCGCCAACCTCGGCGAGGTCAACTACGTCTATGCCTACTCGGTGGCGTTTCTGATGGAGGAGACGCTCAGGCGGTGCGGCGACACGCTCACTCGCGCGAATTTGATGAAGCAGGCCGCCGGGTTCCAGAAATTCCGGGTGCCCGGTCTTTTGCCCGGCATCACCGTCAGCACAAGTTCGACCGACTACTACCCGATCCAGGCAGTCCAGCTTCAACGCTTCAAGGGCAAGACATGGGAGCTGTTTGGACAGGTCATGTCGGCCGAAAGCAGCTGACCCGAAACGGGTCAGTTCGAGAAGGCGGTCGCAATATCCGCGGCCGTCAGTTCCAAAGGGAGGAAAGAGTGAAAACAGGCAGGCGTACGTTTATCGGCAGTGTCTCGGCTGCGGCCGTAGTCTCGAGCTCGAGCATCGCGTTTGGTCAGAAGAAGTACGACGAGGGCGCCAGCGATACCGAGATCAAGATCGGCAATACCAATCCCTATAGCGGTCCGGCGTCGTCCTACGGTGCGATCGGCAAGACGATCGACGCCTACTGGAAGAGCGTCAACGCCGCGGGCGGCATCAACGGCCGCAAGGTGAATTTCATCACATACGATGATGGCTACAGTCCGCCCAAGACCGTCGAGATGGTGCGCAAGCTCGTCGAAGAGGACAGGGTGCTTTGCACCTTCAACACGCTTGGCACGCCATGCAACACGGCGATCCACAAATACATGAACCACAAGAAGGTGCCGCAGCTCTACGTCGCCACCGGCGCGTCGAAGTGGGGTGATCCCAAGCACTTTCCGTGGACCATGGGCTTCCAGCCTGACTACCACACCGAGGCGATGATCTACGCCAAGCATATCCTGGCTAATATCAAGGATGCCAAGATCGGCGTCCTGATGCAGAACGACGACTTCGGGCGCGACTATTTTAACGGCCTGCAGGAGGGACTGGGCAAGGAAGCCAACCGCATCATCAAGCACGTCACATACGAGGTGACGGATCCGACGGTCGACAGCCAGGTCATCCAGCTCAAGGACTCCGGCGCCAATGTCTTCGTTAATATCTCGGCACCCAAGCAGGCCGCGCAGGCGATCCGCAAGGCGGCCGACATCGGCTGGAAGCAGGCGCAGTATCTTGTGAATGTCTCGGTTTCGGTGGCCGCAGTCATGAAGCCGGCCGGCTTCGAGAACAGCCAAGGCATCCTCACTGCGTTCTACCTGAAGGATGCGACCGACAAGCAATGGGACGGCGACGCCGAGATGAAGGCGTGGCGGGCGTGGATGGACAAATGGATGCCCAACGCCAACAAGGGTGATGCCAATCACGTCTTCGGTTATGCGGCCACTTCGCTCATGCACGAGACGCTGAAAAGGTGTGGCGATACGCTTACCCGGGAGAACCTGATGAAACAGGCCGCCTCCTTCCAGAAGTTCAGACTCCCCATGCTGCTGCCCGGTATTCTCGTCAGTACCAGCCCGACAGATTTCTATCCCATCCAGGCCGTCCAGCTCGCGCGCTTCAAGGGCGAGAGCTGGAGTCTGTTCGGGGAGATCATGCATTCCGAGAGCGCCTAATCCCGCCCCTCGAAACGCAGACTGCGGACCTGTCGGAAAGGCCGTCGGATCCCGACGGCCTTTCTTCCGCCGCTTCCTTTCGCCGCTTCCCCACATGCGGATTTCAGGGGAAAGTCGCGCTCCTTTTGGTGTCTGGGAGGGTGAAGTCAGTGAGAACGAACAGGCGTGCGTTTATCGGCGGCGTGTCGGCTGCCGCTTTGTTGTCCGGTTCAGCGTTCGCGGAAAAGAAGTACGACGACGGTGCGACCGATGCCGAGATCAAGATCGGCAACACCTTTGCCTATAGCGGCCCTGCGTCGGCCTATGGCGTGATCGGCAAGGGCATCGACGGCTACTGGAAGATGGTCAACGACCAGGGCGGTATCAATGGCCGCAAGGTCAAGTTCATCACGCTCGATGACGGATACAATCCGGCCAAAACGGTCGAAGCCGTCCGCCAACTCGTCGAGCAGGACAAGGTCTTCTGTACCTTCAACATTCTCGGGACGCCGCCCAACACGGCGGTTCACAAGTATCTGAACTCCAAGAAAGTACCGCAGCTCTACGTGGCGACAGGCGCCTCGAAGTGGGGCGATCCCAAGCACTTCCCGTGGACCATGGGCTACCAGCCCGACTACAACACCGAAGGCCAGATCTACGCCAAGCACATCCTGGCGACCATCAAGGACGCGAAGATTGCGGTGCTGATGCAGAACGACGACTTTGGCAAGGACTATGTCGACGGCTTCAAGAAGGGGCTGGGCGGCGAAACCGGCAAAATCGTCAAGATCGCCACCTACGAAGTGACCGATCCGACAGTCGAGTCGCAGATCATCCAGCTCAAGGACACCGGCGCCAACGTGTTCTTCAACGTGGCGACGCCGAAGTTCGCGGCCCAGGCGATCCGCAAGGCGGCCGACATTGGCTGGAAGCCGGCGCAGTACATGACCAACGTTTCCGCATCCGTGGCGGCGGTGCTGAAGCCGGCGGGCTTCGACAATGCCCAGGGCATCATCACGGCGGCCTACCTGAAGGATCCGACCGACAAGCGCTGGGCGGATGACGCCGAGCTGAAGGTCTGGCGCGCATGGATGGACAAGTACATGCCCGGCGCCAATCAGGCGGACGCCAACTACGTCTACGCCTACAGCGTCTCGTTCCTGATGCACGAGACGCTGAAGCGGTGCGGCGACATGCTGACCCGCGCCAACCTGATGAAGCAGGCGTCGGGCTTCCAGAAGTTCCGCGTGCCCTGCCTGCTGCCGGGCATCACCATCAACACCAGCCCGACCGACTTCTATCCGATCCAATCCGTCCAGCTCGAGAAGTTCAAGGGCGACACCTGGGATCTATTCGGCGAGGTCATGTCGGCCGAAAGCACTTGACCGTCGGTACTGGCAAAATTGGCAAAGGCCGCCGGTTCCGGCGGCCTTTTTGCTTGGCGGTACGAGCGGACTCGGAGGCTTTTCAACTCACGTTTTTCGGGCGACGCTTTCGCATAACGATAACCCAGGAGGTGACGTTGAAGACAAGCAGGCGTGGTTTCATCGGCAGCGTGTCGGCTGCTGCAATAGTATCGTCATCCAGCGTGGCGTTCGGTCAGAAGAAGTATGACGAGGGGGCCACCGACAGCGAGATCAAGATCGGCCACTGCTGTCCCTATAGCGGACCGGCTTCAGCGTATGGTGTGATCGGCAAATCGCATCAGGCGTTCTTCAAGGCGATCAACGAGGCCGGCGGCATCAACGGTCGGAAGATCAACTTCATCACCTACGACGACGGCTACTCGCCGCCCAAGACGGTCGAGGCGGTTCGTCGTCTGGTCGAGCAGGACAAGGTGTTGTTGTTGTTCCAGACCCTGGGAACGCCGACCAACACGGCGATCCACAAGTACGTCAACCAGAAGAAGATCCCACATCTCTACATATCGACCGGCGCTTCCAAGTGGGGCGACCCCAAGCACTATCCTTGGACGATGGGCTTCCAGCCCGACTACAACACCGAGGGCCAGATTTACGCCAAGCACATTCTGGCCAACGTGAAAGATCCGAAAATCGGCGTGCTGATGCAGAACGACGACTTCGGCAAGGACTATGTCGACGGCTTCAAGAAATCGCTCGGCAAGGACGCCGACAAGATCGTCAAGCACGTCACCTAC
>DATEID010000335.1:0-9258 GCA_035279245.1 Reyranella sp.
ATGACATCGACCCACCGGCGCTGATAGCCGCGCGCGAAGCCGGCGCAGGCCCGGCCGCCCGTCATGTGGTCGAGCATGGCGATGTCCTCGGCAACGCGGATCGGGTTCGACGCCGGCAGGACGATACCGAGCTGGCCTACGCGAATTCGCTTGGTCTGCATCGCGAAGTAGAGATCGAGCAGCACCGGGTTGTTCGAAAGCTCGAAGCCCTCGATGTGGAAGTGGTGCTCGGTGAAGCTTACCGAATCGTAGCCCAGCTCGTCGCCGAGGCGGATCTGCTCCGAAAGCTCCTTCAGCATGCGCTGGTACAAGTCCGGCCGCATGCCGGCCATGCCGGCCTCGATCTCGGCGCGGCTGCCGATGCTGGGCAGATAGAAGAGCGACGCTTTCATCTTTCACTTCCCTCTTGGTGTGGCCGCGATGCCGGGCACGCGCGCGAGCAGGGACTTGGTCAGCCCGCCGTCGACGACGAGCGCCTGGCCGGTAACGTAGCTCGCCGCCGGTCCGAGCAGGAACGCGACAGCGTCGGCGATATCGTCGGGCGTGGCGACGCGACCAAGCGGCACCATTTCCGAGCGCCGCCGCGCCAGCTTCCGGTCGCGGTAGATCGCGTCGGTCATCGAGGTATGGACGAAGCCCGGGCACACCGAGTTGGCGCGAATGCCGTCGGCGGCCCATTCCATCGCCATCATCTCGGTCAGCATGATCAGCGCCGCTTTCGCCGGGCTGTAGGCGCCCGTCGGCAGTTGCGGCAGACGGCCAGCCATCGACGCGATCATGACGATGGCGCCTTTCGACTTCGCGAGATATGGATGCGCCGCCTTGCCGAGCAGCCAATTGGCGCGCAGGTTGACATCGAAAATCCGGTCCCAGGTCGCAATATCGAGATCGACCAGCTTGCCGGGTGCGGCGATGCCGGCATTGCCTACGATCGCATCGATGCCGCCCATCGCCTTGGTCGCGGCGGCAATGAGCCGGGCCGGCGCATTCGGCTTCGCCATATCGGCTTTGAGCGTCCGTACCTTGCAGCCCGAGCCACGCAGCGACCGCGCCAGCGCCTCGAGCTCGTCGAGATAGGCCACGTCGCACAAGGCGAAGGCCTTGGCGCCCTGCTCGGCAAGCTTGAGTGCCGTTGCCCGACCAATGCCGCGACTGGCCCCGGTGATCACCACCCGCATCGTTTCCCCCTTCTTTCAGGAGGAAAGTGGCACGGTTCCCGACCTGGGGTCGATGGGCAGGAGCTTGTGAAGGCCCACCAGGCTTTCGTAGAGCGATGCGGCTTGCAGTATCGCCGCCTCGCCTCGTGGCTTGCCGACTAGCTGGAGGCCGATGGGCCGGCCATGCTGGTCGAAGCTGCAAGGCACAGCGAGCGCGGGGCTGCCTGTAACGGTGATCGCCGAGTTGACGGTCGAGCCTGCCATGTAGTTCTCGAGCTTCTTGCCGGCGATAGTCGCGGGTGCGCGCAGGTTGACGTCGAACGCAGCCGTCGGCGCGCCCGGAGTGACCAACAGATCATAGGTCCGGAAGAACTCGCCCACGCGCTGGAACAGAGCGGCACGTTCGCGCTCCGCCCAGGCAAGCCGGCTCGCCGTCTGCTTCAGGCCCAGTTCGGTGTTCCAGATGATGTCGGGCTTGATCTTGTCGCGATACTGCTGGAGCTGCAGCTCGCGGTCGACGACGAACTGCTGGCTGCGCAACGCCATGAACACCTCGTCCACCGGCCCGAATTCGGGAGACGCTTCCTCGACGATACAACCGAGTTCCTCGAAACGACGTGCCGCCTTGGTGCAGATCTCGCGGACATCCCGGTCGAGTTCCATCCTGCCGCCGAGATCGGGCGTGAAGGCCACGCGTTTGGGCGCTACAGGCCGATCGACGGCGGCGCTGAACGACACCGCGGGTGCATCGAACGTCATCGGGTCCCGCGGGCAGAATCCCGCCATCGCATCGAGGAACAGGGCGAGATCGGCAACAGTACGCGCCATCGGTCCCTGCACGGACTGCGGCGAATAAAGATTGTTCGACGTGCCGCGGGTCACGCGGCCAGGTGACGGTCTCAGCCCGACGACCGAACAATAGGTGCCGGGACGACGCAGCGAGCCGCCATGATCGGAGCCATGCGCCAGCCAGACCTCGCCGGTCGCGACCGAAACCGCACCGCCGCCGGTCGAACCACCGCAGGTTAGCGCGGTATTCCAAGGATTGCGCGTGCGGCCGAACACCTCGTTGAACGTGCTGCCGCCGGCGCCGAACTCCGGCGTGTTGGACTTCGCCATGACGATCCCGCCCTTGCGCTCGATGCGCTCTACCAGCGGATGGGAACTCGTCGGGATATGATCGGCAAAGATCGGCGAGCCGTAGGTGGTGCGTACACCCGCCACGTCCGTCAGATCCTTGATGGATACCGGCAACCCGGCAAGCCAGCCTGCCTCGTCTTTGGCCTCGCATGCTGTGCCTGCCATGATGCGCTTGGCATGATCACGAGCCCGGTCGAGGCACAAGGTGGGCAAGGCATTGACCGCAGGCTCCACGTCCGCGATCCGACGTGCCGAAGCCTCGACGAGATCCAGCGGCGTCAGCTCTTTTTTCTTGAGCAGCCTGACGGCCTCGACAGCCGTCAGCTTGAAAAGATCCTCGTCCATCGCTCGCCTCGGCCTTTTGCAATGTGCGCAATCGCACGAACACCCTCGCCACGATAGCCGGTGGCTGCAGCAGCGCAACGACGCTGCATCGCTTCGCGTTGAGCTGTGAGCAGGCGTTTCGCTCCTGCCGCCCTTACCTGACGAAGGGCGAGAGCCCGTCCCGTCGCTCCCCCGCGGGACGGGCTTCCCCTTTGAGGGCAGCCAGGGCAAACGCGCAAAGAAAAACGGCCGGACATGTCCGGCCGTTTGCCTCATCAGGAAGATCGCTACTGCAACACGATCTCGACGCGGCGGTTCTGCGGCTCGCGCACGCCATCGCCGGTCGGAACGA
This sequence comes from Reyranella sp., assembly GCA_035279245.1. Taxonomy (GTDB): domain Bacteria; phylum Pseudomonadota; class Alphaproteobacteria; order Reyranellales; family Reyranellaceae; genus Reyranella. The sequence goes on from DATEID010000335.1 coordinate 2,974, forward strand.
GCAGATCGGTCTCGCCCTTGCCGATCACCGAGATCGCCGTCGCCGGCACGCCGTCGCGCACCAGAGCGTCCTTGACCGCATTGGCACGGCGCAGCGACAACGCCATGTTGTAACTCGCCGGGCCCGACGTGTCGGTGTGGCCGGTCGCGGTGACGCGGGCGCTGCCCTTGGTCCGGTAGGCATCGGCCGCCTGCTGGATCGTGCTCAGGGCCTGCTGCGACAGGTTCGAACGATCCCAGTCGAAGAACACCATGAAGGACGGCGCTGTCGGTGCGGCCGGCGCCGGCGGCGGTGGCGCGGCCACGGCCGGCTGGCCGAACTTGTAGCTGACGCCCAGCATGACCGCGATGTTGTTGTTCTCGTAGTTGCCGGGATTGGTCGTGCCGTAGTAGCGGCCCTCCAGGTCGACCCGGATGTTCTGGGTGGCGTTCCATCCCAGGCCGATCATGCCCTGGTACGCGAACTGCGTGCTGCACAGCGAGCAGCCGTTGATGGCGTTGTCGGCGAAGGCAACGCCCAGCCCCGCCCCGATATAGGGCGTGACCACCGCGCCCGGGAAGAAGTCGTAGAGCGCGTTGGCCATCACGCTCACCTGCTCGATGCGGCCGGCACTGTTGCTGAAGATGTTGCCGAAGTTGGCCGTGCCGCGCCCATTGTTGGACCGGTACATGCCCTCCAACTCGACGCGCGGCCCGACGAAGTCATAGCCAACCTTGCCGCCGACGGCGTAGCCGAGATCCATGTTGTAGTTGCTGCTGTTCAACAGCCAGTTGAGGCCACCCTCGGCACCAATATAGAAACCGGGAAAGGACTGGCCGGGCGTGAACCAGTCCGATTGCGCGTGGGCTGCCGCCATCGGCAAGGCGATGAGGGCTGCTGCGCCGAGCAGGGTTTTTTTCATGCGACTGCTTCCTCTAGGCAAGGTGTGACAGCGCTCCAACGACACGAAGCCGCCATACGTTGCCCACTTCCGCCATGTCGGCCACTTTCGCGCCAAAGCTGTGGCGTTCGCGCAACACTCGCTCTGGCGTCGATTCAAATGGATGTCTTGTGTGAATTTTCGAGGAATAGCCATAAATGTTGTGGCTGACTTGGCGCAATCTGAGGTACCCTCTTCTCGGTAAGTGAAGGAGGTGCCTATCCGTTCGAGGACCATGCGCCCCGACGGAACCGAGATCACCGGTGGAATGGCCGCCGCGTGCCCTCTTTACAGCACCTGCCGACATGCCGCCGATCGCCCTCGCCTCCGCTTGCGGGGGCGTTCTTGCTTTCGGGTGCCCGGCCTTGCTCACCCGCTACTGACCTCGGAGTACGAATATGGCCAAACGCGCCGCCCGCCGCGCCAAGATTCACGCCATTGATAGCGCCCGTATTCACAACCTCGTCTTCGACCACACGCCAGCCAACGACCGGGACCAGAGCTACATTAGGAAAATCAGGCCGCGCAGCGATAATCAGCGGCTTTTGATAGAGGCGATCGAGACCAAGCCTCTGACCGTCGCCGTCGGACCAGCTGGCACCGGCAAAACCTATCTCGCCATCGCGGCCGCGGTCGAAGCCCTCGAAGCCGGCGCCGTGTCACGCATCGTCCTTTCGCGGCCAGCCGTGGAAGCCGGGGAGACCCTGGGTTTCCTGCCGGGGGACATGCGCGAAAAGCTCGATCCCTACTTGCGGCCGCTTTGGGACGCCCTGAACGACCGGCTAGGGGCCAAGCGTTTGCGCCAGAATCTGGACGACGGGACGATCGAGATCGCCCCGGTCGCCTTCATGCGCGGCCGGACGCTGAACAACAGCTTCGTGCTGATCGACGAGGCGCAAAACTGTACGTATGGCCAGATCAAGATGCTGCTGACGCGACTGGGCTGGCACTCGACGATGGTAATGACGGGCGATCCGGACCAGACGGATCTGCTCCCAGAACTGTCGGGCTTGGGAGCCATCGCCAAGCGGCTGGAGGGTCTTCCGGATGTAGCGGTCGTCCGGTTGGCCGACCAAGACGTCGTCCGCCATCCGCTGGTCGGCCGGATGCTGTCGGTGCTCTGAAAGCCGAAAGTTATCCACATATGGGAGTGCAGCAAACGATTGGGCCATAACGGGAACATCACTTGGCACGACGTTCCTCTGCAGCCCTTGCGGAAGCCGAATAAGAGAGAGAGATCAATGTACTAGATGCAGGGTGGCAGCGCGTTGCCACTCTGCCTACATTGAGTCAATACGGTGACGCCGATGTAACGTCGGCCATGCAATCGGCTTTTTCACAGACTTCCCCACATCCTCGTGAGCACCGAAACCGACATCGAACAGCCGCCGAGTGAAGGATCGCTCGCCGACGGCATGCGGATCATCGCCGACTTCGTCCACACCTTGCCGCGCAAACCAGGCGTCTATCGCATGATCGCCGCGGACGGCGAGGTCCTCTACGTCGGCAAGGCCAGATCGCTGCGCAGCCGGGTGGCGGCCTATACCCAGCCGACGCGTCTGGCCACACGCCTGATGCGCATGGTGTCGGCGACGCGGACCATGGAATTCGCTGTTACCGACAGCGAGGCCGAGGCGCTACTGCTGGAGAACAACCTCATCAAGCGCTTCCGGCCGCGCTTCAACGTGCTGCTGCGCGACGACAAGTCCTTTCCCTATATCGTCATCCGCCGCGACACCGAGTGGCCACAGCTCGCCAAGCACCGTGGCACGCGAGAACCGGACAACGAATATTTCGGCCCCTTCGCCTCGGCGACTGCGGTCAACCGCACGCTTTACGCGCTGCAACGCGCCTTTCCCTTGCGCTCCTGTTCCGATGGCGTCTTCTCGACAAGGACCCGGCCTTGCCTGCAATACCAAATCAAACGCTGCACGGCGCCCTGCGTCGGCCGCATCGACAAGCCGGAATACGACAGGGTGGTCGACGAGGTGCGCGGCTTCCTGGGCGGACGCAATCGCGAGGTCCAGCAGGCGCTGTCGGAGCGCATGGAAGAGGCCTCGGCCAATCTCGAATTCGAGCAGGCTGCGGTCCTGCGCGACCGCATCAAGGCATTGGCCCATATCCAGTCGCACCAGTCGATCAGCCTGCACTCGATCGACGAGGCGGATATCTTCGCCGCCCATGCCGAAGGCGGGCAGGTGTGCGTGCAGGTGTTCTTCCTGCGCGCCGGCCAGAACCTCGGCAACCGGGCCTATTTCCCGAGCCACGGCAAGGAGCTCGACGAGGCGCAGGTTCTGTCGGCCTTCATTGGCCAGTTCTACGAATCCCGGCCGGCGCCCAAGCTCGTTCTCACGAGCCACGAGGTGGCGGAGGCCGAGCTTCTGGAAAGCGCGTTCGCCCTTGCAACCGGCCACAAAGTCGAGATCCGAAATCCCAGGCGCGGCGACCAGAAAGATGCGCTCGACCAGGCCGTCACCAATGCGCGCGAGGCTTTGGCGCGGCGCATGGCGGAGCGCGGCACGCAGCGGCAATTGCTGGAGGGCGTCGCCCGCGTGTTCGGCCTCGATGCTCCGCCGGAGCGGATCGAGGTCTACGACAACAGTCACATCCAGGGGACTGCGGCGATCGGCGCCATGATCGTGGCTGGCGCCGATGGCTTCATCAAGAATGCGTACCGCAAGTTCAACATCAAGACAGAAGGAGCAGCCGGCGACGACTTCGCCATGATGCGCGAGGTCATGAGCCGACGGTTCGGTCGCGCTCTCAGGGAGAATCCGGAGCGCAACGAGGAGCACTGGCCGGATTTGCTGTTGATCGACGGCGGCCAAGGCCAGCTCGAGGTCGTCCGCCAGGTGCTGGCCGAACTCGGACTGGAGGATATCGCTACGGTCGGCATCGCCAAGGGACCGGACCGGGACGCCGGTCGCGAACGCTTCTTCCTGCCGGGCAAACCGCCCTTCTCCCTGGAGCCGCGCGATCCCGTGCTCTATTTCCTGCAACGCCTGCGGGACGAGGCACATCGGTTTGCCATCGGTACCCACCGCACACGGAGGGCCGCCAGCATCAGCCGTTCCGCGCTCGACGAAGTGCCAGGCATCGGCGCGGGCCGTAAGCGCGCCCTGCTGCATCATTTTGGCAGCGCACGCGCCGTCGCTGGCGCGACTCTCGAGGACATCAAGGCGGTTCCGGGCATTTCCGATGCGCTCGCCCGCAAGATCCACGACCACTTCCGCGGCGCAGGCTGAGCCTTTTCTTCCGCCGTCGGGTGACAGGCGGCGGCCGATGGGCTTTATGCTCCTGGAACAGACATGCTCAATACTGCCAACATCCTGACCCTGTCGCGTATCGTGGCGATCCCGCTGGTGGTCGCCTGCCAGTGGCTCGACCGGCCATGGTCGCCCTGGGTGGCGGTATTCCTGTTCGTGGCGGCAGCGGTAACCGACTGGTTCGACGGCTATTTTGCACGCCGCTACCATCAGATCTCGCGACTTGGCCGCTTTCTCGATCCGATTGCCGACAAGCTTCTGGTCGCCGCCGTCCTGGTCATGCTGGTGCAAGACGGTCCCTTGAACGGCGTCCATGTTTTTGCGGCGCTCATCATCCTGGCGCGAGAGATCCTGGTTTCGGGTTTACGCGAGTTCCTGGCCGAACTGCATGTCGGGCTGCCGGTGAGCCAGCTCGCCAAATGGAAGACCGCCGTCCAGATGACGGCTCTTGCATTCCTGCTCGTCGGTGATGCGGCAGCCAGCTGGGTCACGGCCATCGGCCTCTGCCTCATCTGGATCGCCGCTGGCCTTACCCTCGTGACCGGCTATGACTACTTGAGGACGGGATTGCGTCACATGGCGGAGGATGCACCGCCGGGCAGCGCCGAATGAAAGTGAAATACTTTGCCTGGATGAAGCGCACGGTGGGCGTCGCCGAGGAACAGGTCGAGCCACCGAGCGAAGTGCGCACGGTAGGCGATCTCGTCGTCTGGTTGCGCACACGCAGCAACGGCCACGCAGAGGCCCTGGCGGAAGGCGCGGCTTTCGGCGCAGCGGTCGACCATCGGACCGCGCCATTCGATGCGCCGCTCGCCGGTGCTCGCGAGGTGGCGTTCTTCCCGCCATTCACGGGAGGCTGAGATATGGCCGTTCGAGTGCAGGAGGCGGACTTCGATGTCGGTGCGGAAATCGAGGCTTTGACAAGCGGCAACAAGCGCATTGGCGGCGTGGCATTGTTCGTCGGACTGGTGCGCGACAAGCATATCCGTGAAGGGCTGCATCGTGAGCGCATCGATGCGCTCACGCTGGAGCACTATCCAGGCATGACCGAAAAGGCGTTGGAGGAGATCGAAGCTGAGGCCTGCCGCCGTTGGCCGCTCGAAGCCACCCTGATCGTGCATCGGTACGGTCGACTTGCGGCCGGCGATCGCATTGTCCTCGTCATCGTCGGCTCGTCCCACCGCGAGGCCGCGTTCGAGGCCTGCGAGTTCCTGGTCGACTGGCTCAAGACCAAAGCGCCGTTCTGGAAGCTCGAGGAGACGCCGGCGGGAGAGAAATGGGTCGACGCCCACGAAGGCGACGACGAGGCGGCCGCTCGCTGGGAAAAGAAGGCCTCGTAGGGAACCAGCTATCCCGATGGACCGATCCGGCTCGCGACAGAGGACGCGGCCGCATTGCCATAACCGAACCGTTCGCGTGCCGTCGCCAAGACGTCTTCTTCCTGAGGATGATCGAGCGCCTCGACGCCCATCAGCTTCTCGGCGAGCGCTTCCGCATGATCCTGCACATACCGGTTGAACTCCGCACCGGGTTCGCTCCGGCCGACGATCAACCAGCGGCCTGCGTTGGCCAGCTCCGCCTCGACACTTGCAAGGACGGCCTCGAAGAACCGCCGATTGTCGCGAAGGTGGCCGCCAGGTGCATCGCCCGAATCCCGGGCCGCCGGTCGTTCCTCGACTTCCGCCTTGGCCACGGTCTTGCGCTCGACCTTATCGGCATGGAAGCTGAACACCTGCGCTTCACGGGGTTCAATCCATACGACCGCCTGGTTCTGCGCCGCCTGATTGTGCGCCATAGTGCACTCCCTTTCTTCAGCAAAGGGAACGGCACGCAGCGGGCGGGAGTTGCGCTCCTCTATCCCTGGTAATTCTCGACCGTCTTTGCGGGGCGCACCTCGGCCTCGTCCGGATCGCGACCGAACTCGCGCAGGGCGCGCCGCTGGCGCAGAAGGTCCCAGCACCGGTCGAGCTCGACGTTGATGGAGCCAAGCAGTTCTTTTTCCTTATCGGAGATCGCGCCCTTGCCGTAGAGCCGCTTCTCCTCGGCGACCAGATGTTCGATGTGCTTGAGCACGGTCTGATCGGTGACATGCGTCATGAC
>DATEID010000336.1:0-7717 GCA_035279245.1 Reyranella sp.
TCGCCCAGCCAGGGTCCGGCCACCGGCTCGCCATCGTAGCTACGTGGCCCCATCAACCGCACGCCGAGCGCGCCCGCCATCGCCGCTTCCGGCCAACCGGCATTGGGCGATTCGTGCCGGCCGGCGTCCCGCCACGCCGTCGTGAAGGCGCGCCGCGCCGACAAGCCCGGCGAGAGCAGGGCGGCCAGCGCCAGCCAAAGGGCGGCGAGTCGCGACGCCGGCAGGTTCACGAGGTCGTCGATGCGCGCGGCCGCCCAACCGAAATGCAGATGACGCGGCGTCTTGTGGCCGACCATGCTGTCGGCGGTGTTGATCGCCTTGTAGGCCAGCGCGCCCGGCAGGCCGGCCAGCGCCATCCAGAAGAGCGGCGCCACGACACCGTCGGAGAAGCTTTCGGCCAGGCTCTCGATGGCGGCGCGGCTCACGCCCGCTTCGTCGAGATCCTTGGTGTCGCGCCCGACGATCATCGCGACCGCCTCGCGGCCGGCGGTCAAGCCCTGCTTTTCGAGCGCATCCGCGACCGCCATTACGTGCGAATCGAGGCTGCGCTGCGCAAGCAGCGCGCTGGCGAGCAAAGCGCAGGCTGCGAAGGCAGGAGCCGCGGGCAAAAGGAGATGGAGAACGTCCATGATCAGCAAGCCCGAGAGCAAGCTGCCCCCGACCAGCAGCAGCAGCAGCAGAACCCCTTTCAAGCGTTGCTGCAGGCCGGAGCCGCCGCCCGAATTCCACGTACGGTCGGCCCATGTTATGACGCGCGCGATCCAGGTCACGGGATGGCCGATCCAGCGGAACAGGCGATCGGGATAACCCGCCGTCGCCTCGATCAGCGCAGCGACAAGGGCAAGACCGACGAACATGGCCTCGTGCCTATCATGGCGATGAAACAGGACGCTACCGTCGTTCACGGCGGCGATCTCGAGGCGGTTCGCCGGCGCTTTCCGCTGGCACCCCAGCCATGGCTGGATCTCTCGACCGGGATCAACCCCGTCGCCTACCCTGTCGAGGCCGTCGCTGCCGATGCATGGTCGCGCTTGCCGGGCCGCGCCGATCGGGATGCGCTGTGCGCGGCTGCGGCGAGGCGTTTCGGCGTGGACGATCCGCAAGCGGTCGTCGCCGCGCCCGGCACGCAGGCGCTGATCCAGCTTCTGCCGCGACTGGCGCCGAGATCACGCGTCGCCGTGGTCGGACCGACTTATGAAGAGCACGAGGTTTGCTGGCGACGACAAGGTCACGACGTGACGGTCGTCGAGGATTTCGCAGCGACGGACGGCTATGACGTTGCTGTTCTCGTCAACCCCGACAATCCCTCGGGACGGCTTGTGCCTGCAGCGGAGCTTTGGACGGCACGAGCGATGCTGGTGGTGGACGAAGCATTCATCGATTTCCTGCCGCCAGCCACAAGCCTCGCGAGCAATCTGCCGCCGAATGCCGTCGTGCTGCGCTCCTTCGGCAAGACCTACGGGCTGGCGGGCCTGCGGCTGGGTTTCGCCATCGCTCGCCCGGACTTGGCAAGCCGACTGCGGGCAGAACTTGGCCCCTGGGCGGTTTCCGGCCCCGCACTCTCGATCGGCCGTGCCGCGCTCGACGACGCTGCCTGGCTTCGCGCAGCGGCAGTGCGGTTGAAGGAGGATGGCGAACGGCTCGATGCCATGCTCGGGAAGGCGGGGTTCTCGTTGCTGGGCAGCACGCCGCTTTTTCGCCTGGCGCGGCACGAAAATGCCACGGACATCGTCGAGCGGCTGGGACGGCATGGCATCCATGTGCGCGCCTTCAGCCGCCACCCGCAATGGCTGCGCTTCGGTCTGCCGGGAAGCGATACCGCGTTTCGTCGTCTTGCCGCCGCGCTTGGCATTTGAATCTTGCCGGTGCTCAATGGCCATCGGAGGAAACGATGGCGCTTCGGCAGGAAAAGCTCGGTGGCCACATGGCGGCTGCCGTCACGGGAATCGATCTCAACAGACCGCTCGATGAGTCGACGCAAGCCGAGTTGATCGAGGCGCTGCACGAAAATCTCGTACTTTGCATCCGCGAGCAGAGTCTCGCCCCCGTCCCGTTCCGCAATGCCATGGCGCGTTTCGGCACGCCGATGCTGCGCCGGCAGCTCGCCCGGACCGAGGAATGCGCCGAGGTCAACATCATCTCGAGCGAGGATCGCGACGAGCTGGGCGACGGCGAGAAGCTGGTGAACGGCGCGAGCTGGCACACCGATGACAGCTTCATGCGGAAGCCCTGCTCCCTCACCATGCTCTACGGCGTGGTCGTGCCTTCGAAGGGCGGCGACACCCAGTTCACCAACATGTACGCCGCCTATGACGATCTGCCGTCCGAGACCAGGGCTGAGATCGAGGGACTCAAGGTCGTGCACAAATACGACTCCAGTCGAAAGACGGGCCGTGTCGCCAAACGACCGGAGGCGGAAATGGCGGCGATGCCGGAGGCCGTCCATCCGCTGGTGCGCACGCATCCCGACACGCGCCGCAAGGCGCTCTATCTCAACCCCAACCGGATGGAAGGCATCGTGGGCCTCGGACGCGCCCAGAGCGATGCGCTGCTCGATACCCTGATCGCGCATGCGATCCAGCCCAAATACCAGTACCGGCATGTCTGGCGGCAGGGCGACGTCGTGATCTGGGACAATCGCTGCACCATGCACAAGGCCAATGCCGACTATCCCGAGGGCGAGCGCCGGCTGATGCATCGCGTGATCGTGGCCGGCACGGAGCCCTTCTGACCGGCCCTCAGGACGCTGGCTCGCCGCGCAACAAGACCGTGTGCTCGGGCGAGAAGGAGAGCGTCACGGGCGCGCCCTCGTCCAGGAGATTGGTCGGCGGCCGGCGGACGATCAGGCGGCCGCAGACACATTCGACGATGTACTGCACGAAATCGCCGTGGAACATGCGCTGCCGCACCGTTCCCAGGAGCTGGTTGTCGCCCGGCCTGGCGATCAGATCGATATAGGCCGTGCGCACCGCCACCTCGCCCGCGCCATTGCGCGCCGTCGTGGCGGTATTGATGCGCAGCTTGGCGCCGCCCTCGGCTTCGAAGGTGTCCGGCCCGGTCAGCCGACCCTTCAGGATGTTGGCCGAACCCACGAAGTCGGCCACGAAGCGGCTCTGCGGCCGATTGTAGATTTCCTCCGGTGTGCCGATCTGCTCGATCGAGCCGACGTTCATCACGATCACCTGGTCGGAAATGGCGAGCGCCTCCTCCTGGTCGTGCGTGACATAGACCGATGTGATGTCGAGGCGGCGCTGCAGATCGCGCAGCTCGACACGCATCTCCGCCCGCAGCTTGGCGTCGAGGTTGGAAAGCGGCTCGTCGAACAGCACGACGGTGGGCGAGAAGGCGATGGCACGGGCGAGCGCCACGCGCTGCTGCTGGCCGCCCGACAGCTTGGAGGCAGCACGGTCGGCGAGGTGTCGCATCTGCACCAGACCGAGCGCCCGGTCGACGTTGGCCTGGATGTCGGCCCTGCTCTGCTTGCGCACCTTGAGGCCGTAGGCAACGTTGTCGAACACGCTCATATGCGGCCAGACGGCATAGGACTGGAACACCATCGAGACGCCGCGCTGCTCAGCCGGCACGTTCTTGCGCGCCGCTGCGTCGAACATCGGCTGGCCATCGATGCGGATGGCGCCGCTCACAGGCTGCTCGAGGCCGGCAATGGCGCGCAGTGTCGTGGTCTTGCCGCAGCCCGACGGCCCGAGCAGCGTCAGATGCTCGCCGCGGTTCACGGTGAAGCTCACGCCGTTCACCGCCGTCATGTCGCCGTAACGGATGACGAGATCCTCGAGCTCGATCCTGGTCACGCCAATTCCTTCGTCATGCCGCGGGTGAGGCGGAAAAGGATGATGAGGGCCACGACCACGCTGGCCGTCTGGATCAGCGCCATCGCCGCCGTGAGCTCGGTGCCGCTCGAGGCGAAAGCCGACACGATCGAGGGCGCGATCACCTTGGCATTGGGGCCCATCAGGAACACCGAGACGCCGAGCTCGCGCACGCAAGCCATGAAGATCAGGAGCCATGCGGCGAGAATGCCCGGCCGAAGCAGCGGCAGCGTCACGCTGCGCATCTGATAACCCCAGCTCGCGCCGCAGACACGAGCGCATTCCTCCAGGCTCTTGTCGATCTGTAGGACGACGCCCGCCAACGTGCGCACGCCGAGCGGCAGCATCACGGTGAAGTAGCCCAGCGCCAGCAGCCACAGCGTGCCGTAGATCGGGATCGGGATGTTGAGCCAGGCCCAGAGAAGCGCGAGACCGAACACCATGCGCGGCACGGCTTGCGGAAACATCACGAGATACTCGATGGCGCCGCGACCCCTGAGCTGCGAGCGGTAGATGATCCAGACGATCAGCGCCATCACCAGCACGCCCACCGAGGCGACGCCGAAGCCGAGCGTCAGGCTGTTGAACAGAGCCGTGCGCACGGGTCCCAGGCCGAGCGCCATGCGATAGTTCGCGAAGGTGAATTCGGCCTGGCTCAGGATGACGGTCGCGAAGCGCTGCAGCGAGGTCAGGATCAGTGCGCCGATCGGCAGGACGACCGCCAGGAAGATGTAGAGCAGGCACACGCCCAGCAGCAGCCAGGAGAGCCGCCCCATGTCCATGGCGCGGGGTCGGAACGCCTTGCCGGTGATGGTGGCGAAGCTGCCGCGCCTCACCATCCAGCGATAGAAGGTGAGCATGCCGAACATGACGACGAACAGCGCGAGCCCCATCGCCGCCGCGCGCCCATAGTCGGGCGGGTAGGAGAGCGTGGACTCCCAGATCGAGGTGGTGATCACGTAGATGCGGGCCGGAATGCCGATCACCAGGGCGGCCGCGAACGAGCCCAGCATCTCGGCGAACACGAACAGCATGGCGCCGAGCACGCCCGGCATGACCAGCGGCAGCGTCACGGTCAGCGCGGTGCGCAGCTTGCTGGCCCCCATCACGCGCGCCGATTCCTCGAGGGCAGGATCCATCGACTTCATCGAGGCGGAGATCATGACAAATGCCACCGTCCCCTCGAACAGGGCCATGATCCAGGCGATGCCGAACATGGAGTAGACATCGACGATGTCGCCGGGGCCGCCGATATAATGCCAAAGCTGATTGAAGAAGCCGCTCTTGGGGGCGGCCAGCACGGCCCAGGCGAGCGCGCCGACCAACGGGGTCATGTAATAGGGCAGCTCCATCAACCGCTCGAGTCGCTCGCGGCCCGGCACGTTGGTGCGCGTCAGGATCCAGGCCAGCGTGAAGCCGATCAGGATCGCCATGATCGTCGCCATCACCGCGATGCTCACGGTATTGGTGAGGATGCCCAGATCCTCCTGGAACATCTCGATGTAGTTCGAGATGCCGTACGCCTCGGGTGGGAATGTCAGGGCATCGCCGACGTTCAGCGACTCCTCGACCAGGAACACCAGCGGCAGGAGAACGAGCAGGCTCACCACCAGCACGACGGCGGCGGTGACCGCGGGCTGCCAGTTGCGCGCCGGACGCCCGAGGGGTCGGGGAACGCTCGCGTCGGTGATCGCCGTCAAGACCGGCTCAGTGGCGGGCGCCGACGATACGGTCCCACTGCTTCGCGAACGACGGCCGATCCTTCTCGAATGCCGTCCAGTCGGCGGGCACGAGGAGCTTCATCTCCTTCAGCGGCACGCCGCCCGCGGGCGGAGGCACGTCGTCACGCGGCGAATGCAGCAGGAGGGCGTCCGACAGCGCCTTCTGCCCGACCGGCGAAAGGAACCAGTCCATGAAGAGCTGCGCCGCGTTGGGATGCGGGCCCTCGGCGACGATGCCGTAGGTTTCCGGCACCGCCGGCGCGCCCGTCGCGGGGAACTGGAAGTCGAGCGGCGCGCCCTTGAGCTTGAACTCGAGATATCCCGAATACTGCGCCCCCATGATGACCTTGTCCTGGCCGTCGACCAGGCGGCCGTACTGCTGGACATAGGAATCGAACGCGCGCGGTTTCTGCTCGGCGAACTTCTTGAAGTAGTCGTCGCCCAGGATCGGCTTCAGCGTGTACCAGACGCCGTGCTGCAGGCCCGAATTCGAGACCTTGACGCTGATGCCGTCCTTCCACTTGGGATCGAGCAGGTCCTCCCACTTCTTCGGCGCCTCCGCTGTCGGCACAACCTTGGGATTGGTGGCGAGGCCCGCCATGATGATAGAGCCCCAGGTCCAATAGCCTTCCGGCGTGCTCTTGTACTCCTTCTTGAAGGCGGCCATCTCGGGCGAGATGTACTGCGTGAAGCCGTTGCGCTTCTGGAAGTCGAGGATCATGCCCATATCCGAGAGCTGGATCACGTCGACGAGATAGGACTTGGCCTGCCGCTCCGACAGAAGCTTGGCGTAGAGCGCGCCGGCCTGCAGTCGCACATAGTTGGTCTTGATCTTGGGGAACGCCTTGTTGAAGGCGGCCAGCAGCTTGGCCTGGCCAGCATCCGGGTCGGTCGAGTAGAGGACGAAGGCGCCTTCCGCCTCCGCCTTGGCGACGTCGGCGCAGGTCTTGAAGCCTTCCATTTGGCGCGGCTTGTCGCACAGCTTGGCCTCTTGGGCGGATGCGGTACTCGTCCAGGCCAGCGCGCAGGCCGCCAGGCTGGCGGCAGCAAGAAGCTTCATCCGTCTCCTCCCCGAGTGCTCGTCTTCGGCAGCGGAGCCTAGAGGCGGCCGGCAGTCTATTCAATCGCTGTGTAGTGATTGCGCCTCTCTTGCAGAGCGATATCGGGGCGGTCGGTCGTGATCTGACGCAGGGGTCGCGAGAGCCAAGCTGCCAGCTCCGCGGGCTCGTTCGGCACCCAGACTCCGAGTCGATCCGGGCCGAGACGTTGCAGGCAAAGATCGAAGCTCTGCGCCAGCAGACCCTTCTCCACGGCGACCATGCAGCCCTCGATGGCGGTCAGGCGATCGAGGGCAAGCGTCAGCCCGCCCAGCATCTCGGCCGAACGACGATCGAGGGAAGCGAGAACGCGCTGGGCGGGCGACAGCCGGCGCGCACTCTCCAGCACTTGCGGCACGAAGCAGGTCAGGACGGCATCGTCCCGCATCCCGCGCCGTTCCAGCAGATCGAGCACCCGGCGCTCCAGGTCGGGATAGGGCCGGCCCATCGCATCGGTCTTGATCTCGATATGCAGCTCCGTCCCGGAATCGGCAAAGACGTCGAGCACGGACGCCAGCCGCGGCACGCCCTCTCCCCTGCCGTCGCGCAGCTTGATCGTCGCGAGCTCGGCCGCGCCGCGATCGGCAACGGGGCCCACGCCCTCGGTCGTGCGCTCGAGCGTCGGATCGTGGATCACGACGAGTTCGCCATCACGCGCGAGATGGACGTCGAATTCGACCGCGTCGATGCCAAGTGCTTTGGCGCGTCGAAAGCCGTCGAGGCTGTTCTCCGGCCAGAGATTGCGCGCCCCGCGATGGCCGACGATCCGCACGTGCCTATTTGCCGGCATCGACCAGGCCTTTCACCAGCCAGCGCTGCAGTCCGATCACCACCATCACCGGCGGCAGCATGACCAGCAGCGCGGCATTCATGGCGATGTTCCAGGCGGGCTCGGTATCGGCCTGCGGGATCAGATCCTTCAGGCCGATGACGGCGGTCGCCATGTTCTTGTCGGTCGTGAACAGCAGAGGCCACAGGTACTGGTTCCAACCGTAGAGGAACAGGATGATGCCGAGCGCCACGATATTCGAGACCGAAAGCGGCAAAAGCACGCTCCAGAAGAACCGCAACG
>DATEID010000337.1:0-7732 GCA_035279245.1 Reyranella sp.
CTTGGGGACGACCGGCCTCTGAAAGGCCCGTGACTGGGAAGGTGGGTCAAATGACGAAGCGCTGGGTGGGAGGATCCGCTTCGTCGTGGCGGCCGTCAGGCCACCGCCACGGGCTGTGAAGGGACGGCAAGGGCCTGCAGAACGATCGCCTCCGCGGTGAAACGCCAGGTACGGGAGGCATGAATCGGCGACAGGCGGAGCTGCTCGCGCATGTTCATCCAACTGTCGAGGCCGAAGGCGACATCGAGCGAGTCGAGCACGAGGTCGCGCGCGGCGGGATCGAGATTGCCCAGCTCGATCGCGAACCAGGCGGCAAGCCGCTCGCGCAGGAGCTTGCGCAACTGTGCAACACCCAGTCCGACCGCCGGGGCGACGCTGCGTACCCGTTCGGCGAAGTGCCAGACGGGCAGCCACTCCTCGAACAGCGCCGACCGGTCCGACACCAGAAGGTCGATGCGGCTGGAAAGCGATGCCGCATTGTCGACCGGCCGGCTGGCCGCAAAGGCCCGGCTCACGGCGAGATCGAAGGCTGCCGCATAAAGATCGGCCAAGCCGGAAAAGTGTTGAAACAGCGCGCGGCTCGAAACGCCAGCGATCGTCGCGATGGCCGCCGAGGTCGGCTCCACGTCGCCGGCCTGAATCAAATCGAGTGTGGCTTGGATCAACGATTGCCGGGTGCGCAGGCCGCGAACGATACGGCCGTCCTGCGAACGCGACACGTCAATTGGAAAACCGACAATTTTCATATTGAAACCAATAAAGTAAGAATTTGTCTAATGGACGAACATTAACATGCGGAAAAACGTCCGTAACTTGCAAAAATGCATATCTTGGCTCTTGCCGTGCCTGATTTTGCTGCATTGTTTTTTTCTAGATAGGCAATTTTGGGGTATCTAGATTCGTTCGCAACCGGCGAAAAGACAAGCGGCATAAGGGCTTCTCCCGCATTCCTGCGAAACCATCGGCCGCCCGCCTGTGGACATCAAGGCATAAAATACGAAAGGCCGGTCGCTTGGGGAACGACCGGCCTTCCTTGGAGCCCGCCTGGGTGTGGGGTTATCGAAGCCTTTGGGTGTGTGGGAAGGGGGCTTCGATGAGCGGCCTGGGGAGCCGCCGGCGGGCTATGGGAAACTTGGGTTGGCGCACATTGAAAAAGCGCCGTCCTGAATTCTCGGAAACCTTTCAGATATGACTAAAACTAGAAACAACGATCTCTAATGAGGCGACCTTAACAAAAGGCCTCACCCTCTGTCACTTGCAAAATTGCATATCTGGTTTTTGAAGGAGCCCTCAATTTCTTGGCTTTTTTGAAGCGGCACTGCCGGTAGATAGCCGAAAAGGGGAATGCAAGTTTGTCGGTCGAAGGGCGGAAAAGAACAGTTTTCGTAGAAAAATCAGTGACTTAAGGTGGCCCAAACTGCATATCGTCAAAATTTTTACTGCAAATTTCTCTGTCGATCGTAACCGGCAATTCAATTGGCGAATGGTGACCTCCCATGCCGCCTCTCGCCGCATCTGCGCAGCGTGTTGAGCCGTGCTTTCCATGCTAGACGGTCGCCGGTTCCGTGATTGTCGGAGTTTGGCCGTGCGCTCTGCCCGTTTTCCCTTGATGCCCGCTCTTTGTGCTGCCGTCTTGACGGTCGCCACGCTGACCCAGCCGGCGCTCGCCGGCATCGACGACGGCCTCAAGGCCTTGCAAGCCGGTGACATGCCGGCGGCCGAGAAGGCGCTTCAGCTTCTGGCCAAGGAACGCGACCCCCGCGCGCAATTCCTGCTGGGCTTTTATGTCTACGGCAATCCGGACTCGAAGCTGTTCGACATGGACAAGGGCGTGCCGCTGCTGCTCGATGCCGCCGAGCGAGGCTACACAACCGCCATCCCGCCGCTGGCCAGCGCCTATGCCGATGGCAAGGGCGTGCCCAAAAGCCTTTCCGAGGCGTACAAATGGCTGCTCATCGCCCAACGCTGGAACGGACCCAACGTCGATGCGCTGCTTGCCCGGGTCGGCGCTGATTTGAAGCCCGACGAGATCGAGAAGGCCAAGCAGGCGGCCGCCGCCTTTTCCTTCAAGACCAAATGACCCCGGCGCGAGCGGCGCTGCTTGCGGCGCTGCTCGGCATCTGCACGCCGGCCTTCGCCCAATCGCCTGGGCATGCCGCGCCACCGGCATTGCAAAGCGCCATCGCAACCTACCGCGCCGGCGACCTCGCCACTGCGGAAGCCGAGTTGCGGCGGCTTGCTGCGGGCAATGCCGACGCCGAAGCATGGCTTGGCGCCGTGCTGATCGATCGCGATCGGGGCAGCGAAGGTCTGCAAGCACTGAGCCAAGCGCTTGCCGCCGGCTCGCCCGAGGCCGCCCATCAGCTCGGGCTGGTCTATGCGCAAGGGCTTGCCGGCGTCGCACGCGATGATGCGAGGGCGGCACAGCTCTTCGAGAAGGCCGCCGCCACAGGCCACTACCGAGCCGCGCTCAATCTTGGTGTCCTCTACTTTCGGGGCCAAGGCGTGCCGCACGATCTCGTGCAGGCCCGCGCCTGGCTGGAGAAAGCCGCATCATCTAACGATCCGTACGCTCTCTATGCGCTGGGACGCGCCTTCGAGGAAAGCCAGGGCGCTGTCGTGGCGGATCCTGTGCGCGCTGCCGACCTTTATCGTCGCGCCGCCGAACAGGGTCTTCCCCTGGCGGCGCTGCGCTACGGGCTCGCCCTGGCCGATGGCCTCGGCGTCAAGGCGGATGCGGCCGCCGCCCAAAAATGGTTGCTCGCGGCGCAGAAGGACGGCGTCCCGGAAGCGGCGCTTGCCTTGGGTGACATGACGGCCCGCACCTTGTCGCCGCGCGACAAGGCCGCCAACCGGAAGATCCTGGCGACTGCGGCGGCCTGGTACAGGCAAGCGGCGGATGCGGGTGTTCCATCGGCACAGTTCAAGCTCGCCAATGCCTATGCGGCCGGCTCCGGCGTGGGACGCGACCTTGGCCAGGCCACGGCCTGGTACGGACGTGCCGCGCGCCAAGGCTTGCCGGAGGCGCAGCTCGCGCTGGGCGTTCTGCTACTGGGCGGCGCGGTTGGAACGGCCGATCCGGTCGAGGGTTACAAATGGCTGCTGTTGGCCGAACGCGGCGGCCGGACCGAAGCGCATATGGTCCAGGAAAAGGTATCGGGACAGATCTCGCCGGCCGACCGCAGCCGCGCCGAAGAGCTTGCCGCCACGTTCAGCCCAAAGGCCGAGCGATCCGCCAGCGACGTTCCGCCTCGACTCTCGCGACCGCCGCGCTGATCCTCGATCCATGAATCTGGTCCCGACCGCCCGGCAGACCCGTCCCGACACGACCATCGCCGTCTGCCGCGGCGCTTGTCGGCTGATGCGACAGAGCGGGCGTTCGGTGCTGCTCGAGATGCCGCTGCCCGACGGACGGCGCGCGGACATCTTCATCGTCGCGGCGGACGGTGAATTGACCATCGTCGAAGTGAAGTCCTCATTCGAGGATTGGCGCGTCGACACCAAATGGCCCGATTATCTCGCCTGGTGCGATCTCCTGTACTTCGCCGTGCCCGTCGATTTCCCCCAGGAACTCATCCCGCAGGACGTCGGCCTGATCGTGGCGGACTCCTACGGCGGCGAGGTCTTGCGCCATCCCACGCGCCGGCCGGTGCCGGCGGCCCGCCGCAAGTCGTTGCTGATCGACTGCGCCCGGCTGGCGTCGGAGCGGCTCGCGCGCCTGGAGGATCCCGACTTCGTCGAACTGGGCTGAGGCCGCGTTCAGCGCGCGCCGAAGGCGCGCTTCAGCTCCGGCACGAGATCCAGCCGCTCCCAGGAAAAGCCGCCGTCGCGGTCGGGCTTGCGGCCAAAGTGACCATAAGCCGCCGTGCGTCGGTAGATCGGCTTGTTGAGCTGCAGGCCACGGCGAATGGCGGTGGGCCGCAGGGGGAAGATGTCGGACAGCACCTTCTCGAGCTTGCGCTCGTCGACCTTGCCGGTGCCTTCGGTGTTCACATAAAGCGACATCGGGTCGGCAACGCCGATGGCGTAAGCCACCTGGATCAGGCAGCGGTCGGCAAGGCCGGCAGCGACCACATTCTTGGCGAGATAACGCGCGGCGTAGGCCGCCGAGCGGTCGACCTTGGTCGGGTCCTTGCCGGAGAAGGCGCCGCCGCCATGCGGTGCGTAACCGCCATAGGTGTCGACGATGATCTTGCGCCCCGTGAGGCCGCAGTCGCCGTCCGGGCCGCCGACGACAAAGTTGCCGGTTGGATTGACGAAGAAGTCCGCCGCCTTCTTGGGCATCCAGCCCTTGGGCAGCGACTTCTCGACATGGGGCTTGATCATCTCGCGGATGGCGCCGGAGTTGTATTTCTTGCCCTTGCCGTTCGCTTCCCTGTGCTGCGTCGAGACCACCACCTTCACGGCGCCGACCGCCTTGCCGTCAACGTAGCGCACGGTGACCTGGCTCTTGGCGTCGGGCTGCAGATCCGGCAGCTCGCCGGACCGGCGAGCCTGGCTCAGCACTTCCAGGATCTTGTGCGAAAAATAGATCGGCGCCGGCATGAAGGAGTTCTTCTCGTACTCCTCGCTGTCGCGGCAGGCGAAGCCGAACATCAGGCCCTGGTCGCCGGCGCCCTCCTGCTCGCCGAGGTTGCCCCCGTTCTTCTTGGCGTCGACACCCATCGCGATGTCGGGCGACTGGCCGTGCAGCAGCACCTCGACATCGGCGCCATGGAAGCTGAAGCCGTCCTGGTCGTAGCCGATGTCCCGCACGACATCGCGGGCGATCTGCGCCAGGGCCTCGCGGTTGACGATGGTCTGCTTGCCGTACTTGCGCATGTACGGCTCGGAGGCGCGCCCTTCCCCGGCAATGACGATCTTGTTGGTGGTGGCAAGCGTCTCGCAGCCCAGCCGCGTGTTGGCATGGCTGTCGTCGGCGTGGCCGAGCTTCACGTCATTCGTGATGAAAGCGTCAAGAATCGCATCCGAGATCTGGTCGCAGACCTTGTCCGGATGGCCTTCGGAAACGGATTCGCTGGTGAAGATATAGTCCTTGAGCGCCAACTGAGCCCTCCACAGATGTCACTGGACTCCGGGCAGGGCGGATGGGCCGCCGTCCGGCTTAGCCTTTATTTGCGCGGTGGCAAGTCGTCCAAATCCGTCCGCGGCGGCCTCGACCATCGAGGCCGCGTCGTTAAAAACTCTAAGTGCGGCAAGAAATCAAGAGGCTGTTGTTGAGTCCTTTCAGCGACCTTTGCGGCCACCCAGGACCTCAGCGTGGCTTGCAGCGCCCACCGCCTTCACCATCTCGAAAATGCGCTTGCGCACGCGCGATTCGCGAATCTTGTAGTAGGCGCGCACGAGCTCGAGCGTTTCGCGCTTGATGAGCGGATCCTTCTCCTGCTCGAACGGCGTCGCCGCCTCGCCGAACCCGCCCTTGCGGCCACGGCCCGACATCGGTCGGCCGGCAAGCGCATTGGAAGGCATCTCGTCGAAGAAGTACGACACCGGCACATCCAGCACCTTGGCGAACTCGAACAGCCGGCTCGACCCAATCCGATTGGAGCCTCGCTCGTACTTCTGGATCTGCTGGAAGGTGAGCCCGACCGCCGTTCCGAGCTTCTCCTGGCTCATCCCCAGAAGAGTCCGCCGCTGCCGCATGCGCGCTCCCACGTGAACATCGACAGGGTGCGATCTCGCCATGGCCTCTGATCCTTTTTGGTCTTGGTTTTTCCTGAACGTGATGTCCTTGCACAGACAAGGCCGGAAACACGTTAAAATTGTGCCGGCCTCACCGATCCATCAGTGCAAAAATGCATATCTACACGTCAGGAGTGCATATGACATTAGCCACTCTTGCACATAATGCAAGCTGAACATTGGCTCGTCCATCTAACGTAAAGCTTTATGTTGTGATCAGTGTGTGCGCGCTCTCAACGCGGTGAGCAATCCGAGAACCGCCAGCAGAACCACCAATGTCCAGTCATGCCATCTGCCGTACGGCGTCAGTGATCGTCCGGCGGGAATCGCATGGTCGATGACACCTTCACGCTCCATGTCGAGCGAAGCGACAACCCGTCCATAGGCATCGATCACCGCCGACACGCCAGTGTTGGCGGCGCGCAGCATCGGCAGGCCTTCCTCAATCGTGCGCATCCGAGCGCTGGCGAGATGTTGGTATGGACCGCTGGAGACGCCGAACCAGGCGTCATTGGTGATGTTCAGGATCCAGCTTGGCCGCGGTCCCGGCCCGACAATCTCACCAGGGAAGATCGCCTCGTAGCAAATTATCGGCGCAAAGGGCGGCAGGCCGGGCAGGTCGAGCGTTGTATGGCCCTTGCCTTCCTCGAACGATCCCCGGCCGACCAACCCGGAGAGGAAGCCCAGCTCCTTGTGAAAGGGAATGTATTCCCCGAGGGGCACGAGATGGACCTTGTCGTAGTGCCCGCGAATCGCACCGCTACCGTCGATGGCGAGCAGGGAGTTCCATGCGCCGTCGCTCAACTGCGCGGTGGTGCGCTCCGCACCTGCCAGCAGGTAGCCGTTTGGCGGCACGGCCACCGCGAGCACCGGCAAGATCGGCGAGTCGGGCTGGACCGTGAACGGCACCGCCGTTTCGGGCCAGACCACGGCAGCAAGATGCTCGAATCCCGGCCGGCGGCTCATCTCGATCAGATGGCGCAAATGGTCTTGCGCGCTGTCCCGCTGCCATTTCTCCCGTTGCGGGATGTTCGGCTGGACGAGGCGAACGATGCGGTCACCGCGGCCGGTGCCGACCGGCGGCATGATGGACACGCCCACCGCGCCGGCGACGCCAACCGCCGCAAGCGCTGCAACCGACGCGCGCCACCCTGCCGTCGGCGCGGCGAGGACCAGGAAAGTGAGAGTGCCGAGACCATAGACGCCAAATAACGCCGCGCTTTGCAGGAGCGGCGTCGCGAACATCCAGACATGACCCAGGGGATTCCAGGGGTAGCCCGTAAAAACGTGGCCGCGCAGCCATTCGGCTACCGTCCAGGCAACCGCCAGCAGCACCAACCGTCGATAGCGTCCGGCGAGATAGGGCCAACGCAAGGCCATCCACCGCGTCGCCCCTGCGGCGATCCCGGGGAAAAATCCCAGCACCACGGCGAGGCCCAGCACGATCGGCGGCCCCAGCAGCTTGAAGTCGGCTGGCGGGACGAAGAACGCCTCGACGATCCAGTAGGAACCGACGGCGAAGTGGCCTAAGCCCCACATCCAGCCGCGCAGCAACGCCGCCTTCGCCGTCGCCGCCCCTTCCCACAGCCAGACGAAGACGACAATGCCCACCACCGCCAGCGGCAGCCAGTCGAGCGGCGGCATGGCGAGTGCCGCCAGCGCCCCGGCGAGCAACGCCGCGACCAGCGCGCGCTTTCCCTCGAGCTTCATGGCGCGAGACTGGCGGATCAGGCGGCCGCTTGCGGCGCGGCGGCGGGCCGCACACGCAGGCGGCGAATGCGGCGCGGATCGACGTCGAGGATCTCGAATTCGACGCCGGAGGGATGACGCACCACCTCGCCGCGCTCGGGGATGCGCCCCAGCAGCGAGAAGATAAGTCCGCCCACGGTGTCGATCTCGCGCCGCTCGTCCTCCGACAGGACGTTGCCGATTTCCTGCTCGAGCAGCTCGACCGGCGTGCGACCGTTGACGTCGAGCGTGCCGTCGGTTCGGCGGGCAAGCGTCGGCGCCTGGGCGACGTCGTGCTCGTCCTCGATCTCGCCCACGATCT
>DATEID010000338.1:0-10672 GCA_035279245.1 Reyranella sp.
CTCGAAGATGTGCACCGTGTGCCCGGCGATCTCGAGCTGGTCGAACAGGAAGTCGCGCAGCTCGGCCGGCATGGCCGCATCGAGCGTGATCGAGATCAGGTCGCCTCGCCGCCGGCGCTTCAGGGCGCTTTCGTAGAGAAGGACGAGGTCCTCCGACTCCTCGTTGATCTCGACGTCGCTGTCGCGGATCAGACGGAAGAAGCCGCGCGCCGTCACCTCGTAGCCGGGGAAAAGCCGCGGCAGGAAGATCGCGATCAGCTCCTCGAGCGGCAGGAAACGGATGGCCGCGCCGGGCAGCCGCACGAAGCGGTCGACTTGCGACGGCAACGGCAGGAGAGCCATCAGCGTACGCTTGTCGTCCTTGCGCTGGAGCTTGAGCAGCGCCGAGAATCCGCCGTTGGGGATGAAGGGGAACGGATGGGCGGGGTCGATCGCCAGCGGCGTCAGGATCGGAAAGACCTGATCGATGAAGTACTGTTCGAGCCAGGCGCGCTCGCGCTCGACCAGTTCCGAGGCGTTGAGGACCGCGATGCCCGCCCCCCGAAGCTCGCCCTGCAGGACCGCCCACGTCTGTTGCTGCTCGGCCATCAGGATCGAGGCCCGTTCGCGGATGGCCGCGAGCTGCTCGGCCGGCGTCAAGCCATCGTCGCTCAGCAACGTTCCCCGGTCGGGCAGCATGTCGACGAGACCGGCCACCCGCACCATGTAGAACTCGTCCAGGTTGGCGGCCGAGATCGACAGGAAGCGAACGCGTTCCAGCAGCGGATGGCGCGGATTGCTCGCCTCTTCGAGGACACGCGTGTTGAAGGCGAGCCACGACAGTTCGCGATTGATGAAGCGCCGCGGGCTGTCCACCGTGATGGCGGAGATCTGCTCGTCGGGCGCGGAGGCATTGAGGGCGTCCATGGTTCGCCGTGGCGGTCGGTTGATGATGCTTATGCACAGAGACGGTAACGCCACTACATGACGGTGTCATGGCAATTAGCTAGTCTTTTGTTTCTCAAGGATTTTTCGGAACACGTCCGTGAAAACTGCACTCCTCCTGCGCCACGCCAAGTCCGCATGGGGCAATCCGGGACAGGCCGACCACGAACGGCCGCTGAACGACCGGGGGGAACGCGCGGCCGACCTCATGGCCGGCCATATCGCGCGGAAATGTCCCCGGCCGGAGATCGTCCTCTGTTCCACGGCCGCCCGAACGCGGCAGACACTTGCGCCTCTGATCCACCGGCTGGGCAGCCCCGCCCCGCCCATCTCCTTGGAAAAGAATCTCTACCTTGCCTCCGAAACAGCCCTCCTGGCGCGACTGCAGGCTCTGGCGGACGATGTCCGCACCGTCCTGCTGATCGGACACAATGAGGGAATCGGCCAGCTTGCGGAGGCATTGGCCGGCCATGGACCACCACTCCTGCTCAAGGCGCTGTGGCAGAAATTCCCGACCGGCGCTCTGGCGGTCCTGCGGACCGACGCCGACCGTTGGGCCGACCTTGCTCCCGGATCGGCCGAGCTCGTCGCCTTCGTGCGGCCGCGCGACCTCCAAGGAGATGCCTAGTACGTTCCCGGGTACTGGCCGCCGTCCAGCAAAAAGTTCTGGCCGGTGATGTAGCCGGCATGGGCGCTGCACAGGAAGGCGCAGGCGGCGCCGAACTCGTCGGGCGTGCCGAAGCGTCCCGCCGGATGAACCGCTTCGCCGGCCTTGTATTCCTCCTCGTAGCTTCTACCGCTCTTGGCCGCGCGGCTCCGGTAGGTTCCCCGCAGGCGGTCGGTGGCGAACTGGCCGGGCAACAGGCCGTTGATGGTGACGCCATGCTTCACGGTGACCCGGGCAACGCCGGCCACGAAGCCGGTCAGGCCCGAACGCGCGCCGTTGCTGAGCCCCAGGATGTCGATCGGCGCCTTCACCGAGCTCGAAGTGATGTTCACGATCCGGCCGAAGCGGCGCTTCATCATGCCGTCGACCGTCGCCTTGATGAACTCGATCGGCGTCAGCATGTTGGCGTCGATCGCCTTGATCCAGTCGTCGCGGGTCCAGTCGCGGAAATCGCCCGGCGGCGGTCCGCCGGCATTGTTGACGACGATGTCGGGCTCGGGACAGGCGGCCAGCACCTGCTTGCGGCCGGCTTCGGTCGTCACATCGACCGCGACCGGCGTCACCTTCACGCCGGTCTTCTTGCGGATCTCCTCCGCCGTCGCTTCCAGCTCGCTCTTGGTCCGGGCGTTGATCACGAGATCGACGCCCTCTTGCGCGAGCGCCATCGCGCAGCCCTTGCCCAGCCCTTTGCTGGCCGCACAGACGATCGCCTTGCGGCCCCTGATTCCCATATCCATCGTCTACTCCCTATCGATCCACTCGCGTCCATACCTGCGTTTCGCCGAACATCGGGGAGCCAACATAACCGCGCAGGCGCAGCTTGCCGTCCGGCTGCAGGCTGATATTGGCGTTGTAGGTCTTGCCGTTCTCGCCGTTGTAGATCTGGCCATCCTCGAAGACATTCGGATCCGAGGTCTTCTTGAACCCCCAGATCAACGGCATGCCGATCACCTTGCGGCTGCGCAGAGCCGGGTCGGCGTTGCGATAGTCGGTGGCCATCTCGGGCGCCACGACCTTGCCGTCCGGCCCCTTGGGATTGACGAGGCCGACGATGTATCCGCAGATCGGCCCGCTCGCGGCATCGGCGCACGGGCCGATCCGCACCTTGGCGACGCCCGAGGCGGTAAGCCAGGTTCCCATGACGGGCGGCGTCTCGGCCGAAGCGCCGGAAGCGACAATGCAAAATGCCGCCACGAGTGCAATCATCTTCATGGTTTCTCCCCCTCCGCCGGCGACAAGGCCGCCAGGACATCGGCGGCCAGGCGGCGGTCGATCTCGCGGCTTTCGGCCAGCGCGCGACGATCCAGCGCCGCAACGACACGCCTTGCGGCGTCGGCCGACCGCTCCATGTGCGACACCAGATAGTGCACGACCCCGGGACCGGCGTGCAATTGCCGGTCCGCGAGTTGCTTGAGGATGATCGAGCCCAGCAGGTCGTCGTCCGGCGGCGCAACCGCAACTGCGGGAGCCGCGCGCAGCCGCGAGGCCAGATCGGGCAAGGTGATCCGCCAATGCGCCGGCGGCCGCTCGGCGAGTAAAAGCAGAAAGCCGTGCCGCTCGCGCATCAGGTTGTAGAGATGGAACAAGGCACGTTCGGGAGCACGCTCGGCGTGCTCGACGACGAGGGCGCGCGAAATGTCCACCAGGGCGACGAGATCGGCTACCGTCTTGCCGTCGAGATCCGGACCCTCCACGATCGCCGCTTGCGCGCGCGCCGCCCAGATTCGGCCGAGATGCGTCTTGCCGCAGCCGGCCGGCCCGCTGATTGCCAATGCCGGCGCCGGCCAATCCGGCCAACGGTCGATCCAGCCGACAGCTTCGCGATTGCCGGCAGCTACGACGAAGTCCTCGCGCGCATAGGTCGGCGAGGGCAGCGTCAGGTCGAAGGTGAGCTGATTCGCCATGGCGATGTCACCGCCGGTCTATTCGGCATCGGCGCCGCGATACAGAGCGCTCGCATGATAGCGCTCCAGCAGGTGGCGCGCGATCACGCCGATTACCGCTGCGATCGGGACAGCGACGAGCACGCCGACGAAGCCGAACAACGACCCGCCCGCCAGCAGGGCGAACATGATCCAGACCGGATGAAGCCCCACCCTGTCGCCGACCAGCTTGGGCGACAGCACGTTCCCCTCGAGCAAATGACCGATCAGGAAGACCGCGGCGACCTTGCCGACGGAGATCCAATCCGGCGGAAACTGCGCCAGCGCCATGCCGATGGCCATCGTGGCCCCCACCAACGTGCCGACGAACGGGATGAAGGAGATCAGCCCGGCGACCAAGCCGATAATGAACCCGAACTGAAGCCCGACAAGCGACATGCCGACGCCGTAGATCGTGCCCAGGCAGACGCAGACGAGCGCCTGGCCGCGCACATAGCCGGCAACCGCGGCATTGGAATCGCGCGCCAGCTTGCGCACCGTGTCCGCGTGGTCCAGCGGCAAGGCGTTGTCGATCGCCGCCAGCACCTTGGGCCAGTCGCGCAGGAGATAGAAGGTCACCACCGGAGTGAGGAACAGAAGCGCCAGCAGGTTGATAACGGCGGCGCTGCGCTGCGCCACGCTGCTCGCCATGCCGCCCAGAAGGGCAAGGGCCTGGCCGGCCCATTTCGACGCCTCGTTCTGCAAGTCGAGCAGGCTGAGCGGTTCGAGCCCCAGCTTGGCACGCAGCGGCTCGATCATCGGCTGAAGCCGCGTCGCGGCATTGACGATATATTCGGGTGCCTTGCCTACCAACGCCTCGATCTGGCCGAATACGGGGGGAACGATCGCGAAAGCGACGCCGATAAGGATCAGCGCCGCCACGATTGTCACCGCCGTTGTCGCCAGCGTGCGCGACAGTCCATAGCGCTGAAGACGCGCGACCACCGGGTCGAAAAAGTACGCGACCACGGCACCGACCACGAACGGCAACAGAATGTCGTTCAGGAGCCATAGCACCACAACGAACAGCGCGGCGCCCGCGACCCAGAAGCGCCAGCGGTTGTCGGCAGCCAATGCCCTCATCGCAGGCGCCCACGCAGGTCGATCAACGAAGCTGCGTCAGCCGCCATCGATCGCCATCCTGGACAAGCTGCAGGCCAACCTGGGAAAGGGTCTGCTGCAACTGGTCGGGCGAGCCGAGATAGTCCAGATTCAGATCGGCGTGATCGGATTCCAGAGTGCGGACCGAGACCTTCTTCACTGCCGGCACCGACGCGAGCCGCTGGCGGATCTGCACCCAATCGCTCAGCGATTGGATCGGCACCGTCACGTCCATGGTCGCCTCCGAGTCGGGTCGGACCGTCGCGATGCTGCGCCACTGCTCGGCGAGCTTGGCGTGCATCGCCTTGGCGGCGTCTGCGAGCCCCTGCGCATCCTTCACCGTCACCTTGGGGATGTCGCTGCGGGCGCCCGTCTGTGTGTCGTAGCGCATGCCGCCCACGGTGAGCGGCCCCGACTGCTTGTCGCCTTCGACGACGGCCACGATGATCATAGGCATATGATAGCGCTCGTTCAGGCGCGACAACGCCGAGACATCGCCGACATACGCCTCTTCGACCGACAGCGCGTTCTGGTCGAGCTGGTCCCCTCTCACGACCGTCACAGGCACGGCGCTGCCCGACGTATCGAGGGCCTTCCAGGCGTCGCGCCAGGCGTTGTTGTCGTCGAGCGGTTCCACGCCGTCGTTGTCCTTCCACAGAGGCACCACCAGGGCCGGCCGCGTCACGGTCTCGACGATGCCGACGCCCGCCTGGCCGAGCCACGCCTTGACCTGCGGTGTGGCGAAGATGACGTTCAACGTCGCCTGGTAGTGACTGCCCGCCGCGCGTTCGCGCACGAACTCGACGCTGCGCACGAGGCCCTGCAACCGACCATCGTCAAGCGGCGGCACCTTGGCGCGGTCCTCCGGCGCGACCATCTGGTCGACCAGCATCTTCGCCGCCTTTCGCTCCGCCTCGAGGATGCCCTGGTCGCGCGCCTTCACCGCATCGGTACCGGTGATATCGACGTCGACACCGGAAATCGTATAGGTGTTGTTGTTCGCGACTTGCGCCTGCGCCATCCCGACGGCCGCTACGGCCGCCAGCAAAAAGACGAGGATCGTGGAAAACCAGCGGGCTGGCAGCATTGCGGGTGTCCGGTTTTTGGCTATGTTCGCGCCACCTATCTAGCACGAATGAGCCCGGCTTGAAGCCCGACGCCCACGGACACAATCGCCCGCCCCTCACCTACAAGGATGCCGGCGTCGATATCGACGCGGGCGACGCGCTGGTCGAGCACATCAAGCCGTTGGCGGCAAGCACTCATCGTCGCGGCGTCATGGGTGGCCTGGGCGGCTTCGGCGGACTGTTCGATCTCAAGGCGGCCGGCTTTCGTGATCCGATCCTCGTCTCCGGCACCGACGGCGTCGGCACCAAGCTCAAGGTGGCGATCGAGGCTGGGATTCCCGACACGGTCGGCATCGATCTCGTGGCGATGTGCGTCAACGACATCGTGGTGCAGGGCGCCGACCCGCTTTTCTTCCTCGACTACTACGCCACCGGGCACCTCGAGATCGAGACCGGACGACGCATCGTCGCGGGCATCGCCGAAGGCTGCCGCCGCGCCGGTTGCGCACTGATCGGCGGCGAGACGGCGGAAATGCCTGGAATGTACGCGGAGGGCGACTACGATCTCGCCGGTTTCGCGGTAGGCGCGGCAGAACGCGAGCATCTCCTGCCACGTGGCGACATCGTCGTGGGCGACGTCGTGCTGGGGCTGGCGTCGAGCGGGGCGCACTCCAACGGCTATTCACTGGTGCGTCGCATCGTGGAACGCAGCGGGCTTCGTTACGACTCGCCTTCGCCTTTCGGCAGCGGCTCGCTCGGCGAGGCGTTGCTCGAACCGACGCGGATCTACGTCAAGCAGCTTCTGTCGGCGATCTACGCGACTGGCGCCATCAAGGGATTGGCGCATATCACCGGCGGCGGACTGCCCGGCAACGTCCCGCGCTGTCTGCCCGACGGTCTGCGCGCTCGCCTCGACGCCCGACAATGGACGGCGCCCGGCGTGTTCGGCTGGTTGCGGCAAGTCGGCGGCGTGCCGATCGACGACATGCTGCGTACGTTCAATTGCGGAATCGGCATGGTCGTCGTGACGGCGGCGGACGATGCCGCCCGCATCGCGCGAACCCTGGTGGACGCCGGAGAGACGGTAAGTGCGATCGGCGTCATCGAGCGCGCGCCGGACGCCGAGGCGGACTGCGTCGTCGAGCATGCCGACAGCCTATGGCGAAGCTGAAGGTCGCAGTCCTGATCTCCGGGCGCGGCAGCAACCTGGCTGCGCTCCTTCGAGCGGCCGAGGCGCCGGACTATCCTGCCGAGATCGCCTGCGTCATCAGCAATGTCGAGGGAGCACCGGGCCTGTCGATCGCGCGTGCGGCAGGCGTGTCGGCCTTCGTTGTTTCCCACAAGGATCATCCCGACCGCGAGAGCTTCGATCGCGCTCTTTCCGCCAGGCTCGAACAGCATGGCGTCGAGCTGGTGGCGCTCGCGGGCTTCATGCGCATCCTGAGCCATTGGTTTCCGGAGCGTTGGGCTGGCCGGCTGATCAATATCCATCCCTCCCTGCTGCCGGCCTTCAAGGGCCTGCATGTGGAGCGACAGGCGTTAGCGGCAGGTGTCCGCGTAAGCGGCTGCACGGTGCATCTGGTCATTCCCGACCTCGATGCGGGGCCGATCATCGCCCAGGCGGCAGTGCCGGTATTGCCGGACGATACGGAGGAAATGCTTTCGGCGCGCATCCGGCGCCAGGAGCATCGGCTTTACCCGATGGTCGTGCGCTGGTTCGGCGAAGGCCGCGTGGTCGCGACGAGCCGCGGCATCGAGGTCAAGGGCATCCCGCCTGCGGCCACCCTGCTCTTCTCGGCCGAGCCCTAGTCCGCTATAAAGCCCGGCATTACGTTCTGACGGGGATTTCCATGGCCGAAGCAACTCAGGAAGAATTTCGCGAGCATCAGGAGACGTACCAGGCGTTCAGCAAGCTGATCCTGTTCATGATCCTCTGGCTCGTGCTGCTCCTTGGCACCATGGCGTTGGGACTCGTCGGAGGTGTTTCGATCCTCGCGTTGCTGCTGGGCGTCGGCGGCACGCTGGCCTTGATCATCGGTTTTGCCGTTTACGGTTGATTGCTCTCCCGGACTCCCGAACGAAAAGCGGCCCCCGATGGGGCCGCTTTTTTGTCGAAGCGGCTGGCTCCTCAGCCGACGATCTCGGTGCCCGAGAAGAAATAGGCGATCTCGATCGCCGCCGTCTCCGGCGAATCCGAGCCATGCACGGAGTTCGCCTCGATCGACTCGGCGAAATCCTTGCGGATGGTACCGGCCGCTGCGTTGGCCGGATTGGTAGCGCCCATGATCTCGCGGTTCTTCGCGATGGCGTTCTCACCCTCGAGCACCTGCACGACGACCGGGCCGGAGGTCATGAAGGCGCAGAGATCGTTGAAGAATGGCCGTTCCTTGTGCACGCCGTAGAACTGTTCCGCCTGCTTGCGGCTCATCCAGAGGCGCTTCTGCGCTACGATGCGCAGGCCCTTGTCCTCGAAACGGGCGTTGATCTTGCCGGTCAGGTTCCGGCGCGTCGCGTCCGGCTTGATGATCGAGAAAGTACGTTCGACGGCCATGAATTCCCCTTGCCAATCTCCGTGGGCGAGTGGGCGCGCCTTATAAAGGCGAGGTTAGAGCCCGGCAAGGCGGCCAATCGCCTTGGTTCGGCCCCCTCGAGCATGCTAAACGCCGCCGCTTCATGCTGCACGTCACCGACCTCTCCTTCCGCCACGGCGAGCGGGTGCTCTTCGACCGCGCCTCGGCGGCCATTTCCGACGGTTGGAAGGTCGGCCTCGTTGGTCGCAACGGCGCCGGCAAGTCGACGCTGCTCAAGCTCATCCAGGGCGAGCTCGAAGCCGATGGCGGCAGCCTGAACCTGATGGGCCGCACGCGCATCGGCGCGGTGCCCCAGGATCCGCCGGGTGGCGATGTCACCGTAATCGACGCCGTGCTCGCCGCCGATGTGGAGCGCGCACGGTTGCTGGCCGAGGTCGAGACATGCCACGATGGTGTGCGGCTGGCCGAGATCCACATGCGGCTCGAGGAAATCAGCGCGGCCTCGGCACCGGCGCGGGCGGCCTCGATCCTGAACGGCCTCGGCTTCGACAATGCCGCTCAAGGCAGGCCCTGCGGCGAGTTCTCGGGCGGCTGGCGCATGCGCGTGGCGCTCGCAGGAACATTGTTCAGCGACCCCGATCTCCTGATCCTCGACGAGCCGTCGAATCACCTCGATCTCGAGGCCCAGCTCTGGCTTACCGAGCATCTCAAGCGTTTCCGCCATACGCTTTTGATGGTGAGTCACGACCGTGACCTCCTTAACGACGTGTGCGACCACATCGTCCACATCGAGCAGCAGAAGCTCGTCACCTACACGGGCAACTACGACACGTTCGAGCGCACACGGGCGGAGCGGCTGGAAAACGACGCGGCGCAGCAGACCAAGCTCGCCGCGCAGCGCAAGCACATGCAGGCCTTCGTCGATCGCTTCCGCTACAAGGCGAGCAAGGCGCGCCAGGCGCAGTCGCGTCTCAAGATGATCGAGAAGCTGGGACCGGTCGCCACCGCGCCGGTCGAGGAGCACATTGCCTTCAGCTTTCCGCCGCCCGACCAGCTCGCCTCGCCGATCGAGACACTGGACGAGGTGACGGTCGGGTACGGCGACGGACCTCCGGTGCTGCGCAAGCTCGACCTGCGCCTGGATATGGACGACCGCATCGCGCTTCTCGGCCAGAACGGCAACGGCAAGTCGACCTTCATCCGCCTTCTCTGCGAGCGGCTGGCGCCGCGCGAAGGCACGATCAAGCGCACGCCCAAGCTGCGTATCGGCTATTTCTCGCAGGACCAGGAAGAGGCGCTGGACTACGACGAGACGCCGTTCCAGCACATGAACCGCGCGCTCGGCCCCGGCGTGGGTGAAGCGAAGGTGCGCGCGCAGCTCGGCCGCTTCGGCTTCTCGCGCGAGCGGGCCGACCTCAAGGTGGGCGTGCTCTCAGGCGGCGAGAAGACCCGTCTCCTACTGGCGCTCGCCACCCGTAACGCACCGCACCTGCTCCTGCTCGACGAGCCCACCAACCATCTCGACATGGACGCGCGCGCCTCGCTGATCGAGGCCATCAACGACTTCGAAGGCGCCGTCGTGCTCGTGAGCCACGACACCCATCTCGTGAAGATGGTGGCCGACCAGCTCTGGCTGGTGGCAGGCGGCACCGTGCGGCCGTTCGACGGCGATATCGACGACTACCAGGCCAAGCTTCTGCGCGAGCGTGGTGGCCGACCGCCGAAGGAAGCAAGACCCAAGAAGGAGAAGCCTGCGCCCGCGCCGGCTCCAACGCCGAGCGAAAGGCCCAAGCGGGGACACCTCAAGCGCAGGCTGGAGAAGACCGAGAAGCTGATTTCGGAGCTCAGCAAGCAGCGCGGCGAGATCGAGGGCCGGCTCGCCGATCCGGCGACCTATTCGGGTCCGCCCACGCTCGCCACCGAACTGCAGAAGGAAAAGCTGCGGCTGGAACGCGAGCTCGCCCATGCCGAGCACGAGTGGCTCGTCGCGCAGGAAGCCTACGAAGCGGCGTGAATCGGACGAAAGGCCCCTCGCATTCGCTCGGGATGCGACATCGGTTTGGGCTGAGTGTCATCCCGAGCGAAGCGAGGGATCTTTATTCCGCAGCGGCCGGCACTGGTGGCGACGAAGCCTGGCGGATGACGGTCACGATGCCGGCGTTCACGACATACAGCGCCGTGGCGATCCAGAACATCATCGCCGGCTCGCCGAGGCTCATCAGCTGGCTGAAGACGAGCGGCGCCAGGAACGAGCCGAGATCGAGGCCGGAATAGACAAAGCCAAATACCTTGCCCGAGGCACCTGGAGGCGTCGCGTGTCGGACGATCATGTCGCGCGACGGTCCGGTCGTGCCACCGGCGAAGCCTGCCAGTGCCAGAACCAAGGGAAGCAACGTTGCCGATACGCTCTGTGTCGCCACCGGGAGGGTGAACGCGGCGGCCAGCAGGAGGCCGACCGCG
>DATEID010000339.1:0-18850 GCA_035279245.1 Reyranella sp.
GAACTCGCCGGCGTATTTCGGCTTCGACTTGGACCAAATCTCCTTCATCGCCTCGACGCGCTCGCGCATCAGCTTGAAACGTGTGGCGAACGCCGTGCCGTGATCGGCCATCTCCTCGGCATTCCAGCCGCCGCCGATACCAAACAGCAGGCGGCCATCGGAAAGCCGGTCGACGGTCGCGACTTCCTTGGCGGTATGGATGGGATCGCGCTGTACCAGCAGGCAGACGCCGGTGCCCAGCCTGATCGTCTTGGTGGCGACCGCGGCGGCGCCGATCGAGACGAACGGATCGTAGGTGTCGTAATACCATTTCGGCAGTTCGGGCCCGCCCGGCCACGGCGACTTGCGGCTCGTCGGAATGTGGCTGTGCTCGGGGAACCAGAGCGACTCGAAGCCACGCGCCTCGGCCTCGACGGCAAGAACATGCGGCGGGATGGCGTAATCCGTCGCAAACATCGTGATCCCGATCCGCATGCCCTGCCTCCCGCAATCGACGTGGACGTTAGGCCGCTTTTGCACGGCAATGCAATCGTTGCGACCTTCTCCGCCCTTTCTCGTCGATGCTGCCGCTTTGCTACCGGTCGATCATCCATGCTGCGGCGCCGTCCAGCAGGGAGGCCAGGACGTCCCGATCGGAGCGGCCGCACCGGGTGGGCACATGAAAAGAATGATCCGCGTCCGCGGCGAGGATCAGCCTGGCGCGCGGCCCGAGCGCGTCGACGGTCTGCTGCAGCAGCGGCAGATCCGCCAAGGCGTCTCGCGTTCCTTGCAGGAACAGCATCGGAAGCGTGACCTCGGCGAGATGGTCGGCCCGGCTCGTCGACGGCTTGCCGGCCGGATGAAGCGGGAAGGCGAAGAAAACGAAGCCGCGAACGGCTGGGAGCGGCGCCACCGCCTGCGCCTGCGAGGTCATGCGGCCGCCGAACGATCGGCCTCCGGCGAACAGGGGGAGCGCGCCGGCAAGTATCGCTGCCTTGGCGCAGGCTGCGCGCACGGTGGCATGGGCGACGGCGGGCGCATCGGGACGCCGCGATCCGCGCTCCATGTAGGGAAACTGGTAGCGCAGCGTCGCGACCGCGCGCTCGGCGAGCCCGTCCGCGAGCGCCGCCATCGATCTGTGCGCCATACCGACGCCGGCACCGTGAGCGAGCACGAGGCAAGCCCGCGCCTTCTGCGGCCGGAGCCACAAGCCGGACACGCTTGCTCCGTCGAGGAGCTCGATGGTCACGTCCTTCGCCGCCATGCTAAGCTCGTTGCAAATTCAGGACTCTGGAGGGCCTGCCGTGAACGATAGCATGACCCTGTCGCAGCGCGCCGATGCGCTCGAAAGCAGGATGGCGCAGGAGCTCGATTACGTCTTCATCAAGTCGCGCCTGCACGCCCTGGCCGACGGCGAGACGGGACCGTCGCCGAGTCCGGGCACGCTGTTGAAGGGTCGACCCGGGGCACGCCTGCTGATGGGTGACGATCCGCGTTTGCCGACGATGCCGGAGAAGCCGACCCTAATCGACTTCTTCAAGCACCGTTTCGGCCCGAGTATGCATCTGCTGCAGAGCGCGCGGCATGCGGTGACGGCCGGTTTGCCGGAGAAGATGGTGCTCGCCTGCCTGCTGCACGACATCGCGGTCGTGGGCTTCATCCGCGGCGATCACGGCTATTGGGGCGCCCAGCTCGTCGAGCCCTATGTCGACGAGGAGGTCGCCTGGGCGATCCGCGCCCATCAGGTGCTGCGCTTCTATCCCGACGAGTCGGTCGGCTACGCCTATCCCGATTCGTACGTCGCGTGGTTCGGCAAGGATTACCGGCCCGACCCTTATGTCGAGGAGGAATACAAGCGGCTGCGGAACCACAAATGGTACATGTCCGGCCGGATGATCACGGTGCACGACATCTACTCGTTCGACCCCAACCTCCGCGTCGAGCTGGAGGAATTCACCGACGTCATCGGCCGCCATTTCCGCCAGCCGGCGGAGGGTCTCGGCTTCGACAACAGCCCGGTTGCCCATATGTGGCGGTCGATCATCCGCCCGTCCAAGTACCTGTAGCGGTCTGTTCGGGTCGGCGTGAACCGAATGCACCGGCGTTCGCGAATTTCTCGATCGTCGGCGCCTGCCAGCCGAGCCACTCCGACAGCACCTCGGCGGTGTGTTCGCCGAGAAGCGGCGGCGGCATCGACGGCGCCGGCGCTTCGTCATCGAACCGGATCGGGCGAGCGACGAAGCGTACGTCGCCGGCAACCTGGTGCGCGACCGACTGCACCATGCCGCGCGTCGCCAACTGCGGCGCTTCACACACCTCGCCGACCTTCTTGATGGATCCCGCCGGGATGCCTGCGGCGCGAAACGCCGTCAGCCACGCCGCCCGCGTCCGCGTCGCGAGGATCGGTCGCAAGAGAGCTGCGAGCGCGGCCCGGTTTGCGGCCCGCTTGGGCGCGGCATCGAAGCGCGAATCCGTTTCGAGATCCTTTCGATCGATGACCGAGCAGAAAATCGTCCAGAACTTGTCGTTTGCCACACCGACATTGATCCACCCGTCGCTTGCCTCGAATGTCTCGTACGGGCTGATGGTGGGATGCGCGTTGCCGCGACGTTTGGGACTTTCGCCGGTGGCGAAATACATGCCGGCATTGAACGTCAGCAGGGACGCCATCGCATCGAGCATCGACACGTCCACCCTGCCGCCCTCTCCCGTCCGTTGCCGCTTCATCAAGGCGGCGAGCACGGCCTGCGACGCGTAAAGGCCGGTTACGAGATCGGCGATCGACGTGCCCACCTTCATGGGCGGACCGTCAGGATCGCCCGTGATGTCCATTACGCCCGCTTCGCCCTGAAGGATCAGATCGTAGCCCGGACGATCGGCGTCCGGGCCGGTCCGTCCGAACCCCGAGATGCTGCACTGGATGAGGCCGCGGTTCTTGCCGCGAAGCGCCGCGTAGCTCAAG
The DNA here is from genome assembly GCA_035279245.1 of Reyranella sp. Lineage (GTDB taxonomy): Bacteria > Pseudomonadota > Alphaproteobacteria > Reyranellales > Reyranellaceae > Reyranella. The sequence goes on from DATEID010000339.1 coordinate 2,942, forward strand.
CCCCACTTGTCGAGCGTGCCGGGACGGAAGTTGTCGACCACGACATCGGCGACGCTCGCCAGAGCGAGGACGACATCTCGGCCGGCGGTCGACTTGAGGTCGACGGCGCAACTGCGTTTGTTGCGATTGACCGACAGGAAGTAGGCGCTTTCCCCGTTGATGAAGGGAGGACCATAGCGGCGGCTCTCGTCGCCATTGCGGGGATCCTCGATCTTGACCACGTCGGCGCCGAGATCGCCCAGATGCATGGTGGCGAACGGCCCCGAAACGACCCGGCAGAGGTCGAGGACCTTGACGCCGTTGAGCGCTTCGGCGTCAGACGATCGCATCGGCGAGATCCTTCATCGTCGGCACCAGGATGTCCGGTTGATAGGGCGTCTCGCCGAACGGGCGGCGGCGGCGGTCGATGAAGGCCGTGCGCATGCCGGCCGCCTTGGCTCCGATGCAGTCGAACGCGTGGTTGGCAACGAACAGGATCTGGTCCAATGGGAGGCCGCACAATTCGGCGGCCTTCGTGTAGGTCGCGACGTGCGGCTTGAAGGAGTTGGCCGCGGCGACGGAGATGACCTGGTCGAACGGTATCTTGTGATACTGCTTCGCCGTCTCGAGCATGTCGGGATCGCCGTTCGACAGCACGACCAGCTTGTACCTGGTGCGGAGCCTCGCGAGCGCTTCCGGAACCTCCGGGAACGGCTTCAGCTTCTCGATCTCGCCGACGAGATGGCGGACCTCGTCCCTGGTGTAATCGATACCGGCGCGATCCATCACGTGGGCCACGGCGCGTTGGCCGATCTCGCGGTAGGACGTGTGCTCCTTGTGCAGCAGCGCATCGATCATCGAGTTCTCGAAATGGGTGCGTCGCCACCACGTCACGAACGAATTGGGATTGCCCTTCCAGCCCTTTTTCCGGAGGAACGGCGTGGCGATCGCCGTGAGACCGCCCTGCATGTCGACGACGGTGCCGTACTGGTCGAACATGCACACTTTCACACCCTTGATCGCGTCGTCGGTCATCGAGTCCTCCCTTGGGTTGCCCTCGATCCTTACGCGGCCAAGTCTCATCTGTTAAATGGATTCATTGTCTACTACTATTCACCATAGAAATGATTGGCCATGTCGTTGCGTTCCGTCGACCTGAACCTTCTGGTCGCGCTGGATGCCCTGCTGTCGGAGCGGCATGTCACCCGCGCCGCCAAACGTGTGGGGCTCAGTCAGCCGGCCATGAGCAATGCATTGGGCAGATTGAGAAGGCTGTTCGGCGACGAGCTTCTCGTTCGCACATCGACCGGCATGATGCCCACGCCGCGTGCGACTGAACTCGTTGAGCCCCTGCGGCAGCTCCTGCGCCAGGTCGAGCGCGTCCTCGAAAGCGACGCCAGCTTCGACGCGAAGACCTCGAACCGCACCTTCACCATTCGGATGTCGGACATCCTGGGATGCCTCCTCCTTCCGCCGCTCATGGCGCGCAAACCGGCGACGTCGCAGACGACCTACAACATTCTGCATCTGCCGCCGGCAGACACGGTCGAAGCCCTTGAAAGGGACGAGATCGATCTAGCGGTCAGCATGCGGCTCGAACATTCCAATGCAATCCGCGCCGAAAAAATTCTCATCGACCGCATGGTCTGCATCATGCGCGCTGGTCACCCGATCGCCGACCGGCCGCTCACCCTGGAGACCTTCCTCGCACAGGAGCACATGAAGCAGTCGATGAGCCCGACCGACGTCCGATTCGTCGACGATGTCCTCGCCGACAAGGGTTATCGTCGACGAATAGCCTTGAACGTGCCGCACTGGCTGGTGATGCCCGACATCCTCAAGCAAACGGACCTTGTGGCCGTGATGCCCGGCCTCCTGGCCGCCGCGCAGATGGACGACGATCTGCGGATGCTCGAGCTGCCGTTCCGGTCGGAACCCTTCGAGTGGATGATGTACTGGCATCGCCGATACGATCAGAGCAAAGCGAACCGCTGGCTGCGCGAAGAGCTGCGCCAAGTGTGCGCGAGGCTGGCACCGCGGACGGCAGCGCGTTCGTCGTTCGGATCGAAAGCACCCGCAAAGCGGCGCCGCAGCACCAGTCTCTAGAGCCGCCCCACTGCATCCCGGCCGTTCTCGCATCAGCCCTTGTTGGCGAGGCCGAGGCGGTCGCGCTCGCTGGCGAGGGCGGCGCCGGCCAGTTCCGGACGAAGGATATAGAGCGTGCGGGCGTCGATCTTCTCCGCCTTCCGCTCGGGCAGCGCGATCGGATAGCGCGTCTCCTCGCGATGGTCGGCCAAAAGCTTCTCGACGTTGTACTGGTCGCCGAACTTCCAGAGCGCCTTCACGAAATTGGTCTGGCCATGGACCAGGTGGCCGGCGGCGATCGAGGCGCAGTTCCACAGCGCCTGCCACCCCAGGTGCTTTCGCGCCAGGATTCGCTGGGTCTCGATCAGCTCCTCGTAGAACTTCCGCAGCGGCAGCGTCGTAGGCAGCACCGCATGCTGCACGTCGAACAGCTTGTAGTTGCAGGTGGCGAGGCTGCGCGCATCGGTCGTCCAGGTCTCGGTGCCGGGATAGGGCGTGTTGACAGTCAGGTGAACGATCTCCGGTACCGAGGTCGCCCATTCGCGGACCACGTCGAAGCGGGCCTCGTCCCAGCTCGGGTCGGCGATGATGTTCACCGCGACGGCGATGCCGAGCGACCGGGCATAGTCCAGCGCCTCGAAGCTCTTGCCGAGGCTCACCCGCTTGCGGTGCCGCCGCAGCCCCTCCTCGTCGATCGCCTCGACTCCCAGGAACATGTAGCTGAGTCCGAGCTTCTTCCAGCGCGCGAAGACCTCCCTGTTCTTGAGCAGGACGTCGCAGCGCGTTTCCAGATAGTACTTCTTGCGGATCCGGCGCTTCTCGACCTCGTCGGCGATGGCATGGCCGTGCTCGGCATGGATGAAGGCCACGTCGTCGACGATGAACACGCCGGGCTCGCGCAGTCGCGCCAGGTCTTCGCCGACCACGCCGGGACTGACCTTGCGATAGCTGCGACCGTAGAAGGTCCAGGCGCTGCAGAAGGCGCAGTTCCAGGGGCAGCCGCGCGAGAACTCGACCGAGGCGCAGGGGTCCAGCACGCCAATAAAGTACTTGTGTCGCTTGCGCAGCAGATCGCGCGCCGGCAGCGTCTCGTCGAGCGAGCCGATGGCGCGCGGCGGCGGGCCTTCGCCGGCTCCGGTGATCACGCCCGGGAGAGTGTCGAGCGCCCGCCTGGCCGTCCAAGCGGCAAGGATCGCCGGTGCGATCTCCTCGCCCTCGCCTTTGGCGATGCAGTCGATCGCACCTTGCGCATGCGAGAGGATGTCGCGCGCGGTGAAGCTCGCCGAATGGCCGCCGACGAACACGAGCGTGTCGGGGAGAACGCCCCGCGTCAGGCGGGCGAGGTCGACGACTTCGGGTACGTTGGCGAGATAGTTCAGCGAGAAGCCGATCGCGTCGGGCCGCCAGTCGACGAGCATCCTTTGGAAATGCCGGTGCCGGAACACCTGCAGATCGAGCAGCCGCACCTCGTGGCCAGCCTTGCGACAGGCGGCGGCCACGCGCTCGAGCCCCAGCGGCTCGAGCCGCAGATAGACCTCGGTGTACATCAGGCCGCTGGGATGAACGAGCAGAACCTTCATGGTGCGCCCCTGTGCCGGTCGTGCAGGCCTGCCATCGGCGGGTCAATAGTCGTCGCTGATCGCCCTCTTGACTTCGTCGTAGATCAGGCGATGTCCGAGCTCGCTGAAGTGGACATCGCCATGGATGAAGTACTTGCGCACCGCCACGTCCGCGGGCTCGCGGAAGAACGGAGCGAAGCCGTCGATGAAGCGGACATGGCGCGAAGCAGCCCACGCCCGCCAGTGCGTCACCTGGATGCTGTTACGGTCGCCGGCCACGATGTTGTCCGGCCACGGATAGACGACCAGCGTCATGCGGCAATGCCATTCCCGGCACATCGTCACGATCTCGTCGAGGTTCCTGCCGGCGATCTCCAGGCCGCGCCGTCCCCAGGCCTTCATGAGGTCGGGATCGAACGTCCAACGGGCCTTATCCTGACCGAGCGAGCCAACCGTTGCGAGCGAGGAATGCAGGTAGAGATCGTAGGCCAGTCGGAAGCTCGCGAAATTGCCCAGCATGAACTGACCGATATTGTACCAATGGAACGGCGAGGACGTGACGACGCCGTCGGGCCCGACGTGATAGACATTGGCATCGTCGTCGATGTCGGACAGATCCAGAAAGACGTATATCTCCACCGGCTCGATGCCGAGCTTCTTCGCGACGGCGCGAATCTTGCGGAAGTAGATGGCCGGACTGTAGGACGCGACGCCAAGGTTCCACACGGCCTTGCCTTGTCTCTCGGCGTCGCAGGCCATCAGCCCGGTGAAGCTCCTCTCGTAGCTCGAGCCCATCGGCTCGACGAAGGAATCGCCGATGACGAAGATCGCCGGCCGGTCCTTCTCGGCATCGCCCGGTGCACACTTGCCGATCCTCAAGCCGTAGCGGTCGGTCCGCCACGGATAGACGATGGTGCCCCAGACCCGAGTCGAGTTGGCGTTGGGCGCAAGGTCGTGGTCGTAAGTGGTCCTTATGTACGCTTGCGTATAGGCGCTCGCGGCGTCGGCCCAGTTGCGCTTCCAACCCGAGAACGCCGTGGCCAGCAGCAGATAGTCCAATGCCAGCGTGATCGCGATGACGGCGAGGACCCGGCCGGCCACGCGCAACAGCCAAACGGCCGCCCGTGAAGCCGACCTGACCGATTTGTCGATTCTGCCGGTAACCACGCGTCCCATTTCCGCGGGACATGCTGCGCGAGGGCGCCGGCTTCGAGCAACCCCTTTTGCTCAAAGATACATCGGCAACGCTACATCCCTGCCCTGACGAGACCGTCACGAAGATGTTCCAGATCCGCCTTGTTGGCGTAATGCATGGTTGCCAGGAATCCGGCGAGGTCCAGCCCGGGCTCGAGCTCGCGCACCTTCGAGAGATGCGCCGCGGCGGCGGTGCGGTCGCCCAACCAGCCGTAGCAGGCGGCGACGAAGGCATGCTGCTGGACGTCCATGCTCGACAGATGCATGAAGGCTTCGACGGCCTGCGCGTACTGCCGGCCCACGAAGTGCGCCCGCCCGAGGTGGCTCCAGAAGCGCGCCGGATGATGGGGGTTCAACTTCATGGCCTTGCGGATCCACTCCGTCCCCTCCTCCGCGTGCCCGAGCCAGGTGAACAGCTCGCCCATCTGGACCACCACCAGATCGTAGTTGGGATTGAGCGCCAGCGCCCGGTCCTGGTGATGTCGCGCGCGATTGAGGTCGCCCTGGGCGATAGAGACGGCGGCCAGGATGCGGTGGACGTCGGCGTCGTTGTCGTCGAGCGCCAGCGCCTTCGCAAGCTCGAACGCGACCTCGTTCAAGGCCGCCTCCTTGTCCTTGCACCAGCCATAAGTGAACGCCTGGCCAAGGATGCAGCCGCGCCAGGCGTGGGCGTGCGCATAGTCGGGATCGAGCTGCAGCGCCCGGTCGACGAGCTTCAGCGCCTCGACGTTGTCCTCGCGCGTGCTGCGATGATGCAGGACCTTGGCCGCCAGCACGCACTCGTAGGCGGCCATGTTCGAAGGCTTCATCCGCGCCAGCTGGTCGTGCTGGGCCGCCTCGAGCCGGCCGGGCAAGGTGGCGACGATGGCCGCGGTGATCTCGTCCTGAATGGCGAAGATGTCGTCGAGCTTGCGGTCGTAGCGCTCGGCCCAGATGTGCGCGTCGCTCGCCGTGTCGATGAGCTGCACCGTGATGCGCAGCCGGTCGCCCGCCTTGCGCACGCTGCCCTCGACGAGATAGCGCGCGCCGAGCTTGCGCGCCACCTCGCGCAAATTGGTCGCCTGGCCCTTGTAGACGAAGGTCGAGGTGCGCGAGATCACGAACAGTTCGTGGCGCCGGCTGAGCTCGGTCAGGATGTCCTCGGTCAAGCCGTCGGCGAAGAACTCCTGCTCCGGATCGCCGCTCATGTTGGTGAACGGCAGCACGGCGACCGTCGGCTTCACCACGGCGGCCTTGGAGACGGCCTGACCGTCGCCGGCCGCCGGCTTGCCTTCCGGCGCGCCGGTCACGATCCGATAGACCCGCACCGGCCGGCTGATGTTCTTCAGGAGCTTTTCGCCCAGATCGTCGAAAGCCACATCGAGGCGGCCGTCGACCTGGTCGTGGACCGCGGCCGTGACGCATATCCCGCCGACATCGGCGAGCTGCTCCAGCCGGGCGGCGACGTTCACGCCGTCGCCGTAGATGTCGCCGTCGTCGAAGATGATGTCGCCGAGATTGATGCCGATGCGAAAATCGATGCGCCGTTCGCTGGCCACGTCCGAGTTGCGCCGGCGCATCCGTTCCTGGATCTCGACCGCGCACCTCACCGCGTCGGCGACGCTCTGGAACTCCACCAGCATGCCGTCGCCGGTCGTCTTGATGATATGTCCCTGGTTCTTGGCGATGGCGGGATCGATCAGCTCGATGCGATGTGTGCGCAGCCGCGCCAGCGTGCCCCGCTCGTCCGCCTCCATGAGGCGGCTGTAGCCGACCATGTCGGCCGCCAGGACCGCCGCCAGCTTGTGTTCCATCGGTTCGACCTCAGGCGATGCGTCGGACGGGACCGCCGGTCAGGCGGCCTCGCGCCGGCACAAGCACGATGCGCGGACCGGCACTTCCGCCCGTGCGAGCGCAAGATCCAGCCGCGATTTGATCAGGGGCGCCTCGACCGTGTCGCCGCGGCGCGTCAGGCATTCGTGGAGGCCGTGCAGGCTCCAGACATTCTCGAAATGCTGGCAGGCGCGGCTCAGCTTGCCGTCGAAGCCGAGATCGGAGCGATAGACGGCTTCCGCCTCCGCGACGTGACCCTGCTCCAGCAGCAGCGCGCCCAGCGCATGGCGGGCCGGCTGCATCCAGCCCCACGGCTCGTCGTAGGGGAGCGAATCGTCGAGCTCGACCGAACGGCGCAGATGCCGGAAGGCGGCATCGAAGTTGCCGCGGCGATACTCCAGCTCGCCGTTCAGCATTTCCTCGGCGATGGCCAGGAGATCCTGCACGGTGTTGTTGTGAACGCGTCGCGTGTCGGGCACCCGGGCCTTCGCCTCGAGGAAGGCGGCTCGCGCCTTCTCGGCCTCGGCAATCTCGCCCAGCGTGGCATGCGCCACGCCCTTGGCGTAGAGCATCATCGCCGTTGTCGAGCAGTAGAGCTCGCGGTCCTTCGGCAGTTCCTGGGCGACGATCTCGCGCCACTTGCCGAAGCGCACGAGCACATGCTGCTTCATCGGGATGTAGCCCTCGATGAAGTCGGCCATCGGCGGCGACGGGATGCGCAGCAATTGCTCCGGCGTCGTGTCGATCAACTCCTGCGCCGCCTGCATCGCCGGCGTGTACTGACCCATGAACATCGCGCCGTAGATGGCGAAGTGATGGTTGTGGGTGCGGTAGAGCGCATAGACGTTCATCGGCCCTTCACGTGCGAGGAACTTGCGGTCGGCGACGATGGCCTTCTGGTTGTAGACCACGACGTCGCGGTAGTGCCCGCACAGCACGTCGATGTGGGTCGGCATGTGGATCAGATGCCCGGCATCGGGTACGAGGTCGCGCAGCCTGTCGCCGGCCCGCAGCGCCCGCTGTGGGAACGGCGACATCTCCATGAGGTGGACGTAGAGATGCAGCAGGCCGGGATGATCCCACGATTTCGGCATATCCCGGAAAGCGCTCTCGAGCAGCTCGACGGCCTCCAGCGTGCCGGCGTCCGGCGCCGGCCCGCCGGTGGAGAGATCCCACATCCGCCACGGCGTCTCGTTCATGATCGCTTCGGCGAACACCGACCGGACATCGAGGTCGTCGCGGTACTTGTCGAACACCGCTCGCATGGCCCTGGTATAGGCCTTGTCCCAGTCGGATTGATCCTCGATCGGCTCGCGCTGCGGGTAGCGCGCCGGCAATGCGTTGATCAAGGCCTGCTCGACTGGCGTCGCGAGGTGAGCGCAGGCGAGCGCGCCCTTCATGGCATCGTAGGCGGCGGCGAGCGCCTTGGCCTTGCCGGCCGGATCGTAGAGGTGCCAGGGCAGGTTGTAGTTGGGGCCGGCGGCATAGGCGACGCCCCAATGGGCCATGGCGCAACCGGCATCGTGTTCCAGCGCCTTGGCGAAGCACTTGATCGCTTCCTCGTGATTGAAGGCAAAGACCCAGTTCAGGCCGCGATCGAACCAGACCTGCGCCTCGGACGACTTGGTCGTGATCGGGCGGGTATACGCCCCGAGATCGTAGTAGGTCATGCCTTCCCCCAGGAACGGCGGCAACACGGACGCATGACTTGCCGCGTGCAGCACCCAACCCATGACCCGCGGCTGACGCCAAGCGTTGCTCGATGCCTCGCCGGACTCTAGCTGCCGGCACTGGCGTCCACCAGTCGAGAAATGGTTACCCGAGCTTCTCCACCACACGGCCCAGCCGCTCCAGGGTGCGCAGCACCGTCTTCTGGTCAAGACCCGGCCATTGCACGCGCAACAACATGTGGTCGGTGCCGGTACGCTCCCCGTAGCGGGCGATGCGATCGACCACCTCGGTCTCCGAACCGATGACGAAGCGGCTCTTGGCGAATTCGTCGAAGTCGGAACGGATGCCCTCGGCCGGAACGAAGCCCGAATCGCCGCTCCAGCTCGCATAGGCCTCGTACTTGAAGGAAAGCGGCTCGCGTACCTCGTCGAGGGCGTTGCCGGACCCGCCGACATGACACTCGCGGATGATTGGGAACTCGGGCGCCGGAGGCAGGCCGGCCGCCGTCCGGGTCTCGCGGAACAGCGCACCCAGCCGCCCCACCTCGTCCTCCGTCACCATCGGTGACGGCATCCAGGCGTCGGCCAGCCTGGCCGCACGCTTCACCGCCGCCTCGATGTCGCCCGCCATCCAGATCGGCGGCCCGCCCACACGCTTGGGCTTGAGGCTCGCCCGCACGCCCTTCAGGGTATGGAAGCGCCCGCGATGGTCGACGACATCGTCGCGCCACAGCTTGCGGATCACCTCGACCCCTTCGACGAACCGAGGCACGCGCTCCTTGTAGGGCACGCCGATCGAGTCGAACTCCTCCTGGCGATAGCCGAGGCCAAGCCCGACGATGGCGTTGCCGTCCGTCAGCCAGTCGAGTGTCGCCGTCTCCTCGGCAACGACGACCGGATTGAGGAGCGGCAACAGCAGGAGGCCAGGTCCCAGCCTCATGCCGTGGGCTTCGGCTGCAAGCCGCGCCAGGAGCGGCATGGCCTGGAACATCTGCAGCGGGCTCGACAGGAAATGCTGGCCGACCATCAGCGAGACGAGACCGCTCGCCTTCGCGGCCCGCGTCTGCTCGATCAGGTTCGCGAGTTCCGGCCCGAGGTCGGCGCCCTCGCGCCACTGCGTCGCCATGTAGAGGCCGAGCTTCATGTCGTTACCGCCCTTCCATGTATCGAACCGGATTTTCGGGATCGGTGCCGAAGACCTGCCCCACCTCGGCGAACAGCGACGACACGGCCTCGGGGCGGAGATCGTCGAACGTCTCGAAGCTGAAATTGTTGCCGCCGCTCCGCTTCTCGCCAAGTCTGCCTGCATAGTCGCGGACGATCGGAGCGCCGTCCTTTGTGACCGTGACGTAGACGCTGATGTAGTTCTTTTGCAGCGCGACGCCGATCACGGGCCAGGATATCGCCTTGCCCGACTTGATGGCGTACCGGAACTTGCCATAGCCGATCATCTTCATGCGCATGCCGGCTTCGCCGGCCGGCGTGCCGGCATGGAAGTGACGCTGCAACTCAGGCGCGGCGTGTCGCACGAGCCTATCGAGCTTCTGGAGATCGGCTTTCCGCCGGGGATCGAAATCGAGATAGGCCGTCAGGCTATCGACATCGACTCGAAACATCGCAGCGTCCCTTGCTACGGGCTGGCGTAGGGCTCGCCCCAGCGATCCTGATAGACGATCTGCTCCAGCGGCGCTCGCCTGGTCGGCCCGAACTTGCCCATCGGGTAGCCGATCGGGAGGATGGCGTAGGAATGCACGCCGCGCGGCAGGCCGAGCGCCGCCTCGGCTTCCTTCTCGTAGAGGAGATGGCGGGTGGTGAGCGTCGTGCCGAGGCCGAGCGCGCGCGCCGCCAGGACCATGTTCTGGACGGCGGGATAGACGGAGGCGCCGGCCGCGCGGCCGGGATTGGCGCCGTCCTCCTGGCAGGCGACGATCCAGACCGGCGCCTCGTGGAAATGATCGGTCAGATAGGCCACGGCGGCGTGCTGGCGAAGATAGCGCTCCTTGCTGACGCCGGGCGGCGGCTCGCTGGCGAGATAACGCGGCCCGACCGTCTCGTCGAAGGCGCGCTTGTAGAGGACCTGCACCGCCTCCTTTATCTTGCGGTCCTTGATCACGAGGAAGCGCCAGCGCTGGAAGTTGCCGCCGTTGGGTGCGCAGGTGCCGGCCTGCAGGATCCTGGCGATCAGCTCGTCCGGTACCGGATCGGGCTTCAGCCGGCGCATCGAGCGACACGTCTCCATGATCTCGAACAGGTCGGGCATTGGCTCCTCCATTTTGTTTCGGCAAAGTCGAGGTGGCGCAACGAAGAGGATGCTTACCCATGGCGCTCTACGAGCTCAGGACCTACACGCTCTACGTCGGCAAGATGGCCGAGGCGGTCAAACTCTATCAGCAGTTCGGCTTTCCGGCGCTGCAAAAGGGCGGTCACGACAAGAACCTGGTCGGATACTTCCAGGGCGATACGGGAACGATCAATCAGATCGTCCACCTGTGGAAGTTCGACGACGATGCCGGCCGCCGTGCGCACTGGGCTGCGGTATTCGCCAACACCGATTTCACCGAAGGCTTCGCCGCGAAGTTCCGCCCGCTGGTGATGACGCAGGAGGTGAAGCTGCTGCACGCCGCCCCTTGGGGGCCGCATCCTTGAGTTCCCAACGCTCTTTTGGTCGGTCTCATCCCGAGCGCAGCGAGGGATCCTTGGTGAGCACTCCGAAAGGTCCCTCGCTACGCTCGGGATGACACGAGGTGGCATGCGGCGTCATACATCAGACGCGGCGCAAATCCAGCTCACCCTCGCAGCACTTTGCCGGCCTTCGCCTCGGTGAGCTTGCCCTGCTCCCATGTCATCGCGCCGTTGACGAGCGTGTATTCGACGCCCTTCGACGGCATCACGATGCGCTTGGCGCCGCCGGGAAGGTCGTAGCGGCGCTCGCCGTGGTTGTTGGAACCGATGCGCGCCGGATCGAAGATCGCGATATCCGCCGGCGCGCCTTTGGCAAGGCGGCCGCGATCCTTCAGGCCGAACAGATCGGCCGGATCGGAGGTGAGCTTGCGTACGCCCTCCTCCAGCGTGATCGCCTCCTTCTCGCGCACCCAGGTGCCGAGCAGGTAGGTCGGGTAGCCCGAGTCGCACAGCATGTCGACATGCGCGCCGCCGTCGCCGAGCGCCATCAGGATCGCCTTGTTGTTCAGGAGCTCGCGCATGCGGTCCTCACGCGTGTTCCACGAGGCCATGGTGAGCTCGCAGTCGAGGTTGTCGGCAAGCACTGCGTCGAGGAAGGCGTCGACGCCGTCCTTGCCCTGCTCCTGGCCTATCTGCGCGATCGACTTGTCCTCGAGGTGCCTGAGCGCCGGATTGCGCACGGCATGGACGACGACACGGCCCCAGTTGCTGAAGCCGGTCGGGTTCTTGAGATCTTCCCGGAACTGGTTGCGGAAGGCCGGATCGGCATAGACCGCCTTCTGTGCCGCCTTCGAAGTGTCGGCGAACACCCGCTTCCACGACGGGAACGCAGCGAAGGAGAAGGGATTATCCATGTTGATCTCGCGCGTGAGCGGCAGCGGCGAGGTCTGCGGCCGCGCGCCCTTGGCGATCATCGGTGCGGCGAGGCGCAACGTGTTGCGCACCGCTTCGGGAATGTCGTCGCGGTCGAACAGCGCGATGAAGGTCACCGGCCGTCCGCTTTCGTCGAGCAGGAAGTCCAGGAGCTCGCACTGGTCTTCCTCCAGCACGCCGACCTGGCGGGTGAGCGCGATCTCGATCGCGCCCCTGCCGCGCGCCTTCAGGACGTTGGCATAGGCTTTCATCTCCTCGCGGCTGGCATTGCGGCAGGCCAGCGGCTTGCCCTCGAAGCCCATATGCTGGTTGAGCGTCGTCGAGGAGAAGCCGAGTGCGCCGGCATCGACGGCCTCGGCGATCAAGGCCGCGATCCGGGCCGTCTCCTCGGCGCTGGCGGCCCGCTCCATCGACGCTTCGCCCATCACGTAATGGCGGAACGGCGTCAGCGGCGCGATGAAGGCGAGGTTGAGCGACGGTCGACGGGCGGCGGCGGCATCCATGAACTGCGGGAAGGTCTCCCAGTCCCACGTGATGCCCTTGTTCAGCACGTCGAAGGGGATGCCCTCGACGCTCACCAGGTCGCGCATGGCGATCTCGCGCGCGGCCGGCTTGCAGGGCGCGATGCCGACGCCGCAATTGCCCATCACCACGCTGGTGACGCCATGCCACGACGACGGCGTGACCGCGCCGTCCCAGCAAATCTGCGCGTCATAGTGGGTGTGGGGATCGACGAAGCCCGGGGCGACAACGAGCCCGTCGGCATCGATGGTCCGCTTGGCTCCGTCGCCGATCTTGCCAATGTCGGCCACCTTGCCGTTGACGACCGCCACGTCGGCCCGGTAGCGCTCGGCGCCCGTCCCGTCGACCACGATGCCGTTCCTGATCACGAGATCGTAGCTCATCGCTTCCTCCCAAAAACTCGACCAACGGTACTCCCGATGGCGGGCACCGACACGTGCGAAATCCATCGATGGGCCATGCCAGATCGCATGCCGGCGCCCGCGCCCATCGAGGCGCTCTTATCCAGGAGTCTGCGTTGTCGCCGCCAAGGGCGGGCGACAGGGGATCTCGGCCTCCACGCCTCCCTACGCTGACCGCCCCTGTCGATCGTGGTCAGGTCGTCAAATCGACCGCCGAGGACTCGCCTCGAATGTTCAGCCCGCCGCAGCTACCCGCGGACAACCGGCGCCGGCGGCGGCGCTGGGGGTGGCGGAGCCGGAGCTGCAGCCGGTTGCTGCGGCGGCGGGGAGGGCTGCGAGGAGCACCCTGCCGCGAACGCCGCTGGAATCACGACGGCGATCAGCGCGGCGGTACGCAACTGCCTGAGGCGAGCCATTTTTTCGGCGACGTGGGACATCCGTTTCCTCCACGGTTGAGATACTCAAGCGCAGTACCACAGGCGGAAACGCCGACAGGGTGTTCCGGTTCCCGCTGATACAAAATCGGCTTATCGCGACGGTCTTCCATGTTCGCGTCTTCGAGCGGATGGACCGGAAGCCAAATTGAAAATCTTGCTTTTGTCGCCACTTGAAGCAAGCTTCGTCCCGAAAGGCACGATTGTTCCAGAGGTCGTCGGTGGAAGCTGTGTGCCAACTCGGTGAACCTTTCTCATCCTGCAGCTTCTCGACGAGAGGCTTCCTGGCGCGCATAGCAATGGTTGCAGGCGGCGCCATTGTGCTCGCCACGGCGTGCTCGCCTGCCGCGCCCACAAGCATCGGGGCGGACCCGGAGCCGATGGCCTTGGTATCGGCACCGCCTGCTCCGGCCACGGCATCTGCGGATACGAGGCTCGGCGAATTGATCGAGAGCGCGCCCGAGTCGATCGTCGCGGGCGAACGGCTGAACTTCGGGCTGCTACGACGCTTCTACGCACGCCATGGTTTTGCGCCGGTCTGGACGACCCGGCAGGCGCAAGCGGATTCATTGATCGGCGCCATCTTGCGAGCCGGCGATCATGGCCTCGCCCCCGAGCGGTTTCACGCAAATCTGCTGCGGTCGCCAGCGACGTTGCCGACGCTCGAGCGGGAACTTCTGCTGTCGGATGCCTTCCTGTCCTATGCCGACGCGCTGGCGCGCGGTGTGATGCCGATCGAGCGCCGAAGAGACGACGAGGCTTTGGCACCCGAGCCGATCGATGTCGCCGCCGCGCTCGACGCCGCTATCGACAGCCCCGATCCCGCGGCGGCGATCGATGCGCTGGCGCCGACCACGCAGACCTACCGAATGCTGCGCCAGGCTTTGCAAAATTATCGCGCAGGCCCGAGCACGGACAAAACCGCGACTCCTCGCTTGCGCGCGATCGAGGTAAACCTCGAACGCGAACGCTGGCTGCCGCGGCGGCTGCCGGCGGACCGCGTCTGGGTCAACGTTGCCGACGAGCGGCTGGTGCTGTACCGCGACGATCGACCGGTCTTCTCAACGCGGGTGATCGTCGGCCAGGACGAGGAGCGCAATCAGAGCCCGGAGTTCCAGGCCTCGATCGACGGAGTTTTGTTCAATCCGCCGTGGAATATCCCGCCGGACATTGCCGCCGACGAGATCTTGCCGAAGGTCCGGGACGACCCGAACTACCTGGCGCGGCACAACATGGTCGTGCTGCCCGACGGCGTGCTGCAGCAACTGGCGGGAGCCAACTCGGGGCTCGGACAATTGATGTTCGAAATGAGGAACCGGTTCGACGTTTACTTGCACGATACCCCGTCCAAAAATCTGTTCAGCCGCGTCGACCGCCGCGTCAGTCACGGATGCATCAGGGTGGAGAATCCACGGAAGTTGGCCGCCCTGCTGATGCAGCAACCGGTCGATGCAGTCGATCAAGCGATTGCGACCGGCAGCACCACCCGAAGCGCTCTGCCCGAGCCCGTGCCGGTGTTCGTGGTGTACGAGACGGCGTTCGCGGACGTCGATGGCAGGTTGCAGTTTCGCGCGGATGTGTACGGACGCGACGCCGAGATCTGGCAGTCCCTGAATCCGAAGTAGGGAGCGGTAGCCGAACGCGAGGCGCCGGACCAAGGCGACGCTGCCCCGCAAGGGCTGACCGGCAACTGGCGGGAGCGGCGACCTCCGTATTGAAACGACACCCTTTCAGCGTCGAAAAGTAATGGTGTTGTTAGAAGTCCGTATGCTGGGCGAATTGACAAGTTTGAAAAATAAACTGACTGTCCTCCCGCAGGAGGAGCGATGGCACCCAGACACGCGACAGCCGCCGTCATCGGCGCGGGCGACTTCATCGGCGCGGCGATCGCCCGGAAGTTCGCGGCCGAAGGCTTCACGGTCTTTGCCGGCCGACGCAACGGCGACAAGCTTGCGCCGCTGGTCGCCGATATCGAGAAGGCCGGCGGCAAGGTCTCGGCCCGCGGCCTCGATGCCCGCAAGGAAGAGGACATCACCTCCTTCCTGCAGGAGGCCAACCGGACGGCGCCGCTCGAGATCTGCATCTTCAACGTCGGCGCCAACGTGAATTTCCCGCTTCTCGACACGACCGAGCGCGTGTTCCGCAAGGTGTGGGAGATGGCCTGCTATTCGGGTTTCCTGGCCGGCCGGGAAGCCGCCCGCCTGATGCTGCCCCACGGCAAGGGCAACATCTTCTTCACCGGCGCGACAGCGAGCCTGCGCGGCGGCCTCGGCTACGCGGCCTTCGCCTCGGCCAAGGCAGGCCTGCGCGCGGTCGCGCAGGCGGCGGCCCGTGAGCTCGGGCCGAAGAACATCCACGTCGCCCATCTCGTGATCGACTCCGGCGTCGACACCGCCTGGGTGCGCGAGCGCCTCAAGGAGCGCGAGGGCGCAGAAGCGGTGGCGAACCTGCCGCCCGACCGGCTGATGCGCCCCGAGGCCGTGGCCGACGCCTACTGGATGCTCTACAGCCAGCCGCGCGATGCCTGGAGCTCCGAGCTCGAAATCCGCCCCTTTGCCGAGAAATGGTGACTCATGCCCAAGGTTGAATTCCTGTTCGATTTCGGCAGCCCCAACGCCTATCTCAGCCACCTCGTCATTCCCGCGATCGAGAAACGCCAGGGCGTGACGTTCGACTACGTGCCGGTGCTGCTGGGCGG
>DATEID010000340.1:0-5493 GCA_035279245.1 Reyranella sp.
GTGGCCGAACCCTGGCTCGACCCGCAATTCATCGACAAGGTCGTGAATTTGCAGCGAGCGCGCGTCGTTCGAGCCGAGCGCTTGCCCGGGGACGTACAATTCCACGACCGATCGCCGATCTGCACCGTGGCGCTGGCCGAGTTCCTCGGCCACCCGCTCTCCGACGCCTTGTCGGATGAGCTTCGACGCCTCGAAAGGGAACGAACCTACGAGCGACAGGTCTTCTTCGTGCAATCTTCCGACTTCATCACGCCGACCGAGGCGCGCCGGATCAGCCTCGAGGAGGCGCGGCGTTTCGAGACGGTGCATGAACGAACCTACCGGGCATACGGCTTCGACCTGATTCCAATCATGCCGGGAAGCGTGCCGGACCGGGTCGCTGCGATCAGGTGCGCTCTGGCCTCGCGCCTTCCGACGCCCCATATGCCGGTACGAGCAAGGAGTTGGTAACGATGAATGCTGTGCTGGGCGACCTGCCGACATGGAAGCTCTCCGACCTCTACTCCAGTCCGGCCGGGTCGGATTTGCAGGCCGACCTGAAACTGGCGGCCGAGGAGGCGGAGGCGTTCGCCAAGGCGTATGAGGGTCGAATCGCGGTGATGGACGGCAAGGCGCTCGGCGCAGCCGTTGCCCGATACGAGGCGCTGCAGGACCGGATTGGCCGCATCGGCTCCTATGCGTCGCTGTACTACGCGCAGGATCAGGCCGATCCCGAGCGCGGTCGGTTCGCCCAGGATGTATCCGAGCGATTGACCGATATCGGCACCAAGCTCGTGTTCTTTCGTCTGGAGATCAACAAGCTCGACGATGCCGATCTCGCCGAGAAGCAGAAGGATCCAGCGCTCGCCCGGTACGCGCCATGGCTGCGCGACCTGCGCGTCTTCCGCCAGCACCAGCTCTCCGACGAGATGGAGAAGGCGCTGCACGAAAAGCACGTCGTCGGCCGCGCGGCGTGGTCGCGTCTGTTCGACGAGACCATCGCGCGGCTGCGCTATCCGTTCCGCGGCGAGATGCTGAGCGAGCCGCAGATCCTCGACAAGCTTTCGAGCAAGGACGCGGACGTGCGCCGCGAGGCGGCCAAGTCGTTCGGCAAGGTGCAGGGCGACAATATTGCGGTCTTTTCGCTCGTCACCAATACGCTCGCCAAGGACAAGGAGATCGAGGATCGCTGGCGCAAGTATCCGCGCCCGCAGTCTGCAATGAACCTCGCCAACGTGGTCGAGGACAAGGTGGTCGATGCACTGGCCTCGGCCGTGAAGGCGGCTTATCCCCGTCTCGCGCACCGCTATTACGGGCTCAAGGCCAAATGGTTCGGCGTCGAGACGATGCCCTACTGGGACCGCAACGCGCCCCTGCCAGAGCACGACGACCGCACGATCGCCTGGAACGAGGCCGAGAAGATCGTGCTCGACGCCTACAACGCCTTCTCGCCGGAACTCGCGTCGGTCGGCCGCAAGTTCTTCGGCACCGGCTGGATCGACGCCCCGGCGCGGCCGGGCAAGTCTCCCGGCGCCTTCGCCCATCCGACCGTGCCGTCGGCGCACCCGTACCTGTTGCTGAACTACCAGGGCAAGGTGCGGGACGTCATGACGCTCGCACACGAGCTGGGCCACGGCGTGCACCAGGTCCTGGCGGCGCGCCAGGGAGCGTTGATGGCCGATACGCCGCTCACCCTCGCCGAGACCGCCTCGGTGTTCGGCGAGATGCTGACCTTCCAGTCGCTCTTGAAGAGTGCGCCCGACAAGAGCGCGCGCAAGGCGATGCTCGCCGGCAAGGTCGAGGACATGCTGAACACCGTGGTGCGCCAGATCGCCTTCTACGATTTCGAATCGCGCCTGCACTTGGAGCGCCGCAAGGGCGAGTTGACGCCCGACGCGATCGGCGAGATCTGGCTCGCGGTGCAGCGCGAGAGCCTGGGACCGGCCTTCACCTTCGACGACGAGTACAAGTACTACTGGTCCTATATCGGCCACTTCATCCATTCGCCGTTCTATGTCTATGCCTATGCCTTCGGCGATTGCCTGGTGAACTCGCTCTATGCTGCCTATCAGTCGGGGCAAGCCGGCTTCGAGGAGAAATATCTCGACATGCTGAAGGCGGGTGGCGTGAAGCGGCACAAGGAGCTGCTGGCGCCTTTCGGTCTCGATGCTTCCGATCCCGCCTTCTGGGACAAGGGCCTGGGCGTGATCTCGGGCTTCGTCGACGAGCTCGAAAAGCTCTAGCGATGGCGGACGAAGGCGACAGCCTCGGAGGCCGGCTCGGCCGCTATGCCCGTGTGGGCACATCGGTCGGCGGCTTGGCGGCGCGGCTGGCCGGCGAGCGCTATCTCGGCCTGTCCCTCGACCGCGACCGCCATGCCGCCGAGCTCAGGAGCGCGCTGGGGGGCCTGAAGGGCCCATTGATGAAGGCGGCCCAGCTTCTCGCCACCATTCCCGATGCCCTGCCGCCGGAATATGCGCGCGAGCTGGCGCAGCTCCAGTCCAATGCCCCGGCCATGGGCTGGGCCTTCGTGCGGCGGCGGATGGCGACCGAACTGGGGCCGGACTGGCAGGCGAAGTTTTCGCGCTTCGACAAGGAAGCCTCGTTCGCGGCGTCGCTCGGCCAGGTACACCACGCCGTCCTGCCGGACGGCCGGGACGTCGCGGTGAAACTGCAATATCCCGACATGGCGTCCGCGCTCGAGGCCGATCTCAACCAGCTCAAGCTCGTGTTCGCGATCGGCCAGCGCTTCGACCCGGCGATTCGCACCGACGAGATCCATGCCGAGATCACCAACCGCCTGCGCGAGGAGCTCGACTATCGCCGCGAGGCGAGGCACATCGATCTCTACCGCCACATGCTGCGCGAGGAGCCCAGGGTGCATGTGCCGGAGGTTGTCGGCGACTATTCGACCGACCGGCTGATCACCATGAGCTGGCTCTCCGGCGAGCCGCTGCTCGACTGGAAGAAGCGCTCCCAGGAGGAGCGCGATGCGCTCGCGGTCAACATGTTCCGGGCCTGGTACGTCCCGTTCTACTCTTACGGCGTGATCCACGGCGATCCGCATCTCGGTAACTACACGGTCCGGGAAGATGCCTCGGTCAACCTGATGGATTTCGGCTGCGTGCGCGTCTTTCCGCCGCGTTTTGTCCAGGGCTCGATCGAGCTTTATCGCGCCTTGATGACGGACGACGACGATCGGACCGCCGCAGCCTACGAGGACTGGGGTTTCGGAGGACTTTCGCGCGACATGATCGCGGTGCTCAATCGCTGGGCGGCGTTCCTATACGGCCCGCTGATGGACGACCGACCGCGCCGGCTCACCGAGGGAGTGGCCGAAGGCTTCGGCCGCGACATGGCGCAGAACGTGTTCGGCGAGCTTCGCCGCATGGGCGGCGTGCGGCCCCCGCGCGAGTTCGTGTTCATGGATCGCGCGGCGATCGGGCTCGGCGCGGTCTTCATCCATCTCCGCGCCTCGATCAACTGGCACCGGTTGTTCGAGAGCCTGATCGAGGGCTTCGATCTCGAGAAGCTGGCCGTCAGGCAGCAGGAGGCGCTGGCGGAGGCGGGGCTGCCATGAACATCCTGGTGACGGGATCGTCGGGCTGGCTCGGCCAGCATCTGGTGCCGCGGCTGAAGCGCGGCGGGCACCAGGTGATCGGCCTCGATCCGGTACCCGGCCCGCACACCGACATGGTCGGCTCGGTTGCGGATCAAGCGACCGTGCGGATGGCGATCCGTGACAACGCCATTCAGGCCATTGTCCATGCCGGCGCGCTGCATAAACCGCATATCGCGACCCACGATACCTCGCAGTTCCTGTCGATCAACGTGCAGGGCACGTTGAATCTCCTGGAAGAGGCGACGGCGCCGGGCTCGACGGTCGATCGCTTCGTCTTCACCTCGACCACGTCGCTGATGATCTCGCGGCAGATCCGAGATGCGCACAAGCGCGGCATTCATCGCGCCTTCTGGATCGACGAGGAGATGGCGCCGCTCGAGCCGCGCAACATTTACGGCGTCAGCAAGCTCGCGGCCGAGCACCTCTGCCGTATGGTGCACGACAGCTCGAACCTTCCGGTGATCATCCTGCGCACGTCGCGCTTCTTCCCCGAGGAGGACGACATGGCGCACGAGATCATCCAGTCCGACGCCAACATCAAGGCCAACGAGTTCCTGTTCCGACGGCTCACGGTCGAGGATGCGGCACGCGCCCATATCGTGGCACTCGATCGCGCACCGCAGATCGGTTTCGACACCTTCATCATCTCGGCGCTGACGCCGTTCAGCCCCGACGACTGCGGACAGCTCATGGAGTATGCGCCGCTCGTCGTGCATCGCTATTTTCCGCGATATCGCGAGATTTACGCGCGCCGCGGCTGGACGATGTTCGACTACATCGATCGTGTCTACGATTCGACGCGGGCGATGCGCCGGCTGGGCTTCGTCTGCTCGACCGACTTCGGGGACATCCTCGCCCAACTCGACCGCGAGGACGGCGTCGTTCCTGCCGCTAGCCGCGTCCCCTGGGCATCATGATCATGCCGTGCCCGCGCGAGGGCATGACCTGATGCGGCTTGCCATCTGCATCACCATTGTCGGTGCGTTTGGCGCGATCGCTCTGGCGTTGTTGGCTTGGACCGCTCAGCGGCGGCTCGAAACGCTTGCCGCGCCATTCATGACGAGCGATGCGAGCCGGCTGCCGGCAACGGAAGTCGCTCTGGTGCTGGGCGCGGCCCCCATCGGCCCCGAAGGCGGACCCAATCGCTACTTCGAATATCGGCTCGATGCCGCTGCCGCGTTGTGGCGAGAAGGGAAGATCCGCTATCTGCTGGTGAGCGGCGACCGCCGGCCTCCGGACTATGACGAGCCCAGCGCCATGCGCGCCGGCCTGGTGGCGCGGGGCGTGCCGGCGGAGCGAATCTATCGCGATTTCGCCGGCGTGCGAACGCGCGACTCGATGCTGCGGGCGTCGGACGTGTTCGGTCAGAAACGGCTGATCGTCGTCTCGCAACCATTCCATCTCGCGCGGGCAATCTTCCTCGCGCGGCAAGAGGGGATGGAAGCCTGGGGTTTGACGGCCCGCGACGTCGACCGGCCCTACAGCATCCTCACCACACTGCGGCGCTATCCCTCCGCGCTCAGGGCCTACTACGACGTCTGGTTCGACACGCCGCCACGCCACGGCGGCAAGCCGGTGGCCATCGGAGTCGATCCGCCGACCTAATGTCATGACTTACAAACCCGACGTCACCTCTGTCATCCTGGGCGCAGCGAAGGCTCCGGCGGCGTTCTGTGGAACTGGCGTGAGGTCCTTCGCGTCGCTCAGGACGGCAGAAGCGACTGCCTCACCTGGACTTGTGATTCCGGATCCTAGCCCGCCATATCGCGTAGCTCCGGCACTGGCGAGACCACGCGCTTGCCGGTGAAATGGGCATCGAGGTTGGCCAGCACCAGCGCCGTCATGCGCTTCTGGGCGTGCTCCGTGCCGCCGCCGAAGTGCGGTGTCATGAC
>DATEID010000341.1:0-8668 GCA_035279245.1 Reyranella sp.
GCACCAGCAAGGACGGATCGCGGCCGATCTCCTTCACGTCGGGAATGTGCAGCAGGCCGCCGGCATTCGCCAGGATCCGCGGCAAGGCATCGGGCAACTCGGCATCAAGCGGCCTTTCCAGCCGGACAGTCGCACCGAAGGCAGCCTTGGGCAGGGGCTGCGTCACTTCGAAGGCATTCATCCCTCTTCTCCCTGGCGGCAGGACTTCTCGCCGATCAGCCGTGACAAGCCTTGCAGTAAAGCTTGGGCGCCGTCCGGCGCCCGTCCTTACGCGGCCGGGCCACGGCATGACGGCAGCTGGAGCAGCCGTCGATCTCGAAATCGATCCAGTGCGTGGGCTCTCCGCAAGCCTCGCATGGCAGGCCGCGAGGCGACAGCACGTGACCAAAGCCCGGCGTCCCACATTTCGGGCAGAGGATCGTCAAACGCCGGGCAAGTTTCCAGGCGAGCGCCCGCAGCACCTTCATGCGCGTCGGATTGCGATGCGCCCGCATGTCGGCGACCACCAGGGCCTTGCCGTCCTCGGCACGCTGCGCCTGGCAGTCGACCGCCGCCACGACCTCATCAAGGCTCTTGAAATCCTTGATCGCGTGACCGCCCACTTCGCCGCAAATCACGAAGACGCCGTACTTGGGGAAGCCCAGAGACTTCACCGCCTGCGCAACCGATGGATCACCGGCTTCGAACGTCATCAGGCGCCAATTCGTGCGGTGCGTCGTCAGGGTTTCGACCATGCGAATGCCGCGCTTGCGGTCGACGAAGGCCATGATCTCCAGGCCGCCCGCGTTGAGCGGCAGGCGGCCGCCGATCGGACCGTAGCTTCCTTCGCTGGCGATCGCGCAATCGACGTCCATGGTGCGAAAGACAAGCTCGGCTTTAAGAAGCGAAGTCTCGACCAGCGCGTCGGGTCGCGGCACCTCCCCTGAAAACGTGCCGAGCTTGTCCGTGTCGAGATCGGGCGCTACGACGACCTTGGCGTCGATCACGCGACGGAACGGAGGAGCGATGGCGCGCTCCTTGGCATGGATGGTCGCAAGACCGATCCGGCCGCCGGCGTAAGGATGAGCTGACACGGCTACACTGAACTTGTCGAAGGCGAATCCTATTCGGCGGCCTGTGGCACGGCGCGACGCGCGAGCTGCTGCTCGACGAGGGTCGCCCAGTAGGAGGCGCCAAGCGGCAGGATCTCGTCGTTGAAGTCGTAGCCGGGATTGTGGACCATGCAGCTTCCTTCGCCGTCGCCGTTGCCGATCCAGATGTAGCAACCGGGCTTCTTCAGCAGCATCCAGGCGAAATCCTCGCTGCCCATCGCCGGCGTCGGGTTGCGGTTCACGTTGTCGATCCCGACCAAGGCCGCCGCTGCATGCGCGGCAAATTCGGTCTCCTGCGGGCTGTTCACCGTGGCGGGGTAACGGCGCTCGTAGCGCCACTTCGTGACCTCCGCGCCGAAGCCTGCGGCAACATTGCGTGCGATCTTCTCGATCTGCCTCTCGATCAGATCCTGCACCGGCTTCTTGAAGGTGCGGACGGTGCCACGCAGCACGCATTCCTGCGGGATGACGTTCCAGGTGTCGCCCGAATGGATCTGCGTGGTGGAAACGACGGCGGTGTCCATCGGGTCGACGTTGCGCGCCACGATCGATTGCAGCGCCGTCACGATATGAGCGCCGACCACCACGGGATCGATGCCGTGATGAGGCATTGCCCCATGGGCGCCGACACCCTTCACGACGATCTCGAAGATATCGTAAGCAGCCATCATCGGACCGGGCCTGACGGCAAAGCGGCCGACCGGAATGCCCGGGATATTGTGCATGCCGTAAACGCCTTCGCAGGGAAACTTCTCGAACAGCCCCTCCTCGACCATGACACGTCCGCCACCCTCGTTCTCCTCGGCCGGCTGGAAGATGAAATAGACGGTGCCATCGAAATTCCGGGTCTCGGCCAGGTACTTGGCGGCTCCCAGCAGCATCACGGTGTGGCCGTCATGACCGCAGGCGTGCATCTTGCCCGGGATGGTCGACTTGTGGCCGAACTCGTTCGTCTCGTGGACGTCAAGCGCGTCCATGTCCGCCCGCAGGCCGATCGCCCGTCCGGAAGCACCGGAGCGAAGCACGCCGACGACACCGGTCTTGGCGAGGCCACGATGCACCTCGAGACCGAACGATTTCAGCTTGTCCGCGACGATATCCGCTGTCCGCACTTCCTCGAAGGCCGTTTCGGGGTGACGATGGATGTCGTGCCGCCACGCCGTCATGTCCTTGTGAAATGAGGCAATGCGGTTGATAACCGGCATGGAATTCTCCAAAAAATATAGGTGCGGATCGTAAGCGACCGCGACAACGGGTCAAGCGTCGCGAGCATGCGGCGCCGCACATCGCGCACCCTGCAGCCAATTGCCGCGACTAGCGCGCCTTCGCGTAGCTCCGGTCTTCGACGGCGAGTCGCCTTTCCTCGATCGCATGGCAGGCAACCGCGCCACCCTCCGCCGGCAGCAACCTCGGGCGTTCGCGCTTGCAGCGATCGTTGGCGAAGGGACAGCGCGGATGGAAGCTGCAGCCAGGCGGCGGATCGATCGGGCTCGGCACTTCGCCAGCGACGGGCACGCGCTGCCGCCCGCTCATCTCGAGGTCGGGAATGGTGTCGAGCAGCATGCGCGTATAGGGATGCTTCGGACGCTTGAACAGCGTATCGGTCGGCGCCTGCTCGACCAGGCGGCCGAGATACATCACGCCGACGCGCGTGGAGATGTGATAGACGACGGCCAGATTGTGCGAAATGAAGAGGTAAGTCAGACCGAAGCGCCGTTGCAGATCCATCATCAGGTTCAGGATCTGCGCCTGCACCGAGACATCGAGCGCCGATGTCGGCTCGTCGCACACCAGAAACTCCGGGCGGCTGGCCAGCGCGCGCGCAATGGAGATTCGCTGACGCTGACCGCCGGAGAATTCGTGCGGATATTTGCGACCATCGGCTGGCGTAAGCCGTACCTGGCGCAGGAGGTCGCCGACCTGTTTCTCGAGATCGTCCTTGCCGATCGCGAGCTTGAAGGCGCGAATCGGCTCGGCGATGATGTCGAACACGCGCCAACGCGGGTTGAGGCTGGCATAGGGATCCTGGAAGATCATCTGCAGCCGCCGGCGCAACGCCACGGTCTGGGCTCGACCGCGCCGCCGCGTGACGTCGTCGCCGTCGAACGCAATTCGACCCGCCGACGGGGCGTAGAGACCGACCACCAGACGCGCCACGGTCGATTTTCCGCAGCCCGATTCGCCGACCAGCGAGAAGGTCTCGCCTTTGGCAATGTCGATGTCGATGCCGTCGACCGCCTGGACGATTTGGCGGCCGCGACCCTCCAGCAGCCGGACGAGCCATGGTGGCGAGACATCGAAATGCCGCTTCAGCCCCTCGATGCGGACAAAGGACTTGGCGCCGCCGTCAGGCATCGGCCGGCTCTCCCGTGGTGGCGTCGCCAACGCCTTTCGCGTCGTGCAGCCAGCATGCGGCGCTGCCGCGGCCGGCCGGCATCAAGTCGGGCCGTTCGACCAGGCAACGTCGCCCCCGCCGGTGGCAGCGCGGATTGAAGGCGCAGCCGTCCGGGATCTCGGTGAGGCGTGGCATGCTGCCGTCTATCTGGGTGAGCCGCTCGGTCCGATGACCGAGGCTGGGAATCGAACCCATCAGGCCTTCGGTATAGGGATGACTGGCGTGCTTGATCACCTCGCGCACCGGGCCAATCTCGGCGATGCGGCCGGCATACATCACCGCCACCCGATCGGCCGTCTCGGCGATCACGCCCATGTCGTGCGTGACCAGCATCACAGCCGTGCGGTGTTCGCGGCACAGACGCTTGAGGAGCGCGATCACCTGAGCCTGGATGGATACGTCGAGCGCGGTCGTGGGCTCATCGGCGACGATCAGCTTCGGACCGGCGCAAAGAGCGAGCGCGATCACGACACGCTGGCGCATGCCGCCCGAAAACTGATGCGGATAGTGATCGATGCGCTGCTCGGCTCCCGGAATGCCCACTTCCTTCAGGAGATCGATCGCCCGCGTGCGGGCCTGCCCAGCCGACAGGTGGAGATGCGTCTGGATCGTCTCCACGAGCTGCCGGCCGACCGAATAGAGCGGATTGAGGCTGGTCAGCGGATCCTGGAAAATGGCGCCGATCTGTGCTCCGCGCACCTTGCGCATTTCCTCGTAGGGCAGGTTGTCGATGCGCCGTCCCTCGAGCCGGATCTCGCCACCGGCCACGCGCCCCGGCGGCTCGAGCAGGCCGATGATGGCATTGCCTGTCAGCGACTTGCCGGCACCGGACTCGCCTACCACGCCCAGCACCTCTCCGGCCGCGATCTCGAAGGACACATCGTCGACCGCGAGCAACGTGCCGCGCCGCGTCGGGAACTCGACGCGCAGGCGCTTCACTTCCAGAAGCGGCGCCTTGTTCGAAGCGGATCGATCAGAGACCATCGTCAACGCAGCTTCGGATTGAGTGCGTCGCGCAGCCAGTCGCCCAACAGGTTTACCGCCAGGACCAGCACCGCGAGGGTGATGCCGGGGAACACGGTGATCCACCATTCGCCGGACTGCAGCAGCTCGTTGCCGAGCCGGATCAGCGTGCCCAGCGAGGGCTGGGTCGAAGGCAGGCCGACGCCCAGAAAGGACAGCGTCGCTTCGGTGATGATGGCCAGCCCCAGATTGATGGTGGCGATCACCAGCACCGGTCCAGTGACGTTTGGCAGGACGTGCCGCACCATGATCACCACCGGCGACAGGCCGATCACGCGCGCCGCCTGGACATATTCCTTGTTCTTCTCGACCAGCACGGAGCCCCGCACGGTCCTTGCGTATTGCACCCAGAAGGAAAGGCCGATCGCGCCAATGATGACGAAGGTGGCGATCTCGTCATGGCGCTGGGAGGAGATCAGGCCGCGGACCATGCCATCGATCAGCAGCGCCACCAGAATCGCCGGAAAGGTGAGCTGCACATCGGCGATGCGCATGATTAGCGCATCGATCGTGCCGCCGAAGTAGCCGCTCACGAGGCCGAGCGCGATGCCGAGGATCATCGCGACGGCAACAGACGCAAAGCCCACGATCAGCGACAGCCGTGTGCCGTACATGATCGACGACAGCACGTCCCTGCCCTGGTCGTCAGTGCCGAGCGGGAAGCTCCAGTCGCCGTCCGGCGAGATCAGCACCGGCGGCTTGAGCCCGTCGCTGAGGCTCAGCGTGCCGGGGTCGAACGGCGTGTGCGGCGCGATCACCGGCGCGAGGAATGCCATCGCGATGATGAGGAGCGTGACAACCGCGGCGATGACGGTCGTCGCCGACGACTTGAAGCTCCACCAGATGTCGCTGTCGGCGGCCTGATGGAACCACTGGCCAAAGGCGGTGCGGGTCGCCATGTCAGTGCGCGCCCGCCCGCGTGCCCATCTGGCCGCGCAACCTCGGATCGACAACAAAATAGAGCAGGTCCACCGCCAGGTTGATGATCACGAAGAAAAGCCCGATCAGCATCAGATACGCCGCCATCACCGGGATGTCGGAGAACTGAACCGATTGGATGAAGAGCTGCCCCACGCCTGGCCAGGCGAACACCGTTTCAGTCACCAAGGCGAAAGCAATCAGGGAGCCGAGTTGCAGGCCGGTGACCGTGATCACCGGCACCAGCGTGTTCTTCAGCGCATGGCCGAAGTTGATGGCGCGGTTGGTGAGGCCCCTCGCGCGGGCGAACTTTATGTAATCGGTCCGCATCACCTCGAGCATCTCCGACCGCACCAGCCGCATGAGCAGCGTGAGCTGGAACAGGCCGAGCGTGATCGAGGGCAGGATCAGCGCTTCGAGTCCCTTCCAGCGCAGGAAGTTGGTCGTCCACCAGCCGATGGCCACAGTCTCGCCGCGGCCGAACGACGGCAGCCAGCGCAGGATGACCGAAAAGAACAAGATCAGGAGGATGCCGATCAGGAACGTCGGCAGCGAGATCCCGATCAGGGAGATTGCCTGCAGCAACCGGCTGCTCCAATGACGCGGATAAAGGCCGGTGTAGACACCCATCGGGACGCCCACCAAAAGGGCGAACAGCGCCGCGCAAAATGAAAGCTCGAGCGTCGCCGGCAGGCGTTCCAGAATCATGCGGTTCACCGGCTCGGAGGTGCGGTAGCTCAGGCCGAACTCGCCGTGCGCGGCATTGGCGATGAAGCGCACGAACTGGACGGGTGCAGGATCGTTCAGCCCGAGCTTCTGGCGCAGGGCCTCGCGTTCGACCGCCGGTGTATCCTGCCCGACCATGGCATTGATCGGATCGCCGACATAACGGAAGAGAAAGAAAGACACCATGCCGACGGCCAGCAGCACGGCGATGGATTGCATCAGACGTCTGAGGATAAAGGCAAGCATCTGTCGGCAGTCATGAGCCTTTTCCTCCCCCGCCATCTGGGAGGTGCCCCGGAGGGGCGGAGAGATCAGAGGTCAACACCAGTTGCCTACGCCCTCCGGCCCGCGGCCACCTCCCCACTTCGTGGAGAGGAAGATCAATCGCTACTTGATGTTCACAAAACGCAGCGGAAAGGTATTGTCGGCCGGCTGCACCAGGTCGACGTTCTTGCGCATCGCCCAGACCAGCGCCTGCTGGTGCAGCGGGATATACGCATAGTCGTCGACGTAGATCTTGGTGGCCTCGTGGATCATGGCGTCGCGCTTGGCCTTGTCGGTCTCGACCTCGATCTTGTCGGCCAGCTCGTCGAACTTCTTGTTCGAATAGCCACCGACATTGTAGAGGCCCTTCTTGCGCTTGATATCCGGCGTCTGGATGAGCTGCTCGAAGACGTTGTGCACGTCGTAAGTCGTACCCGGTGACCACCCCAGCATGAAGAAGCTGGTCTTGTTGGGCTTGCCGTCGCTGGTGCTGCGCAGGATCTTGGCGAAGTAGAGGTTGCGGGTCTGGGCCCGCAGATTCACCTTCACGCCGATCTTGGCCAGCATCGACACGACTGCCTGACAGATCTTCTCGTCATTGACATAGCGGTCGGTGGGGCAGTCCATGCCGACCTCGAAACCGTCAGGATAGCCGGCGTCTGCCAGCATCTTCTTGGCCTCCTCCGGCTTCAGGAGAGACGGCCGCTTGTCGAGATCGGCGGTATAGCCATTGATGCCGCGGGCAACCATGAGCGCGGTCGGAAAGGACTGTCCGCGCATCACCGTCCGCTTGATCGCCTCGATGTCGATCGAACGGTACATGGCCTCGCGGACGCGCTTGTCCTTGAACGGATTCCTGCCCTTGATATTGGACTCGACCAGCTCGTCGCGCTCCTCGTCGAAGCCGAGATAGACGACACGCGTCTCGGGACCCTGCATGACCTTGATGTTGGGGTCGCGCTTGAGGTTTTCGGTATCGGCCGGCGGCACCTCGTAGGTCATGTCGATGTCACCCGCCTTCAGCGCCGCGATGCGGGTCGCGGCGTTGGGAACCGGGGTGAAGATCACCTCTGTCAGGTTATGCACCGGCTTGTCCCACCAATTGGGATTGGCGACCAGGATCGTCTTCTCGCCCGCCCGGCGCTCCTTGAGCATGAAAGGTCCTGTGCCCATGGCATTGCGGGTGGCGTAGTTCTCCTCGTTCTTGATCATGTCGGCGGCGTGGACGGCGTTGTTCTTCTCGCACCACGCCTTGGACATGATGCCGATCGACGACCATTTGTCGGCCAGCAGGGGGTCGGGGACGCTCGTCTCGATCTCCACGCGCAGGTCATTGACCTTCTTGATCGACTTCAGCGTCGAAAAGTTGCCGTTCATGTTCGATCCCGGTCCGTTCGCCCGGTTGATCGAGAAGACGACATCGTCGGCCGTGAACGGCGTGCCGTCGCTGAACTTCACATTGGGCCGCAAGTCAAAGTACCAGTGGGTCGGATCGGTCTGGCCCCACTTCACTGCAAGGGCCGGCTCCAGCTTCAAGTCCTTGTCGCGGCGCGTCAGGCCTTCGTAGATGTTGGCGGTGAAAGTCAGGAGGAACGTCTCCTGGCGCGCATACGGGTCCATCGAGCTCACATCGCCCGAATTGGCCCAACGGAAAGTCTTGGCCTGCACCGGCGACACGAGCGCAAAAGCGGCGAAGACGGCGGCCGTCAACGCCATGGAATGCCGCAAACTGAACTTCATCCTTGAACTCCCCTCCAATGCGCCGCCGCTTCTTTCCAGCCCCGGGTCCCCGCTTCGGCCATGCATCGGCGCATAGCTGGCCGGCAAACTGCACTGGCGATGTGGGCGCGTCAATTCCACAAAAATTTTCACGGCAGGGTCCAATAGACATCTATTGGACAGGCCCCAAACGCCCTCCTATCGTGCCTTTCCTGGGTTTCCTTGCAGGTGCAGCCATGAACGACGTCTCCCGCAGCTTCCGCGGCAATTCCAATGCCGCCCGCGATATCGCGCATCACCTTCACCCCTATACGAACTTCAAGAAGCACGAGGCGTCCGGCCCGCTGACCATCGTGCGCGGTCGCGGCGTCTACGTCATGGACGACGATGGCAAGGAATATATCGAGGGCATGGCTGGCCTCTGGTCGGCGGCGCTGGGCTTCAGCAACGAGCGCCTGGCGACGGTCGCCTACGAGCAGATGAAGCAGCTTCCCTTCTATCACGCGTTCAACCAGCGCAGCCACGAGCCGGC
>DATEID010000342.1:0-9113 GCA_035279245.1 Reyranella sp.
CGGTATCGCGGTCGAGCACATCGGCGACGATCTGCGCCACCTCGGCCTCGACCTGGTCGCCGGCACGCCGGCTTGCGGTCTTCGTCTCGGCGATGGTGAGCGACGACAGCGCATCCCGATCGATTTTGCCGGACGCATTGATCGGCAGGGAATTCAGCACGCCAATCTCGGCCGGATGCATGTAATCCGGCAGTCGGCCGCGCAAACCGATGCGCAGCTCGTCGGCGGTCGTCAGGCTATCCCCGACGCCCACAAAGGCCACCAGGCGTCGGTCTCTGGACGCGCCCTCGCGGACGATGACGGCTGTCTCGCGCACATGCGGCAATGTGAGAAGAGCCGCTTCGACATCGCCAGGCTCGATACGGAAGCCCCGGATCTTCACCTGCCGATCGAACCGGCCAAGGAAGTCGACCGCGCCATTGGCCAGGAGCCGGACCCTGTCCCCGGTGCGATACAGGCGCCGGCCCGGCCGGCCGGACACCGAATCGGGAATGAACCGTTCCGCCGTCAGCGCCGGATTGGCGAGGTACCCCCAGGCGAGACCTTCGCCGCCGATGAACAACTCGCCTGCGCTGCCCGGCGGGACAGGCTGTCCCGCCTTGTCGAGGACATAGAGCTCGGTATTGGCGATCGGATATCCGATCGGCACGGTTTCGCAAGGATGCCTCGCCTCCCAGTAGCTTGCGAAGGTCGTGCTTTCGGTCGGGCCGTACACGTTGAGCAAGCGCCGCGGCGGCTGCGCCAGAACCCGGGATACGCGCCTCGGATCGCAGGCCTCGCCGCCGAACATGACCGTATCGAGCGTCGAGAAGGCCGCCGGATCGGTGTCGATCACCTGGTTGAAGAGCGCCACCGTCATGAAAAGGGACGTCACGGCCTGGTCTCGCAAAAGCGCTATCAGGCGCGCGGGTTCGAGGGCCGTCTCGTGCGGAACGATGACGATGGCGGCGCCGTTCAGCAGGGGCCCCCAAAGCTCGAAAGTGGCGGCATCGAACGCGAGGCTCGAGAGGTGCGCAATACGATCGCCAGGCCGCACGGCCAGATAGTTCTGCTCGTGGGCGAGGCGCACCACTGCCCGGTGCGGGATCAGGATGCCCTTCGGCCGTCCGGTCGAGCCGGACGTATAGTTGATGTAGGCAAGGCCGTCCGCACGGGACGATGAAGTCCGTCTGCCCCCGCGCGGTGAACTCGCAATGAGCGTACGGATGTCCAGAGCGGGAATGTCGAAGTCGGGGTGCACCCTGTCGAAGGTCAGAAGGGCCGCCGGCTTCGTTTCTTCGACCATCGCCAGCAAGCGTTCTCGCGGTTGGCGGGGATCGAGCATCAGGTAGGCCGCACCGACCTTCAGGACGGCGAGCAGCGCCGCAACGGTCGACCGGGAGCGATCGGCGAGCAGTGCCACGACGCTTCCCTCCGTCACACCGGAAGCGTCGAGATGGCCGGCGATCCGCTCCGCAAGACCGTCCAGCTCGGCATAGGTCGTCGTGCCGTCGGCGTCGACGATGGCCGTGGCATCAGGCATTCGATGCGCGACGGCCTCGAACAGGGCTTCGATGCGCCGCTGCGGCAGCTCGTGATGCGTGTCGTTCCACAGTGTCACCACCTGATGGCGCTCGGCGGCCGTCATGAGCGGCGCCAGGTGCAGCGGTCGATCGGCAGATGCGGCAATATGCGCAAGGAAGACCAGGAACTGGCGGCGCAGACGTGCCAGCGTCTCGGCCTCGAACAGGTCGTGGTCCGAGAAGAGCACGCCGTTCAGTCCGCCGTCCTCCTCCCAGAGGTAGAGTTCGAGATCGAACCTCGCGCCGAGGTCGAAATCGATTCGCGGCGATCGCAGCCCGGCCCCGAGATTCGGTGGAACTGGCCGCTGCTGCAATGCAAAGGCCACATTGAAGAACGGATTGCGCCCTCCGAGCCGATCGGGCGCAAGGGCTTCGACGATCCGATCGAACTGGACGGAACGATGCTCGAGCGCCGTCAGGGTAGCCTGGCTCGCGCTGGCGATGACATCCATGAACGAGTTCGCGCCGTCGATCTCGGTGTCGACAACGACGGTGTTGACGAAGAAGCCGACCAGCTTCTCCGTATCGATATGCTCGCGTCCTGCGTCGGGAACTCCGATCGGAATGCGCCGCGCGCCGGTCAGCCGATGCAGGAAGGCCTGGAAGCCGGCCAGCAGCACGGCAAACAACGTAGTGTCAGCGGCGCGTGCGATCGTCCTTAGCCGTTTCGCAAGGCCTTCGGTGATGCGAACGGGGAGGCGTCGCGCCTCCGCCGCCGATCTTCCATCCGGCCGCCGATCGGTCGGCAGGTCGAGCGGTTGGCAACCCTGCAGCCGCTCCTTCCAGTAGGCAAGGTCGGCTTGCATGTCCGCATCGCCGACGCGTCGGTGCTGCCAATCCGCGAAGTCCTGGTACTGGATGGCCAGGGCCGGCAGGTTGGCTGCCGTGCCGGCCACCGTCGCGCGGTACAGGATGCCGAATTCCCGCAACAGGATGCCGATGGACCATCCATCGAAAGCGATGTGGTGGATCGTCAGTTGAAGAATGCTGCGATCGACGCCGAGCAAGCTCAGCCGGGCGCGAAGCAGAGGCCCTTTTGCGAGATCGATCGGTGTTGCCCGTTCTTCACGATGGGAGTCGGCGAGCGCCTCTTCCAGCGCATCGCCGTTCAGCGCATGCAGGTCGTCGATGTGAATGACCAGCGGTGATGGCGATAGAACTTTCGGATAAGGTTCGCCGCGATGCTCCTCGAACACCGTTCGCAGCGCCTCGTGACGCGCCACGACAGCACTCAACGCAGAGGCGAGCGCCACTCGATCGACGTGACCTTCGAGCGGCAGCGAGATCGTGACGATGTATCCCGACTTCGCCAAGCCGAGACGATCGAGCAGCCACAGGCGGCGCTGCGCAAATGAACAGCGTCGTCGTGCCGGATCGTCTGACTTGTGGATGGCGGTCGATGGCTCTCCCCCTGTGGCGGAACCGTCAGATGCCTCGGCTCCTCCCGCCACAATCTCCCGCCGAACTCGCGTCACGCTGCGACACTCCTAAGCCCCCGTCGCGACAAAACTTCATCAGCGAAGCCATGAATCGCTACAATTACGCTATATCCCGCTCATGTACGCGACAACCCCCTCACAGGGGAAGGCTCGCTGCCCATTTTGAATGTCGAATTGAAAGGGCGCAGGAATTCGGATGAGATCGATCGACACCATGAACCGACACGCATGACCCTGCTCGACATCGTCCGACAGGAAAGCAGTGTCAATTGGCGACGCCTGCTGTCGGTGGCGATTTTGGCCGGCGTGAGCAACGCCATGGTCCTGGCCATCCTGAACAGCGCGGCACAGGCCGCGGCTCGCCGTGAATTGCAGCTCCTTGCCCCGGTCTTCCTCGTGCTGGTCATCGCCGTCTATGTGTGGGCGCAAAGACGCGTGATGCTGGCCAGCGCGAAGGAGGTTCAGACGATAGTCGATCGTCTGCGCCTTTCGATGGTGCGGAAGATCCGGCAAGCCGAATTGCGGCCAATCGAGCGGCTGGGGGCGGCAGACATCTACGCGTCGATCTCCAGCGAGACGACGATGATTTCACAGGCGGCGAATATGGTTGTGCTCGGATGTCAGGCCGGCATCCTCATCGTCTGCACCATGATCTACGTCGGTATTCTTTCACTGCCGGCGCTAATATTGAGCGGCGCCGGCATCGGCCTGGCGTCGTTGCTTCATTTGCGTCGGATCGACGGGTTGAATCGAAAGTTCGGCGAGGCGATCTCGGCCGATGCCCGGCTTTTCGACGGTGTCGACGACGTCGTGTCGGGAGCCAAGGAGATCCGGCTCAACAGCCGCCGTCGTGCCGCCATCGAGCGCCACGTCGATGCGCTGTCGCACGCGTCGGCCTCGACGCACATCGACCTGCAGGAGCGCATCGGCAAGGAGTTCGTTTTCACGCAGACCTTGTTCTTCCTGCTTCTGGGCGCCGTCGTCTTCATGGTGCCGAACTTCGATCCCGGCCACCCCGAAACGATGATGAAGGTGGCGACAGCAATGCTGTTCCTTGTCGGCTCTCTCAGCATCCTCCTGCAAGCCATACCGACATTCGCCCGGGCCAACGCCGCAGCGGCGGCGATCGGAGAGCTGAACGTTCGTCTCGACAGCGTGCTGGAGGCTTCGGCCGCCGCAGGCGGCAATCTGCCGCGGGATTTCACGAGCCTCGAGCTGGCCGGCATCTGCTTCGAGTACGAGTCGATGGGCGGCGAGCGCGGCTTTCGTGTCGGACCTGTCGATCTCTTCGTTCGCCGTGGCGAAATCGTCTTCATCGTCGGCGGTAACGGATCGGGCAAATCGACGCTTCTCAAACTTCTGACAGGTCTCTATCGACCAGCTTCAGGAACCATCACCGTGAACGACAGGGCCCTCGATTGCATCGGGGGTACAGCCTACCGGAGCCTGATCTCCACGATATTTGCGGATTTCCACCTGTTCCGGGCGCTTTACGGCATTGAAGCAGACCCCGGCCGCGTGGATCGCCTTCTTGCCGGCTACAAGCTCGACGGCAAGACGACTTTTACCGACGGGACGTTTTCGACGATCGACCTCTCGACCGGCCAGCGCAAGCGACTGGCGCTGATCGTGGCGGAGCTCGAGGACCGCCCCATCCTGGTCATGGACGAATGGGCCGCCGAGCAGGATCCGGAGTTCCGCGAGCGCTTCTATCGCGAGCTGCTTCCCGCTCTGCGCGCGCGGGGCAAGACCATCATCGCGGCAACGCACGACGATCGCTATTTCGATGCCGCCGACCGCGTGCTCCGCATGGAAGACGGTCGGCTGATGCCCTTGGCCGACCGGCAACTGGTTTGATGGCCGGCAACGCGCACTGCGGTGCGGGGCAGGCGATCGACGTCTCGTGGGTGCGGCTGGAAGACGGCCATGTCCTCGCGAGTCGTTGGGGGAACGTGCTCGATCTCGAAGAGCGCGAGCAACGGCAACGCTTTCGTCGGGCCGAGGATCGAGAACTCTATGCATTGGCGCATATCTTGTTGCGCGTTGCGCTGTCGCAGCATGCAGCCGTTTCGCCGGAAAGCTGGTCGTTCGTGCGCGGAGCGTACGGCAAGCCCGAGCTGGCACCCGCGCTCGCCAAGGCGACGGGATTGCACTTCAGCCTCGCGCACAGCGCGGCGACAGCCGTTTGCGCGGTCCGGTTCGGCGCGCCGGTTGGCATAGATGTCGAACCTGTCGACCGGCCGATCGATCCCATCGAACTCGCGGACATGGTTCTCGGTCCATCGGAGAAAATGGCGCTGCTGGAATTGGAGGACGATGCGCGACGTCGGCGTTTCCTGGCCTTGTGGACATTGAAGGAGGCCTACGTGAAGGCCGTCGGCCTGGGACTCACGTTCTCGGTCACGGACTGCATGTTCGATCTCGAGCGATCCGAGGTGAGATTCGCCTCGCATGTGACCGACGATCCAGCCGCGTGGTGGTTCGACCATGTCCTGCTCGACGGTCGCGACTTTGTATCAGTGGCGGCGCGTCGTCATGACTCCGTCTTTCCCAGCGTGCATTACTCCCATTGCCTTCGCGGTGCGAGCGACACCACTTCGCGTTGGATGAAAAGCTCTTGCGATAAGTAGCTGAGGCCGGCACTATCACAACGTCGGTTTCCGAGTACCAATGTGAGCTGCATCACGTGGCTGCGGCGGTCCGATAGTTTCGCATGAGTTGGGAGCAGGATATGAGCAACGCGACCACGGCGACCCCTGAGACAAGTGTAGAGGCTTCGACCGTTCCGGCTGAAGATCGGCTTGCGGCGGCGGATCGGATCGTCAGGACACATGTGAAGTGGGCAGCCGCGGGCGGTCTCGTGCCGGTGCCCGTGCTCGACATGGCGGCAGTGGCGGCTGCACAGCTTCGAATGCTCGATCAGCTGGCGCGGCTCTATGGCGTACCGTTCCGCGAGAATCTCACCAAGGAGATCATCGGCGCACTCGTCGGCAGCAGCATTCCCTTCAGTTTGGCGGCCGGCACTGTTGCGACATTCTCCGCATTCATCCGGCTCGTGCCGGTCGTGGGTCAGCTTTTCGGTATCGCGATCTTCCCAGCCTTTGCGGCGGCATCGACATTTGCGCTGGGCCGGGTGTTCACGAAGCACTTCGAAAGCGGTGGCACGTTCCTCGACTTCGATCTGAACAAGGGCAAGGCGGAGTATAACGCCGAGCTCGAGAAGGCGAAGGAGGAAGCCAAGGCCGTGGCTGCCGAGGCGACCGCGCGCACCAACACGTCGTCGCAGTCGGCCAAGGCTCGGCCGGCGACTGCCTGAGGTTTGTAGGTCGACGCGACAAGGCGACTGGCGCAGCGGGGAAAAGTAGCGCTGTCGCATAGCGGTCAGGCTCCGTGAGACAGGCAGTCTGATCGGGCGAGCGTCGCCCAAGGGGGGAAAGCGATGCTGGTCGTCGCCTATTTGTTGCTGAGTCTCCTGGTCGCACTCTGCGGGCGGCATCGACGAAGCGGTTTTGTCGGTGCGTTCTTCATGGCGTTGCTGATAACGCCAATTCTTGCGTTCCTGGTTCTTTACCTGACGGCTCCAAGTTCATCGACCGTCGCCGTGAA
This sequence comes from Reyranella sp., assembly GCA_035279245.1. Taxonomy (GTDB): domain Bacteria; phylum Pseudomonadota; class Alphaproteobacteria; order Reyranellales; family Reyranellaceae; genus Reyranella. The sequence goes on from DATEID010000342.1 coordinate 6,608, forward strand.
CGGGGACAGCCGGCGCGGCTCTTCGCTGCGCCCGTCCTAGTCGCGCCATGCACGCCATCGGGTGGCGGACCTGGGTGGACGGGTCTGGACAAAGCTGCGCCAGGCCGCAGCGATGAAGCTTCTTCAGCTCATCCAGGCGAACGGCACCAGGTCGCTCTCCAGTTTCGCATTCTTGGCGGCCCTATCCGGCCTCAGCAGCGCCCTTGTGCTTGCGATCCTGAACGATGCAGCCACGACCTCCGGTGGCGAAGGCGGCACGCTGCTTCTTCTGGCGCTCCTCCTGGTGATCGCAATCTACGCGCTCAGCCAGAACGCTATCATGCAGGCGGCCGCCCGGGAGATCGAAGGCATGCTCCACGCCCTGCGCAGGAGGATGCTCGACGCGGCAGCGAAATCCGATCTTTTGCGACTCGATGCGATCGGCCGGTCGACGATCTATGCCGGCGTGGCGCGGGAGACGCAGGCGATCTCGGAAGCACAGACGGTGTTGATCGTGGGCTGCCAGTCGGCAATCCTGATTGCCCTCACGTTGCTCTACATCCTGCTGCTTTCCGGCGCCGCATTCCTGATCGCCACCGGCTTCGTGGCGGCGGCGTTCGTCGTGTATCGCATGCGGGCTGGCAGCATCGATCGTCGCGTCCAGCGCGCCATGCGGAGCGAGAACAGGCTGTTCGACGACCTGCGCGATCTCCTTGACGGCTTCAAGGAGGTCAAGATGCATCGCGGCCGGGACGACGCGCTGTTTGCGGAGATCAGTGGCCGGTCGAAGGAGACGGCGTCGCTGAAGGAAGCGGTGCAGGCTGATGCCGCCCAGCAGTTCGTGGCGAGCCAGGCAGGCTTCTTCGCGTTGATCGGCGCCATGATCTTCATCGTGCCGGTCTTTGCGCAAGGCTACTCCGAGATCATCGTCAAGATCACGACGGCCGTACTCTTCCTGACCGGCCCGATCGGCATCCTCATGCAGTCGATCCCGGTCTTCGCCCAGGCGAACGCCGCCGCGGGTGCGATCGCCGATCTCGTCGATCGGCTGGAAACGGCACAGCCGCCGGCTCTGTCGCAGGTCGAGACGGGAGTCCCGCTGCCCGAACCCTTCGGGCGGATTTCGCTGTCGGGCGTGCAGTTCAGCTATCCGCGCCAGGGGGAGGAACATCCGTTCGCGGTGGGCCCTCTGGATTTTGATGTCCGGTCCGGCGAGATCGTCTTCCTCACTGGCGGCAATGGCTCCGGCAAGTCGACCTTCCTGCGCCTGCTCACCGGTCTCTACGAACCGACTGGGGGCGAAGTGCGGGTCGACGCCACCGCGATCGATGCGGCGAACAGGCAGGCTTACCGCGACCTGTTTGCCGCAGTGTTCAGCGATTACCATCTCTTCCGCCGTCTTTACGGTATCGATTCGGCTGATCCGGCCGAAATCCAGGAATGGCTTGCGCGGCTCGACCTCGACGGCAAGACGCGGTTCGTAGAGGACCGCTTCGAGCCGATCGACCTTTCGACCGGACAGCGCAAGCGTCTCGCCCTGCTTGCTGCCGTCGTCGAGGATCGTCCCATGCTGGTGCTCGACGAGCTCGCGGCCGATCTCGATCCGGCATTTCGCCGAACGTTCTACGAAGATGTCCTCCCCTCGCTGAAGCGCAGCGGCAGGACGATTGTCGCGGCCACGCACGATGACCGGTATTTCCACGTGGCCGACCGCCGCTTCCATCTGGTCGACGGTCGTATCGCGGGCGAGCGAGAGGCGCACCGGGCATGAGCATTGGCTGGTTCAGGAGAGCTGACGGAAGGCGGTGGTTCGGCCGTATAGGCGACGAAACGCTGATGCGGATCGTCCTCTGCATCCTGGTCCTGGCGTTGATGGCGATCTACTTTGCGCCCAATATCATTGTCACCATCCCAGCGGGTCATGTGGGCGTTCTATGGTCGCGGTTCGGCGGCGGGACGGTGACCGATCGTGTCTACGGGGAAGGAATCCACCTGATCTTCCCGTGGGACAAGATGGTTCCCTATGACGCGCGTGCGCAGCACGTCACCAGGACCTACGACGCGATCACTCTCGACGGTCTCGGCATCAAGATGACGGTCGATGTCCGCTATCACGTCAAGCGGGCCGAGGCTGGGTACCTGCACAAGTATGTCGGCGAGAACTACGTCGACATCGTGATCAATTCGAGGATCGGCGCGTTCGTCCGAGCCGAGCTCGCGCAGTATACGGCGGAGGAAATCTATTCGAGGAACCGGCGGTACATCGAGCACTCGATTCTCGAGCAGGCCCGCACGAATCGGCTGAATGTCGCATCCTTCAAGGAAGCACACGTGCATCCCATCGCGTACGACGACGTCCTGATTCACGCCATCGAACTGCCGGAGAGGGTGAGGGCGGCAATCGAGAGCAAGGTCGTTCAGTTCGAGGCGCAGCGCGAATGGGAGTACCGCGTCGAGCGCGAGAAGCTCGAGAGCCAGCGGCGCGTCATCGAGGCCAATGCGACGAAGACCGTCCTCGACACGCTCG
>DATEID010000343.1:0-4895 GCA_035279245.1 Reyranella sp.
GTTCTTGCGCCCGATGAAGTCGGAGGTCGAGGCCCAGAAGAAGCGGCCCAGCATGTTGAACAGGCTGATGAGGCCGACGAAGCCCGCGGCCGCGACCGGCGTCACGCGGCCGGGAAACATCTCCTGGCTCATGGCCGAGGCTTGGCCCAGAACGCCGATACCGGCCGTCACGTTGAGACAGAGCACCCACCAGATGAGCCAGAACTGCGGCGTCTTCAAAGCGTCGTAGACATAGACGTCGTTCCTGGTGATCAGCTTCTGCGCCGCCTGGGGTGGCGTGTAGCCCGCCGGCATCCAGCCGGCCGGCGGCACGCGCACCATGGCGGCGCCCACCATCATGAAGACGAAATAGACGCAGCCCAGCACGATGAAGGTCTCGGCAACGCCGACATGGGTCGGCGTCGAGAATTTCTGCATCAGCCAGACCGACAGCGGCGAGGCGATGAAGGCGCCGCCGCCGAAGCCCATGATCGCCATGCCGGTGGCCATCCCCGGCCGGTCGGGGAACCATTTGATCAGGGTCGACACCGGCGAGATGTAGCCGATGCCGAGCCCGATGCCGCCCAGCACGCCGTAACCGAAATAGATCAGCCAGAGCTGATGGGCATAGACTCCCACCGCCGACAGGAGGAAGCCGATGCTCCAACAGAGACCCGCCGTGAACATGGCGCGCCGCGGGCCGCCCTCCTCCACCCAGCGGCCGAACACGGCGGCGGAGAGGCCGAGGAAGACGATGGCGATGGAGAAGATCCAGCCGAGCTCGGTGAGCTTCCAGTCGCCGGGAGCCGACTGGCCGATCCCGATCAGCTTGGTCATCGGCAGGTTGAAGACGCTGAAGGCGTAGGCCTGGCCGATGCAGAGATGGATGCAGAGCGCGGCCGGCGGGACCAGCCATCGGCTGTAGCCCGGCTTGGCGATCGTCCGTTCGCGAGCGAGGAAACTCATGGGCACCCTCCGCTGCTGCCGAGTGAATGGCGTTCTCTCATAGTCGACGGCCGTCCGGCCGCCATTCGTGCGATGACTGTCATTGCCGTTTCTCCCCGTTGACCTTGGTTGCTTACTTCTTCGCTTCCGCCTCCTTCAGCCGGCGGACGGCCTGGCGGACGGGGTCGTCGAGACCCGCGCCGCCGTGCTCCAGATGCGCAACGATTGCCGCGCGCATACGTGGATCCCAGAATTTGCGCAGATGATCGGCGATGGCGCCGACCGGATCGGCGCCGCGTTGCGGCATGAAGAATTTGCCGATCTGGTTCGCCATCATGACGAGCCTTTCGTCGGACACCGGCCCTACTCCGCTGCCACTTTCGCGATCCGGCGGCTGCGCTCCGCCTGCCGCTCGTAGTCGCGTTGCCAGTCGCTGGGGCCGTTGGAGGGTGAGACCTGCACCGCCGTCACCTTGTACTCCGGGCAATTGGTGGCCCAGTCGGAATACTCCGTCGTGACGACGTTGGCCTGGGTCTCCGGATGGTGGAACGTGGTGTAGACCACGCCCGGCGCGACGCGATCGGTGATATGCGCCCTGAGCGTCGTGCCGCCGGATCGGCTATCGAGCTTCACCCAGTCGCCGTCGCGCACGCCACGCTGCTCGGCGTCGTGCGGATGAATCTCCAGCACGTCCTGGTCGTGCCACACGACGTTCTCGGTGCGGCGCGTCTGGGCGCCGACATTGTACTGGCTGAGGATGCGGCCGGTGGTGAGCAGCAGCGGGAAGCGCGGGCCGGTGCGTTCGTCGGTCGCCACGTACTCGGTGACCATGAAGTTGCCCTTGCCGCGGACGAAGCCGCCGACATGCATGACCGGCGTGCCTTCCGGCGCCTTCTCGTTGCACGGCCACTGGACGGAGCCCAGCCGGTCGATCAGGTCGAACGAGACGCCGGCAAATGTCGGCGTGAGCCTGGCGATCTCGTCCATGATCTCGGACGGATGGTCGTAATGCATCTCGAAGCCCATCGCCTTGGAGATGGCGAGCGTGATCTCCCAGTCGGCCATGCCGTTCTTCGGTTCCATCACCTTGCGCACGCGATTGATGCGCCGCTCGGCGTTGGTGAAGGTGCCGTCCTTCTCCAGGAAGGTCGAGCCGGGCAGGAAGACATGCGCGTAGTTCGCGGTCTCGTTCAGGAAGAGATCCTGCACGACGATGCACTCCATCGCCGCGAGCGCCGCCGCCACGTGCTTCGTGTTCGGATCGGACTGCAGGATGTCCTCGCCCTGGACGTACAGACCTTTGAAATTGCCCTCGACCGCTGCGTCGAACATGTTCGGGATTCGCAGCCCCGGCTCGGCATCGAGCTTGCGGCCCCACAGCGCCTCGAACGTGCCGCGCATCGCATCGTCGGCGATGTGGCGATAACCCGTGAGCTCGTGCGGGAAGGAGCCCATGTCGCACGAGCCCTGGACGTTGTTCTGGCCGCGCAGCGGGTTCACCCCGACGCCGGGCCGGCCGATATTGCCGGTCGCCATGGCGAGATTGGCGAGCGCCATGACCGCCGTCGTGCCCTGGGTGTGCTCGGTGACACCGAGCCCGTAGTAGATGGCCGCGTTGCCGCCGGTGGCGTACAGCCGCGCTGCGGCGCGAATCGTCTCCGCCGGAACGCCCGAGATCGTGCTGACCGTTTCGGGGCTGTTCTTCGGGTCGGCCACGAACGCCGCCCAGAAATCGTAGGCATCGCGATCGCAGAACTCCCGCACGAACCGATCGTTGGCGAGCCCCTCGGTCACGATCACATGCGCCAGCGCATTCAGAACCGCGGCGTTCGTGCCCGGCCGTAGCGCGAGATGATAGTCGGCCTTCACATGAGGCGTGCGCACCAGATCGATCCGCCGCGGATCGATCACGATCAGCCGCGCGCCCTGGCGCAGCCGCTTCTTCATGCGCGAGGCGAAGACCGGATGGGCGTCGGTCGGATTGGCGCCGATCACCAGGATGACGTCGCTCTGTTCGACCGAGTCGAAGTCCTGCGTGCCGGCCGAGGTGCCGAATGTCGTCCTGAGGCCGTAGCCGGTCGGCGAATGGCAGACACGGGCGCAGGTATCGACGTTGTTGTTGCCGAAGCCGCCACGCACCAGCTTCTGGACCAGATAGGTCTCCTCGTTGGTGCAGCGCGACGAGGTGATGCCGCCGATGGCGAGCCGCCCGTATTTCTCCTGCAGGCGCTTGAAGTCGGAGGCGACCCGTCCGATCGCCGTCTCCCAGCTCACCTCGCGCCACGGCTGGTCGATGCTGTCGCGCATCATCGGCTTCAGGATGCGCTCGCGATGGTTGGCGTAGCCCCAGGCGAAGCGGCCCTTGACGCACGAGTGGCCGCGATTGGCCTTGCCGTCCTTGTACGGCACCATGCGCACGACGTTCTCGTCGCGCATCTCCGCCTTGAAACTGCAACCCACGCCGCAATAGGCGCAGGTCGTGACGGTAGAATGCTCGGGCCTGCCGAGCTCGATCACCGATTTCTCGATCAGCGCATCCGTCGGACAGGCCTGCACGCAAGCGCCACACGATACGCACTCGGAGCTCAGGAAATCGTCGACCGGCGTGCCGGCCGAGACCTTCGACGCGAACCCGCGGCCCTCGATGGTGAGGGCGAAGGTGCCCTGCACCTCCTCGCAGGCGCGCACGCAGCGTGAGCAGACGATGCATTTGGCCGGATCGAACACGAAATAGGGATTCGACTCGTCCTTCTCCTCGCCGAGATGATTGGCGCCGCCCTGGCCGTAGCGCACTGCGCCCAGGCCCACCGCTTCCGTCATCTCCTTCAAGTCGTCGCCGGCGGGACCGGTCGGATGATCCGAAAGATAGAGCTCCATCACGCCGCGACGGATCTGCGTCAGCCGCTCGCTCTGAGTCGACACGACCATGTCCGGCGCCACCGGCGTCGTGCAGGAGGCCGGCGTGCCGGCGCGACCGGCGATCTCGACCAGGCAGAGGCGGCACGAGCCGAAGGCTTCCAGTGAATCGGTGGCGCAAAGCTTGGGCACGTCGATGCCGCCTTCGATGGCGGCGCGCATGATCGAGGTGCCGGCCGGGACGGTGACGCTCCGCCCGTCGATCATGAGCGTCACCTGCTCGTCCGCCTGGCTCGCCGGTGTGCCGTAGTCGGTTTCGACGATGAGTGACATGGTCCTGTCCTCTAATCCGCCGCCACGGCCGCGAGCCGGGGTCGGTCGAAATCCTCGGGGAAATGCCGGATGGCGCTCATCACGGGATAGGGCGTGAAGCCGCCCAGCGCGCAGAGCGAACCGAATTTCAGCGTCTGGCAGAGATCCTCGATCAGCGCGAGGTTGGCCTCGCGTCGCTCGCCGCGGATGATCCTGTCGACGGTCTCCATGCCGCGCACCGAGCCCAGGCGGCAGGGCGTGCACTTGCCGCACGATTCGACGGCGCAGAATTCCAGCGCGAAGCGCGCCTGGCGCGCCATGTCGACCGTGTCGTCGAACACCACCAGGCCGCCATGGCCGATCAGCCCGTCGAGCGCGGCGTAGGCCTCGTAGTCGTAGGGCGTGTCGAACAGCCGGCGCGGGAAATAGGCGCCGAGCGGCCCGCCTGCCTGCACCGCCCGGATGGGCCGACCGCTCCGCGTGCCGCCGCCGATCTCCTCGACGAGTTCGCCGAGCGTGAGCCCGAACGGCGCCTCGAACAGGCCGGCATATTTGACGTTGCCCGCGAGCTGGATCGGCATGGTGCCGCGCGAGCGGCCGAAACCCAGCGCGGCATAGGCCTCGGCGCCCTCGGCCAGGATCGCCGGCACCGATGCGAGCGAGATCGCGTTGTTCATGACGGTCGGCTTGCCGAACAGCCCCTTGTGCGCCGGCAAGGGCGGCTTGGCGCGCACCTGGCCGCGCTTGCCTTCGAGGCTGTCGAGCAGAGAGGTCTCCTCGCCGCACACATAGGCGCCCGCGCC
>DATEID010000344.1:0-16595 GCA_035279245.1 Reyranella sp.
TGTCCGGGCGCCTCGGAGATGCTAAGACCGGCGGCGCAAACGCCGTCACCATCAAGGGAAGAACGCCATGTCCGACGCAGTGCTTCGCTCCACCCAGGGGCGGATCGGCATCCTCACCGTCAACAATCCGCCGGTGAACGCACTGGCCGCGGCCGTGCGCGACGGCATCAAGTCCGGCGTCGAGGCCTTCGGCAGCGATCCCAACATTGATGCCATCGTGTTGATCGGCGGCGGCCGCACCTTCATCGCCGGCGCCGACATCCGCGAGTTCGGCAAGCCGCCGCAGGGCGCCAACCTGAACGACGTGATCGCCACGATGGAGAACTGCCCCAAGATCGTCGTGGCGGCGCTGCACGGCACGCCGCTAGGCGGCGGTCTCGAGACGGCACTCGGCGCGCATTATCGCGTCGCGCTGCCCTCGACTCGGGTCGGCCTGCCCGAGGTGCATCTCGGCCTGCTGCCCGGCGCTGGCGGCACGCAGCGCCTGCCGCGCCTGACGGGCGCGAAGTACGCGCTCGACGCCATCCTGTCCGGCCGCCACATCCCCGCGCCCGAGGCCAAGAGCAAGGGCATCGTCGATGCGCTGGTCGAGGGCGACGATCTTCTGGCCGGCGCCGTGGCGCATGCGCAGATGCTGGTGGCGCAGAACGCACCGCGCCGGCGCGTGCGCGACCTCAGCGTCACCCTCGAATCGCCCGACCTCTTCAAGGACACCGAGAAGGCGATCGCCCGCCGCGCCCGCGGGTTCAAGGCGCCGTGGAACATCATCAAATGCGTCCAGGCGGCCTGCGAGCTGCCGTTCGACGAGGGCATGAAGCGCGAGCGCGAGCTGTTCGTCGAGCTCGTCACGTCGCAGGAATCGGCGGCGCAGCGCTACTACTTCTTCGCCGAGCGCGAGGCGGCCAAGGTCAAGGACGTGCCGGCGGATACGCCGCAACGCACGATCAAGACGACCGGCATCGTCGGCGCCGGCACGATGGGCGGCGGCATCGCCATGAACTTCGCCAATGCCGGCATTCCCGTGACCCTGCTCGAAGTGAAGCAGGAGGCGCTCGACCGCGGGCTGAAGACCATCCGCACCAACTACGAGAACACGGCCAAGCGCGGCGGCATGAAGGCGGAGGACGTCGACAAGCGCATGGCGCTGATCAAGCCGACGCTCTCGTACGACGACCTCAAGGACGCCGACGTCGTCATCGAGGCGGTGTTCGAGACGATGGAGGTGAAGGAAGGCGTCTTCAAGAAGCTCGACGAGATCGCCAAGCCGGGCGCCATCCTCGCCACCAACACCTCCGGCCTCGATGTGAACCAGATCGCCAACTACACGAAGCGGCCCGGCGACGTGATCGGCATGCACTTCTTCTCGCCGGCCAACGTCATGAAGCTGCTGGAGAACGTGCGCGGCAAGGCGACCCAGAAGGACGTGATCGCCACCGTCATGTCGCTCAGCAAGAAGATCGGCAAGATCCCCGTGCTGGTCGGCGTCTGCGAGGGCTTCGTCGGGAACCGCATGCTGCGCCAGCGTGGCGTGCAGTCGGCCTACATGCTGGAGGAAGGCGCGCTGCCGCAGCAGGTCGACAAGGTGATCTACGATTTCGGCTTCCCCATGGGCCCGTTCGCCATGAGCGATCTCGCCGGCAACGACGTGGGCTGGCGCATCCGCCAGGGCAAGAAGGAGAAGGAGCAGCGCAACGTGCGCTACACCGGCTACATCGCCGACGCGATCTGCGAGCTCGGCCGCTTCGGCCAGAAGACCGGCTCGGGCTACTACAAGTACAACCTGCCCGACCGCACGCCGATCCCCGACCCCGAGGTCGAGAAGATCATCGAGGAGACCTCGCAGAAGCTCGGCATCACCCGCCGCGCAATCTCCGACCAGGAGATCCTCGAGCGCTGCCTTTATCCGATGGTCAACGAGGGCGCCAAGATCCTGGCCGAGGGCATGGCCCAGCGCTCGCTCGACATCGACGTGATCTGGGTCAACGGCTACGGTTGGCCGGTTTATCGCGGCGGGCCGATGTGGTGGGCCGACAACGTGGTCGGTCTCAAGACCGTGCACGACGCCCTGCTCAAGTACCGCGACGCCTCGGGCGATCCGTTCTGGGAGCCCGCCCCGCTGCTCAAGAAGCTGGTGCAGGAAGACAAGAAGTTCTCTAGCGTGTGATCTGACACATTGTGTCATCCCGAGGTCGAAGACCGAGGGATCTTTCCGATCATTGAAAGATCCCTCGCTGCGCTCGGGATGACACGGAATGGCTTCAAGAGGAGGAATAATCCATGGCTGACGCCGTCATCGTCTCGACCGCCCGCACGCCGATCGGAAAGGCGTTCCGCGGCATCTTCAACGACACGCACGGCGCCGACATGGGCGCGCATGTGATCAAGCACGCCGCCGAACGCGCCAAGGTCGAGCTGGGCGAGGTCGAGGACGTGATCCTGGGCTGCGCCGCGCCGGAAGGCACGACCGGCTCCAACGTCGCCCGCGTCGCGGCGATCCGCGCCGGCGCGCCGGTCGGCGTCTCGGGCGTCACGGTCAACCGCTTCTGCAGCTCGGGCCTGCAGACCATCTCGATGGCGGCGCAGCGCGTGCTGGTCGACAAGGTGCCGGTGATGCTGGCGGGCGGCCTCGAATCGGTGTCGCTGGTGCAAGGCCCACCGGGCGGCAACAAGCATCGCCTGGTCAATCCCTGGGTGCAGGAGCACTGCCCCGGCATCTACCATTCGATGATCCAGACCGCCGACACGGTGGCGGCGCGCTACAAGATCAGCCGCGAGTATCAGGACGAGTATTCGCTGCAGAGCCAGATGCGCACCGCCGCGGCGCAGCAGGCCGGCAAGTTCGACGACGAGATCGTGCCGATGGAAACCACGATGATCGTCACCGACAAGAACACCGGCGAGACGTCGAAGAAGACGGTCAAGCTCACCAAGGACGAGGGCAACCGCCCCGACACAAACATGGAAGGTCTTTCCAAGCTCCAGCCGGTGATGGGGCCGGACAAGTGGATCACCGCCGGCAATGCGAGCCAGCTCTCCGATGGCGCCTCGGCCGCCGTCGTCATGAGTGATGCGGAAGCGGCCAAGCGCGGTCTGAAGCCGCTCGGCATCTACAAGGGCCTGGTCGTTGCCGGCTGCGAGCCCGACGAGATGGGCATCGGGCCGGTCTATGCGATCCCGAAGCTGCTGAAGCGCTTCGGCCTCAAGATGGACGACATCGATCTCTGGGAGCTGAACGAGGCCTTCGCGGTGCAGGTGCTCTACTGCCGCGACAAGCTCGGCATCCCGAACGACAAGCTGAACGTCAACGGCGGCTCGATCTCGATCGGCCATCCCTTCGGCATGACCGGCGCGCGCTGCACCGGCCACATTTTGATCGAAGGCCGCCGCCGCAAGGCCAAGAACGTCGTCGTCACCATGTGCATCGGCGGCGGCATGGGCGCGGCCGGCCTGTTCGAGGTCGTGCACTAAGGCCCGTCGCGGCGCACGCTTCTATCGATCCGTCCAGCGCGGCAGCTCCGTGCCGCGCAACGCCGCTTCGAGCAGCGGCAGGCGATCGTTTCCCCAGAACATCCGCTGACCGACGAAGAACGTCGGGACGCCGAATGCGCCGCGCCGCTCGGCCTCGTCGATCAGCTGCTCGTGGCGGGCCCGCGTTTCGGGCGCCTCGAGATCCCGGCGGAACCGGCCCTCATCCAGCCCGAGCTGCGCCGGCAGGGCGGCGATCGTGGCCGCGCCAATGGTCGCACCTTCGGCGAAGATGAGTTGCTGCAGGAAACGGCAGCAGGCGATCAGGCGCCCCTGCTTGTCGGCGGCAAGGCAGGCCAGCGCCGGCACGACAGAATCCACCTCGAACGCGGCCGGCTCCTGGAAGGGAATGCCGTAGTGGGCCGCCCAGCCCCTGGCGTCATAGGCGCGGTAGCTCCAACTGTACGGTCCCGCACCATGCGAAGCGCTGAAGGGATTGGAGCGTCGCCGCTCGATCAGCAGACCACTGGCAATGGGTTTCCAGATGAAACGGCAGCCCGATTGTATCTCGATACGATCTATTTGACTCGCCGCCAGATAGGAATAGCGGCTGCCAAGACCGAGGAAGAAATCGACAGTGATCATCCGGTGTCCGGCTGTGGAGCGTTTCACAAATTTGGCGAATTGACGTATATTACGTGTCCCTCTGTTGAAATCGAACAGGGCCTCATCGCCATGGGTGCTCGCGAAAAGATCAACGAACTTGTCGCTTTCCTTGCCGAGCTGGCCGACGTGGATCAGCGGCGCGCCTGTCTCGCCCAACTGGATCAGCTCCTGCTCGCCGAGGGCCCGCCGCCGCGGGAACGGTCACCACTCGGGATGACCAAGCCGGTCGGCGTCGCCACGCTGTTCATCGGCCGTCCCGACTGAGGCTTCCGACGCGAAGCGGGGCGTCGCAGCCCCTCGGCCTGCCGCTCGTCGTGACAAAGCTGTGGGACTCGTCTTGCCCACTTTGCGATGCCCCTCCCCGCGCCTATCGTCTTGCCATTGGGGTGGGCTTTCGACAGCGAAAGCCCTTGGGATGTGGAGTTTTCGATGGCAGGTCCAGCGGATCGGGGATGGTCTGCGGATGCGTATGGGCTGCCGGCGCGGCACTCGTACCTCGATACCATCTGCAAATGGATCCTCCGGCTCGTGTTGCCGGGGGTGTTGGGACTGGGCGGCTTGCTGTTCTACTGGGTCTGGCTGGACGGCGAGCGCACCATGGTGGTCTGGCGGGTGATCGGCATGATCCCGCTGACCGTCTCCTTCACCGCGATCGCCATCTGGGCGTTTCAGGCCTGGCTGCCGCCGGTCGAGAGCGAGCATCGAGCGCCGGAAACGGTGAGCCTCGAAAGACGGCGTGCCGATCGATCGCGCCGCCGCATCGAACCGCCGCCGACCCTCATCGCCTATTCCGTCGTAGATCCTCCTCGTCCTTCCACATCATGAATTGCGGGCCGAGGTCGGCGATCTTGGTGGCGCCCATCTGCGCCATCGTGATGTCGATCTCGCGGCGGAAGATCTGCAACGCCTTCGCCGCGCCCGCCGTGCCGCCCGCCGTCACGCCGTAAAGCGTCGGCCGGCCGACGAAGCAGAACTTCGCGCCAAGGCAGAGGGCCACGATCGCGTCCATGCCGCGACGGATGCCGCCGTCGAACATTACGGTCATCTTGTCGCCGACGGCGTCGCGGATCGCCGGCAGGACCTCGAGTGGCGACGGCGCGATGTCGAGCTGACGAGCGCCGTGGTTCGATACCATGATACCGTCGACCCCCAAGGAATGGGCTCGCATCGCGTCGTCGGGATGCATGATTCCCTTCAGTACGAAATTGCCCTTCCACAGCGCGCGGAAGCGCTCCACATGCTTCCATGTCATCGGCGCCCGGTTCTGGTACGAGACGAGGTCGGCCACCTTGTCGGCCGTGGCGCCGGGCCCGGCATACTTGGCCCAGTTGTCCATCATCGGGGTGCCGTTCCTGAGGTATTCCATCAGCCAAACGGGATGCCGCAGGGCGTCGAGCTTGACCTTCCAGGTCATCTTGAGCGGCCGGGAGAAGCCGTTGCGGATGTTGCGCTCGCGGTTGGAGCCCTCGGGAACGTCGACGGTGAAGACCAGCGTCTTGAGGCCGGCGTCCCCGGCGCGCTTGATCAGGTCCTCCGACACGGCCTGGTCCTTGGCGGAATAAAGCTGGTACCAGCCATGGTCGGGGGCGAGCTTGCCCAGCGCCTCCATCGAGCCCGTGGCGGCGCCAGACATGATGAACGGCACGTTGGCCTCGCGCGCCGCCTCGGCCAGCATCAGATCGGCGCCGCGGCGGAACAGGCCGGCGAGCCCCGTCGGGGCGATGCCGATCGGGCTGGAATAAGTGCGGCCGAACAGGGTCGTCGATTGATCGCGCACCGAGACATCGACAAGGTAGCGCGGCACGAGGCGTGCCTTGCGGAAAGCCTGTTCGTTGGTGACGAGGCCGACCTCGTCGTCGGTGCCTCCCTCGATGAAGTCGTAGGCGATCTTCGGCAGGCGCTTCTTCGCGAGCTTGCGCAGATCGTCGATATTGACCACGCCGTTCATGCGTTCTCTCCCATGGCGCGGATTTTGGCGCGCTTTGAAGCGCCCGGCCAGCGATGTTAGACGAACCGCCATGCAGATCAGGCCAGCGCGAAACGACGACCAGGAGGCACTTGCCCATCTCCTGGAGGAGCACGAACACCACTACCGAAATCCGGTGCCGCACGGCGCCGGAGCACCCGGCGCCTCCTTCCTGATCTCGCCGCCGCACGGCGGACCGGTCTGCCTCGTGGCGGAACAGGACGGCAAGCTCGTAGGCTTTGCGATCCTCAATCCCTACTTCCCCGGCCCCAACCTCAGTCACGGTCTGTTCCTGAAGGAGCTTTATGTCGCCGCCCACGCGCGTTCCGACGGCGTCGGCGAGCGGCTGATCGAGGGTATCCGCACGTTCGCGCAGCAACGCGGCGTCACGCGCGTCATCTGGACGACGGGCGAGCGCAACGAGGCGGCCCAGCGCTTCTACGACCGGCTCGGCATGAGGCGCGAGAACAAGATCTACTACGTCATGGATCCCTGACGGTCCGCCTCACCAATCGCGTGCCATGCCCAGCAGGCCGAGCGCCTCGCGGCGCAGCCGTAAAAGCTCGGGATGGTCGCGATGACGCGGATAGGGCAAATCGACGGCGAGGTCGGCGACGATGCGGGCAGGCCGCGGGCCGAAGACGATCACCCGATCGGCCAACAGCAGCGCCTCCTCCACGTCATGGGTGACCATCAGCACGGTGAAGCCGCGCTGCTGCCACAGCCGCGTCAGCTCGCCCTGCATGGCAAGCCGGGTCAGGCTGTCGAGCTTGCCGAGCGGCTCGTCGAGGATCAGCAGCCGCGGATCGTTGACCAGCGCCCGGGCAAGCGATGCGCGCTGCGCCATGCCGCCCGAAAGCTGGTGCGGAAAGGCGTCGGCGAACTCCTCCAGCCCGACCAGCGCCAGCGCCGCATCGACCCGTCCGCGTTCGCGCTTCAGCAGGCCGCGTGCCTCGAGTCCGAGAGCGGTGTTCCGCCAGACGTTGCGCCACGGATAGAGCGTCGGATCCTGGAACACCACGACGCGCGACGGATCGGGTCCTTCGATGTCCGCGCCATCGACGACGAGCCGCCCGCGCCGCGGCCGGTCAAGCCCGGCCACCAGCCGCAGCAGGGTGGACTTGCCGCAACCGCTGGGACCGAGCAGCGCCGCGAACTGGCCGGGTCCGACCTCGAAGGAGACATCCTCCAGCACCGGCAGGTAGTCGCCGTGCAGGACGAAGCCGTGGTCGATGCGTTGCACCTCGAGGGCTGCGCCGGCGTCGAAGGCCGCCGGCTTTTCCTGAGCGGCTACCATTGGACGAGCCCTTTCTGCCACGCGAGCAGGCGGTCGCGCAGGCGGAACAGGAGCGTGATCAGGGCCGAGCACATCAGCGCCATGACCAGCAGCGCGCCGTACATGTTGGCATAGGCCGCCCAGCCCTGAGCCCATTGCAGATACCAGCCCAGGCCCGACTTCACGCCCAGCATCTCGGCGACAACCAGCACCGCGAACGACGCGCCGAGTCCCATGAACAGGCCGACGAAGACGTGCGGCAATGCCGCGGGGATCGCGACCTTCAGGATCTGGAACCGCGACGAGGCGCCGAGCGTGCGCGCCACGTCGTAGTAAGCGGAGGAAACGCCGGCCACCCCGGACCAGGTAAGCACCGTCACCGGGAAGGCCGTCGCCAACGCGATCAGGAAAGTGCTGGCGCTGCCGCTCGTCGGAAAAATGAAGAAGGCAAGCGGCAGCCACGCCGTCGCCGGCAGCGGACCGACCAGCCGCATCACCGGATGGATCCAGTAGCCGACGCGCTTCGACCAGCCGAGGGCGACGCCGGCCACGAAGCCGATCGCCGCGCCGACGAGGAAGCCGCGCGCCAGCAGCCATAGCGAATGCAGCAGGCTGTCGCCCAGCCGGGGCCAGTCGTCCGTGTAGACCTCGACGAACGCCTGGGGCGAGGGGAAGAATGGCAGAGGCAGAAGATCGAGCTTGGCCGTCACCAGCTCCCAGCCTGTCAGCCACAGCGCCAGCACGATCAGCCACGGCGCCAGCCGGTTCAAAGCCGCAGTCCATGCCGAAAAGTAGCTCGCGATCCAGCCGGCAAGCTGCAGACCGCCGAATGCCGCCGCCAGTATTCCAAGCAATCGCGTCCTGCCCACTTCCTGGGCGTCCGGCAGCAGCAGCACCGAGGCAGCCAGTGCAAGCCATAGCGAGCCGGCGACGGCAAGCAGGCCCAGGGAGGCCGGCCGCTCGCCATCACCGACCGCAAGCGCGCGCGGGCCCGGCGCTACGGACGTCGCTTCGCTTATCGTCGTCATCGCACTCTCCCTAGGCCAACACGTCGGCGGTCACGCGTACCGCATATTTCCGGACATCGGTCGTCGGCTTGAAGACGGCGATCCGCTTGAGATCTTCGGCATAGGCGCCGATCTGCGCGCGCAGCTCGTCGGCCAATGGATGATGGTTGTGCGTGTGGCTGCGCAACATTGCGGCGAGCTGGTCTGCCGGCGCCCGGGCAAAAGGTGCGAAGACCTTGGCGGCAGGCTCGGGATTGGCGGCGACCCATTCCTGCGCCTCGAGCAGCGCCTGCACGAGGGCGGCGGCGACCGGCTTCTCCTTGCGGATCAGCCCGCCGCGAATGCCGAGCACGCAGCAGGTGCGATGGGCGTACTCCCCGCTCAGATTGTTGGCCACCTCGACGAGGCCGTCGCGCTCGCGCGCCATCCAGCCCAATGGATCGCCTTGCGAGAAGGCCTGCACCTCGCCCTTCTTGAGCGCCACCGGCAGCACGTCGCCGGGAAAGACGCGCCAGTCGATCTCCTTGTTCGGATCGACGCCGGCCTGCTGCAGCATGATCGAGAAGAAGTTGCGGTCGGGCGCGGCGAGATCGGTGACGCCGATCGCCTTGCCCTTGAGATCGGCGACCTTGGTGATGCCGCTTTCGCGCGTCGCGAACAGGCGCATGCAGCCGCCGTGGATGCCGGCGGCGATCTTCACGTCGAAACCGTTCTCGAGTGGCTTCAGCCAGCGCAGCGCCATGCCGACCCCGGCATCGGCCTTGCCGGTCGCGATGGCCTCGAGGAGCTGGTCCGTCGAACCGCCGAAGTTCACGAGCTCCACGTCGAGATTGTGTCTGGCGAAGTAGCCCTTCTCCTTGGCCACCGAGACGCCGACGGTGCAGATCGCCGTGGCGTTCCAGGTGAGCTTCAGCGCACGCTTCTGCGGCAGCACCACCGCCTCGCCGAACGAGCTGCGGCAGATCGCCGGATCGAGCTCGGGCGAAGGCCGACGCAGGAAGGCATGCTGCGCAAGCGCCGCAGCCGGCACCAGCGCACTGCTCGCGGCGGCGGCACGCAAGAACGCACGTCGAGACGGGGAACGAAACATCGGGGACTCCAGGCAGAACGTCGGGAAGAAGGCGCGCGAAGGCGGGCGGCAGCGGTTAGCTGCAACAGCAACGACAGGCGGTCAGGACGACTCGGTTGCTCTTCATGCCCGTCAAGATGGGCTGGAACACATAGCGTCTACAAGGAGCGGGAAAACCAAACTCGACGCTGTCGAGGAAAGTGCCTTTCCCTCGCTCGCCGCGCGGAAGGCCGTTCTGGTCGACGCCAGGCAAGCAGGTGCGGAGGCCTGCTATGATGTCGGCCGCTTCACCGGCAGGAGAGCAACGACGTGGCCCTGATCCTCCATCACTACGACTTCTCGAACTTCGCCGAAAAGGCGCGGCTGATGCTGGGGTTCAAGGGTCTCGCCTGGCAAGGCATCGAGCAGCCGCCGATCGCGCCGAAGCCTTTCCTGACGCCGCTCACCGGCGGCTATCGTCGCATTCCCGTGCTGCAGGAAGGCGCCGATCTCTGGTGCGACACGCGGCTGATCGCGCGCGAGCTCGAACGCCGCAGGCCGACGCCGACGCTGTTTCCGTTGGAGACGAGCGGAACCGCCGAGGCGATCTCCTGGTGGGCTGAGCATCAGCTCATGCGGCCGATGGCGCTCTATGTCTCGGGGATCAATGCCGACCACATGCCGGCAGGCCTGCACGAGGATCGCGCTCACATCCATGGCGTGCCTGTTCCGTCGATCGAAGCGGTGCGGGCCGCGGCCGTCCGCAATCTCCATCTCGTGCGCCCGCAGCTCCGATGGCTGGCCGACATGCTGAAGGACGGCCGCGGTTACCTGCTCGGCGAGCGGCCGTGCATCGCCGACTTCGCCTGCTACCATGTCGTCTGGTTCCTGCGCGGCCGCAAGATCGACTGCCGGGCGGCGCTCGATCCCTTCCCCAGGCTGACCGCCTGGCGCGATCGCATGGCGAGGATCGGCCATGGCACGCGGACGGACGTGTCGCCGGACGAAGGCCTCGCCGTCGCCCGCGCGGCACAGCCGGCAGCGCCTCGGCCCTCGGACCCACAGGACGGCGATCCCAGGCCGGGCGAGCGCGCGCGCGTCCGCGCCGCCGACAATGCGCGCGACTGGGTCGAGGGCGAGGTGCTGTCCATCGACGCCGAGGAGATCTCGCTCCTGCGCTCTGATCCGGAGGTCGGCGAGGTCGCTGTCCACTTCCCTCGCCTGGGCTACGACTGGCGGCGCATGAAGTGACGGTCCCTGCCAACGCTTGTCGCAACCTCTTGTCATCCTTGGCTGCGCTCAGGACGACAAATTGTGTTTCCAAATATCAGAACAAGAGCGCGTAGATCTCTCGCTCCTCGCGGACGCCGCGCAGGGAATGCCGGCCGACGGACATCAGCCGGCCCGAGGCCGGGAGCGCCGCAGCCGCAGCCAGATCGGCGGAGACCAGGACCTTGCGAGCAAGTGGGGCGCAGAGCGCCTCGATACGCGCGACCTCGTTGACGGCGGGACCGATCATCGTGAAGTCGAGACGGTCGATTGCACCGACATTGCCGAACAGCACGTCGCCGATATGCAACGCGAGATCGACGGTGGCGGAGATCTTTCCGGCCGCCCGCCGCGCTGCGTTCAGCGTATCGATCGCCTGCATGGCGTCGGCCGCGGCATCGAGCGCGCGGCGACAGGTCTGCGTGCGGTTTTCGTGGTCGAACGGGAAGGTCGCCAGCATGCCGTCGCCGACGAATTTGAGGACCTGACCGCCATGCTGGCGCAGGCAATCGGTGAGCGTCTCGAAGACGTCGTCCAGCAAATCCACGACGTCATGGGCCGGCGCTGCATCGGCAATCGCGGTGAAGCCTCGGATGTCGGCGTACCACAGCACGGCACGCAGGCTTTCGACCGAGCCGCGGCCGATTCCGCCATCCTGCACCCGGCGGCCGGCATCCTCGCCGAGATACACCTGCAACAGGCGAGATGCATTGACCCGACCGGCATACGCCTTCATCGCCAGTGACAACGACGGCAGCGCCGCATGCAACAGCGCCGCATCGCGGGGCCTGAAACCGTCGGCCCGGTCGGTGATGAACGAATAGACGACGCCAAGGCCTGCCGACCCGTCGCCGTGGCGATGGTCGAACAGCTCGGCGATGTAGTCGGTCCCGCCGGCCGCAAAAAAGCGTTCGAGCGCGGGAAAATCGCGTTCCTGCGGTCCTCTGGCGAGCCGACGGCGAAGGCCGGGATTGCATTCTCCGGCTTTCGCCCGCTTGGCGAGGTGGTGAAAGACGCCGCCGGTCCAGCTCGTGGTCGTCGCGTGCTCGTGGCCGAACTGCGCGGCCTTGATGAAGTCGAGGTCGCGCTGCCAGGTGAAGCCAAATCCCCACCATCGAGGATGCAACGTCTCGAGCGCCGCATAGCCGCGCGAAAGCGGAACGCCATGGTCGAGCAGCCGGCCGCAGAAACCGCCGAACAGGTCGCAGGCGCTCGCGCCGCGCAGCCCTTCATTGACGGTCCATCGGGTCACGTCGATGAGGCCGCGACCGAAGGCGTCGTCCCGTGCGCGCGGGGAAAGCGGAGAAAGAAGCGCGGCGGTCAATCGGGCATCGTCTCTCCGGAACCGCCGAACGCGACCGGAAAGTCCTTGAGCTTGGGCAGGCCGTCTTTCATGGGCAGCACCGTCTCGGCGTAGTTGACGTGAAGGCCGGGCTTGAAGACGAGCGTCGGCAATGTGGCAGCGAAGACGTCGACCAGTCCAAGCGGCGGATGGATCGTCATCAGATGGCCGCCGCACTTCTTGCAATATTTTCGCAGGCTGAGCGGCGTCTTTCGGTACGCGGCGATATTCTCGGCGCCCGCCGTGACGCGAACGTCGTCGGGCTTCCACAGGGTGAACGCGTTGACCGGACCGCCCGACCAGGAGCGGCAGGAGCGGCAGTGGCAATAGCCCATCGCTTCCGGTGCGCCCGACGCCTGCAGCTCGACTGCACCGCAGAAGCAACCGCCGACATGGCTCATGAAGTCTCCTTTCGCCCGTCCCGAAGGCTTTTGGCGGCGGCAACCTGCCTGCCGCTCGGCCGGCAGTCACGCCGGTATTGCTCGGCCCCCGGCTGCAAATTTGCAGGCACAGGAAGGCCCATATAGTCTCGCCGCATGAACTGGGACGATCTTCGAATCATCGCCGCCGTCCGCGACGAAGGCACCTACGCCGCCGCCGGCGCGCGGCTACGAATCGACGAGACGACGGTCGCGCGGCGCATGGCGCGGATCCAGGCATCGCTCGGGATCACCCTGTTCAATGCGGTCGACGGCACGCGCAAGCCGACCTCCCATTGCGATGCCGTCCTGTCGCACGTGAACGCCATCGCTCGCCATGTCGCCGAGATCGGCCATGTCGGCAAGACGGTTCGAGGGCCGGTCGGAAAGTTCAGGCTGGCCTCGACCACCTCGATCGCCGAGCAGATCCTCGCGCCGCATGCGACCCGGCTTTTGACCACGAATCCCGGCTTGAGCCTCGACTTCATGACCTCGCCGGGAAACGTCAATTTCTCGCGGTGGGAAGCGGATTTCGCCATCCGCCTGCGCAAGCCCGACAAGGGCGACTTCACGATCAGCAAGCTGGTCGACATGCAACTCTACCTGTTCGAGCCCACCGCGCTGCCGGCCGGCATGGGCGAACCGATCGTCTGCCGCTTTCCCGAGGAACTCGATCACACGCCGGATGCGCGCTTCCTCGCGGCCAGGGGCCTGGACGCCAAGGCACGTTGCCGGACCGGCGACTACCGGATCATGCGGGAGCTCATCAGGAGCCATAGCGCCGTCGGCATCCTGCCGGACTATCTGTGCGGCGATCTCCTGAGGGACCGAAAGCTGCGCATCACGCCGCTGCCGACGCGACGCGATGTGTGGCTGCTGGTGCAGAGCCATCTCAAGCGCGATCCGGCGGCACGCCTCGTGATCGATTGGATCCGCAAATGCTTCGCCAACGCCTGGCCCGTCGCGGCTTGATTGGCGAACCGCCCTAGCGTTCGACGGCCTTGCGGTCGGCATCGCTGATCGGCAGTGACGCCAGCTCGGCCAGGGTGATCGGCTTCACCGGCGGGCGCAGACGGTAGTAGCCCACGTCGGCCGGCCGCGTGCCACGCTGATCGGCGATCAGTTCCGTGACGGTGAGGCCGCAGAGCCGGCCCTGGCAGGGTCCCATGCCACAGCGCAGGAAAGCCTTCATCTGGTTCGGCCCCTCGCAGCCCATCGCCGCCATGTCGCGGATCTGCTGCGCGGTGACCTCCTCGCAGCGACAGGCGATGGTCTCTCCCTCGGGCAGGCGGAAGACATCGAGCGGCCGATAGAGCGTATCGAGGAAGCCCCGCCCCAGCTCCTCGCGCTGCAGCCTCTGGCGCACGCTTTGCGGATCGGGCACCCGCGCGTCCGGCTTCAGGGCTCGCACCGCCGCGATGGCGGCGATCCGGCCGCGCTCCGCCGCCGCGGTGGCGCCCGCGATTCCGGCGCCGTCGCCGGCGATGGCAATACCGGGCACCGAGCTTGCGCCGTCCATGTCGAGCACGGGCTCGAAGCAGAGCTGGCGCTCGTTCCAGCGATGCGCCACGCCGGCGGCGTTCGCGAGGTTCACGTTCGGCACGACACCCTGATGCAGGAGCAGGAGATCGGCGCGTCGCCGATGTTCCTTGCCGCGCGAGACGTAGTCCACTTCGCTGAGCTTGCCTTCGCCGCGCGCCGCCAAGCGCTCGATCGGGATCACCGGCACCCTGCCCTTCACCTCGCGCAGAAGGGCCAGGCCCTTCGACCAGTAGGGCGAGAGCAGGAAATCCGGCAGATGCGGCAGCGCGCGTAGGCCGTTCGCCCGCGACGTGGTCTCGAGGATCGCCTCGATCTTCGCCCCGGCGCGCAGCAACTGCGCGGCGAGCAACCACAGGAGCGGCCCGCAACCCGCAAGCAACGCGCGACCGTCGGGTACGAGGCCGTGCGCCTTGAGGGCGGTCTGCGCCGCGCCGGCCGTCATGACACCGGGCAGAGTCCAGCCGGGAATGGGAAAGGGCCGTTCCAGCGATCCGGTCGCGACGATCACGCGCCGTGCCTGGATCAGGCGCGTCTCGCCGGCAATGGAGACACCGACCTGTCGCGCCGGATCGAGACTCCAGACGGTGGCGCCCGTCACGATCAGCGCGCCGCTCGCCTTCGCCTCCTCGGCAAGGACGGCGCCGGCCCAATAGTCCTCGCCGAGCACGGCACGGTCGCGCACCGGCGTCGAGGTGATGGCGCGATAGATCTGGCCGCCTATGCCCTGGTTCTCGTCGAGCAGCACGGTCGACACGCCGGCGCGCGCGGCAAGCGCCGCCGCCGCGAGCCCCGCCGGGCCGCCGCCGATGACGACGAGGTCGTAGGACGAGGCGAGCTGGGACGCTTTCACCGGGCGTCCGCCCTTTTTGTCGTCCTGAGCGAAGCGAAGGACCTGATGCCCAGCCCGCAGTATGTCATTGTATCTGGCGTCAGATCCTTCGCTGCGCTCAGGATGACAAGAGTGGTGACATTCACGCGGCAATTCATCGCCCGGCCTCGCGCTTGCCACGCTGTGTCTCGATCCGCATGCCGTCGCGCACCGGCACAAGACAGGCCTGACGATTGCCGATGCCATCGATGGTGACGAGGCAGTCGAAGCACACTCCCATCAGGCAGTAGGGCGCGCGCGGTGCAGCCGATACCGGCGTGGTGCGGCAATGATCGATGCCCGCTGCCAGCATCGCCGCGGCCACCGTATCGCCGACGCGGGCGCGAACGACCTTGCCGTCGATCTCCATCTCCACGGCCATGGCGTGGGCACCCTCATCCAGCCGCCTGAACATCGAACCTCCGCGCGCTGAAAGGAGACAGCACCGTCTTGTCGAGCGCGCCGCGGGCGATCATCGGCGCCACGGTGAGGGCGTGGTTCGCCGCCAGCGTTACGCCCGAATGGCAGCAAAGGACGAAGGCGCCGGGATGGGTCTCCGACTCGTCGTAGATCGGAAAGCCGTCCTGCGTCATGACACGGATCGCGCTCCAGGTGCGCACCACGTTCACGTTGGCGAGCAGCGGGAACTGCCGCACCGCCCGCTCCGCCTCTGTGGCGCTGACGCCAAGGGTAAGACCTGCTGGATCGACGCTTTCCTCCTTGGAATCGCCGATCATCACCGTGCCTTCGTCGGTCTGACGCAGGGTGACCACCGGATAATGGAGGAACGGCCGCAGCCGTTCGGTGACGACGATCTGGCCGCGCTCCGGTTTCATCGGCGCCGCGAGCCCGACCATCGGGGCGAGCCGCATGTTGGCGTTGCCGGCGGCCAGCGCCACGCGGCCGGCCCGCACTTCGCCCTGCGTCGTGGCGAGCCGGAACTCGCCACCTTCGCGCTCGATGCTCTCGACGCGATGGCTCGGCAGATAGCGGACGCCGCGCGCGTGGATCGCGGCGTGCAGGGCGCGGAACAGCCGCAGCGAGTTCACGTGCCCGTCGAGCGGGCAGTAGCTCGCGCCGATCACCTCCCGCCCGATCCCGGGCAGCATCTTCGCCACCTGGCCGTGATCGAGGATCTCGGTCTTGTAGTCGACGATGCCCGGCTGGTTGTGCAGGCGCCTGAGCGTGTTGGCGCGCGCCTCCAGCTCCCGCTCCGACAGGGCGAGATGAAAGCCGCCCGGGCGCTGGAAGCAGACATCGAGGCCGGTTTCGTCCTTGAGTGCAGCCGCGAACCCCGACCACGCCTCCGACGAGCGCACCGTCCAGCCGGCATAAGCCGCGAGCCCCAGCCCTTTGCTCTGCACCCAGACGAGGGCGAAGTTGCCGCGCGAGGCGCGGACGGCGCGATCGCCCTCGTCGAGCAGGGCGACGCGGCAGCCCTCGCGCGAAAGGCCCCAGGCCGTCGCCGCTCCGACCAGCCCGCCGCCGACGACAGCGACATCGTAGTCGGCCCTCGGTTGGCCGCTCTCCTCTAGATTTTTTGCCTTCATGCTTTGCACATTCAGAATGTCACAAAGAGCCAGGGGCCGTCAGCATGAAGGTGAGCTCGTGCTTGTTGTGATGCAGGTGGATCAGCCGCCCGCCATCGATCGCGGCAAAGGCCGCTGCCGACTCGTGGTCGGTCGCGCCCTGGAACTTGAGGGTGCAGACGATGTTCCGCGCCAGCC
>DATEID010000345.1:0-2404 GCA_035279245.1 Reyranella sp.
GAGGTCGATGCGCCCGACGGCGCCGCGCCGGTCCTGTCGGTGTTCGGCGGCAAGATTACGACCTATCGCCGCCTCGCCGAGCATGCGCTGGAGGATCTGCGCAAGTTCTACCCGCGGATGGGCAGGGCCTGGACGGCAGAGAAGCCGCTGGTCGATGGCGAGCTCGCCGACGCGCCCTCCTACGACGAGGCCTTCGATCGCTTCGCCAAGGGCGCTTCGGCCGTCAAACCGGGCCTGCCGGCCGACCTCATCCGCGTGCTGGCGCGGCGGCACGGCACCGGCATCGACGACCTTCTCGAAGGCGTGAAGACACCGGCCGATCTCGGCCGTCATTTCGGCAGTCATCTCTACGAGGCCGAGGTCCGCTACCTCATGCGCGAGGAATGGGCGGTCGAGCCCGACGATGTGCTGTGGCGGCGCACCAAAGAGGGCCTGGTCCTGACCGCCGACCAGCGCGCCGCCTTCGCTCAGTGGATGCGCGAATTGCGGCCCAATACTTAAAGAAAGCTGACATCCGCCGGGGCACGTTTCGGCGGATCGGACCGTACAGGGGGTGTGGGAGAGTTCTGCACTCTTTGGAGAGTCCTCAATGTCCCTTCGTCCCCTTTTCCTGGCCGCGCCGACGGTCCTCGTCGCGGCCGCCAGTCTTGCTTGGCTGACCCCGGCCACCGCCTTCGATGGTGGGTTAGACGGTGCGCAAGTCGCCCAGGCAAACCCGCCGGCCGCTCCGGCCCAACCCCCGGCGGCCGGCGGCCCTGAAAAAGCGCGCGAGCGCCCGCCCTTCTCACCCCAGAAGATGTGCGTGGAGCACCTGGCGCGCCGCATTGGCAACCGCGCCTATCTAAAGGCGCGACTCGATCTCAAGCCCGAGCAGATGAACGCCTGGAACGCCTTCGAGAAGGCGGCCGATGAGGCAAGCGTCAAGGAGAAGGCGTACTGCGCGAGCCTGCCCGTCGAGATCAAGCCGCCGTCCAACTTCGCCGATCGGTTCAGTCTGCAGGCGGACCGGATGAAGGCGCGGGCCGCGACGCTCGAGGCCGTGAAGCCCTCGCTGCTCGCGCTCTATGCCGCGCTGACGCCCGAGCAGAAAGAACTCCTCGACCGTCCGATGATGGGCGGTCACGGGATGCATCGCCGCGGGTGAACCGAAGCCCCCTCACCTAGCCTTGTATCTCACGGAAGCGGTCCGTGGCTAAACTTCGGACCGCGGTAGCGGGCGGAAGCTCGACCCTAGCCCGGTCGTCACTGACCGTGGGAGAGCACGGGGCTCCGCCCGTTGTTCCTGCCAACCCGGACAGTCGCTCGGACCGCCAAGCGAGTCCGCATTTGCAAGGTCGGGTCATGGAACAGATCTGTGTCGGCATCGATGTCGCCAAGGATCGACTCGATGTGCATGTTCGCCCTAGCGGCGAAGCCTTCACGGTGCCCCGCGACCATGAAGGTCTGTCTGCCTTGGCCGACCGCCTGCAGACCCTGGCACCCGCCTTGGTGGTCATGGAGGCCACCGGCGGCTTCGAAGTGACGGTGGCTGCGGCCCTCTCGGTAGCTCGCCTGCCGCTCGCCGTCGTCAATCCGCGCCAGATCAGGGACTTCGCTCGGGCCACTGGCCGCCTGGCCAAGACCGACGCCCTTGATGCCGCCGCGATCGCCCACTTCGGCGAAGCCGTTCGTCCACAACCGCGGCCTCTACGCGATGCCCAGGCCCAGGAGCTCGCCGAGCTGGTCGGCCGACGTCGCCAGGTGATCGAGATGATGGTGGCGGAGCGCAACCGCCGACGGCTACTGCAGAGCAAGCGCCTTAGAGAGCGTATCGACCGCCACCTCGCCAACCTCAGCAAGGAACTCACCGAGATTGAGCACGATCTCGATGAGACCATCCGTGGAACTCCGGTCTGGCGAGAGAAGGAAGAGCTGCTCAGCTCCGTGCCCGGCATCGGAAACACCACGGCTCGATCCTTGATCGCCGACCTGCCTGAGCTCGGCACCTTGGGCCGCAAAGCGATCGCCGCCTTGGTCGGTCTGGCGCCGTTCAACCGCGACAGCGGCACCTTGCGCGGCCGTCGCACCATCCTCGGAGGTCGTGCAAGCGTGCGTACCGCTCTGTACATGGCGACGCTGGTCGCCAGTCGACACAATCCCGCCATCGCCGCCTTCTATGCCCGCCTACGCACCGCCGGAAAGCCAGCAAAGCTGGCCCTTACCGCCTGCATGCGAAAGCTCCTGACCATCCTCAATGCCGTTCTTAGGGATCGACGCCCGTGGCAAAACGCTTGACCAGCAAGACAGTCGCTCTCCCCCTGGCGGGGGCGAGGAACATGAACGCTTTCTTTTTTAAGGCTCCTTTCTCCCTAGCGGCGGAGAGGAGCATGAGAAGAATCACGGCCGGTGAGTTTTCACCCTAGTC
>DATEID010000346.1:0-16784 GCA_035279245.1 Reyranella sp.
CCCTCGCTGCGCTCGGGATGACACGGCACTTTGTGTCATCCCGAGCGCAGCCTTTGTGTCATCCCGAGCGCAGCGAGGGATCTTTAAGGTTTGTCGCCCGCATTGCGGCGTCCGCCTCGAATGCCTACATTGAGACCGGGGCGGAGTTCTGCGCGGCGCGAGGCTCGCTTAAAAATCCCGGGGCCAATAAAGATCTCCTGGGAGCTGTCCCTGACCTTGGCCGTGGCCTTGGTCATACGGCGCCCACCTGCTTTTGCAGGCCTTGGAGATTTTTACGACCACGGCTTATCGTGGAGCCGCCCCACCTTCGCTCTCTTCCCGATATGGATGTGATCGACGACAAGCGCATTCTGCGCGGCACCATGCTGGCTTGGCGCGGCACCCTTGCCGATGGCGATCGGCGCGCGGCCGCCGATGGATTGCTCGCGACTTTCAAGCGCGAGCGGCCGTTCGCAGGCGCGACGGTCGTGTCGGGCTTCTGGCCGATCAAGGAGGAGATCGACGTCCGGCCGCTTCTGATCGAGCTCTTCAATCGAGGCTGCCAGCTTGCCTTGCCCGTCGTGACAGGCAAGGGGCAGCGATTGCTCTTCCGCGCGTGGCGGCCCGGCGATTCGCTGGAGGCGGGCGTGTTCGGCACGCTGCAACCGTCGACCAGGCGCGAGACGGTCGAGCCCGAGGCGTTGCTCGTGCCGCTGCTGGCCTGTGACCAGGACGGATGGCGCCTGGGCTACGGCGGCGGCTTCTACGACCGCACGCTCGCGGCGCTGCGGGCCAGGGGCAAGATCACTGCCGTGGGTGTGGGCTTCGATGGCCAGCTCGTTCCAGCCGTTCCGCACGGGCCGCAGGACCAGCGGCTGGATTGGTTGTTGACCGATCGACGCGCTTGCGCCTTTGTCTGACCGATGAAAGTCCTCTTCTGTGGAGACATCGTCGGACGGTCCGGGCGCGAGGCCGTGATCAAGAACATTCCCCGCCTGCGGCGCGACCTCGGTCTCGATTTCGTCGTGGCAAACGGCGAGAACGCCGCCGCGGGCTTCGGTATCACCGCGCGCATCTGCGCCGATCTGCACAATTGCGGCGTCGACTGCATCACGACCGGCAATCACGTGTGGGATCAGCGCGACATCGTCTCCTATATCGCGCAGGACAAGCGGCTCCTGCGGCCGGTGAATTTTCCGCCCGGCACCCCCGGCTGGGGCGCCAACCTGTTCGAGACGGCGCGCGGCCAGAAGGTTCTCGTCGTGAACGTGATGTGCCGACTGTTCATGGAGCCGCTGGACGATCCCTTTCGTGGCGTCGATGCCGAGCTCGGCAAATACGCCATGGGCCGTTCGGCCCACTTCATCCTGGTCGACGTGCACGGCGAGGCCACCAGCGAGAAACAATCGATGGGCCATCACTGCGACGGCCGGGTCTCGGCGGTGCTGGGCACGCACAGCCACATCCCGACCGCCGACCATTGGATCCTCCCTGGCGGTACGGCCTATCAGACCGATGTCGGCATGTGCGGCGATTACGACTCGGTGATCGGCATGAAGAAGGACGTGGCCGTACAGCGGTTCATCCGGAAGGTGCCGGGCGAGCGGCTGTCGCCGGCGGACGGCGAGGGGACCCTGTGCGCGGTGCTGGTCGAAAGCGACGACAAGACCGGCCTCGCCCGGTCGATTCGCCCGATCCGGGTCGGCGGCCGGCTCTCGCCTACCGAGTAACTTTCAGCATCTTGTATCCCACAAGGGGCCGGCATAGCTATTACGGGTAGCTTGAAGAGAGCCGTTGACGGTCTGGGGAAAAAGCGTCATCCTTTTGATGTTAAACGATTTTTCGCCGTACCGGCGGACTGTCTTCAAGGTTAGAGGGGGCGTCGGAATCTAGATTCCGACGTTTTTTAGCGGGGGCTTCGGCCCCCGCCTTTTTTTGTGCCGCACCTCTCGCGCTGTCTCTAACAGTCCCAAATCCCACGAGAAGTGGTATAGGCGGCCCATCACCTCACTGAATCTGGTTGTCGGGCGATGGCTGGCCATTCGCAGTTCAAGAACATCATGCACCGCAAGGGCAGGCAGGATGCCCAGCGGGCGAAGATCTTCACCAAGCTCATCCGGGAGATCACGACCGCTGCACGGCTGGGCGCCGCCGACCCCAACGCGAACCCGCGCCTGCGTGCGGCGATGATCGCGGCGCGCGAAGCGAACATGACGCGCGATACGATCGATCGCGCGATCAAGCGCGGCTCGGGCAATGAGGCGGACGCGAACTACGACGAAGTGCGCTACGAGGGTTACGGGCCCGGCGGCGTTGCGGTGATCGTCGAGGCGCTCACCAACAACCGCAACCGCACTGCGGGCGAGGTCCGCTCGATCTTCGCCAAGCATGGCGGCAATCTCGGCGAGTCGAACAGCGTGTCGTTCATGTTCGACCACATGGGCGAGTTTCGCTATCCGGTGAGCGCCGCCAGCGCCGACGAGGTCATGGAGAAGGCGATCGAGGCGGGTGCCGATGACGTCGTGAGCGGTGAGGGCGAAGGCGCCGCGCACGAGATTTACTGCGCGCAGGACAGCTTCAATGCGGTGCGCGAGGCGCTCGAGAAGTCGCTCGGCCAGCCCTCGTCGGCCAAGCTCATGTGGCGGCCCAAGACGACGACTCCGATCGAGGGCGATGCGGCGCAGACGCTGCTCGACCTGATCGCGGCGCTCGACGACAACGACGACGTCCAGAACGTCTACGCCAACTTCGAGCTGTCGGACGACGCTTTGGCGAGGTTCGCGGCCTGAGCGGCGCGATGCGACTGATCGGCCTCGATCCCGGTCTGCGCTTGACCGGCTGGGGTGTGATCGAGGTCGAAGGCAACCGGCTGCGCCACGTGGCGCACGGTGTGATCAAGGTTGTGGGCGAGCGGTCGCTGGCCGAGCGGCTCGGCGAACTGTTCGAAGGGGTGACGGCCGTCGTGGCGGCGCAACGTCCGGACGAGGCGGCGGTCGAGGAGACTTTCGTGAACGTCAATCCCGGTTCGACGCTGAAGCTAGGCCAGGCGCGCGGCGTGGTGCTGCTCGCGCCGGCGCGCGCCGGCTTGCCGGTGTTCGAGTATGCGGCCAACCTGGTGAAGAAGTCGGTTGTCGGCGTCGGCCACGCCGACAAGCGGCAGATCGCGATGATGGTGGGACGCCTGCTGCCCGGCGTCGAGGCGACGGCGGATGCCGCCGACGCTCTCGCCGTCGCGATCTGCCATGCCCACCATCGCGCGGCTGCTCGGCGAGTGGAGGCGGCGCAGTGATCGCCAAGCTCAAGGGCACGGTCGATTCGGTCGGCGAGGACGGCGCGGTGATCGACGTGAATGGCGTGGGCTACCTCGTCTCCGCCTCGACACGCACCTTGCGCGATCTCGTCGCGGGCGATCCCGCGTCGCTCCTGGTCGAGACGATCGTGCGCGAGGATGCGATCGCGCTCTACGGATTCCTCGAGACCGCGGAGCGCGACTGGTTCCGTATTCTCACCACCGTCCAGGGCGTCGGCGCCCGGGTCGCGCTTTCCATCCTCTCGGCGCTGTCGCCACAGGAGATCGCCCGCGCCATCGCCGCCCAGGATCGCGCAAGCCTCAGCCGGGCGCCGGGCGTGGGGCCCAAGCTCGCGGCCCGTCTCGCCACCGAGCTCAAGGACAAGGCGGCCGCCTTCGGCGTCGCTCCTGCCATAACGAAAGCGGCGGGCATCGCGCCCTCGGCGAACGCTGCGGGTTCGGTCAACGAGGATGC
The DNA here is from genome assembly GCA_035279245.1 of Reyranella sp. Classification (GTDB taxonomy): domain Bacteria; phylum Pseudomonadota; class Alphaproteobacteria; order Reyranellales; family Reyranellaceae; genus Reyranella. The sequence continues at coordinate 3,744 of DATEID010000346.1, forward strand.
CGTCTCGGCTCTGGTCAATCTCGGCTACCGCCGGGTCGAGGCGTTCGGCGCCGTGGCCCGCGTCACCCAGCGTCTCGGGGCCGATGCCGGGCTCGATGCCGTGATCCGCGCCGGCCTGCAGGAGCTCGCGCGATGAGCGACCCGCCCGATCGCCTGGTCGCCGGCAAGCGCGCCGAGGAGGATGCCGCGGAGCTCGCGCTGCGGCCGCAGACGCTCGACGACTTCATCGGCCAGAAGCAGGTCCGCGAAAATCTCAGGATCTTCATCACGGCCGCCAGGGCGCGCAAGGAAGCGCTCGACCATGTGCTGTTCCACGGGCCGCCCGGTCTCGGCAAGACGACGCTGGCGCAGATCGTGGCGCGCGAGATGGGCGTGGGCTTTCGCGCCACGTCCGGTCCGGTGATCCAGAAGGCGGGCGATCTTGCCGCGCAGCTCACCAACCTGCAGCCGCACGACGTGCTGTTCATCGACGAGATCCATCGCCTCAACCCGGCGATCGAGGAGATCCTCTATCCCGCGATGGAGGACTTCCAGCTCGATCTCATGATCGGCGAGGGCCCGGCGGCGCGCTCGGTGAGAATCGAGCTGCCGCCTTTCACGCTGGTCGGCGCGACCACACGCTCGGGCCTGATGACGCGGCCCCTGCGCGAGCGCTTCGGCATCCCCCTTCGCATGGTGTTCTACGAGCCGGCCGAGCTCGAGACGATCGTCCATCGCGCCGCCCGCGTCCTGAAGATGGAGATGGCGAAGGACGGGGGCGCCGAGATCGCCCGGCGCTCGCGCGGCACGCCGCGTGTCGCCAATCGCCTGCTGCGACGCGTGCGCGACTTCGCGGCCGTGGCGGGTCACAGCGTCGTCGACGCCAGGGCGGCCGACGAGGCGCTGACGCGGCTCGAGATCGATGGACGCGGCCTCGACACGATGGACCGGCGCTATCTCGCCTGCATTGCCGACAACTACGGCGGCGGTCCGGTCGGCGTCGAGACGCTGGCCGCGGCGCTTTCCGAGCAGCGCGACGTGATCGAGGACGTTATCGAGCCCTACCTGATGCAGCTTGGCCTGCTGATGCGCACGCCGCGCGGCCGCCTGCTCTCGGAAGCCGGCTACCGCCATCTCGGGCTCGTCCTGCCGAAGGAACAGAAGCGGCAACTCGATTTGCTCGCGGCGGGCGGGCCGGCGGACGAAACGTGAGCGCGCCGGCGCTCCCGCCCACCTCGGGGCGCATCGAGGACGGACGGCATGTCCTGCCGCTGCGTGTCTACTACGAGGACACGGACGCCGCCGGCATCGTCTATTACGCCAACTGGCTGCGCTTCCTCGAACGTGGCCGGACCGAGATGCTGCGGCTGCTGGGGCAGGAACACAGCGCGCTGCGCGCCGAGAAGGACGTCAACTGGATCGTGCGCCGCTGCGCCATCGACTACTTGAAGCCGGCCCGGCTCGACGATGCGGTCGAGATCGTCACGTCGTGCGGCGCCTTGCGTGGCGCTTCGCTCGAGATGCGCCAGGAGGCGCGCCGCGCCGACGAGCTGCTGGTGCACGCCGAGCTGGTCGTCGCCTGCATGAGCCCGGCCGGCAAGCCGGTGCGGCTTCCAAACGAGATTCGCCAAGTCCTGCAAGCGCTTGCCTCGCCGGACTCGCCCCGCTCACGCCATATTCGGATATAACGCTCTGCAACGGACGGAGAATACCAATGGACCCGATATCGCAGGTCGCCAGCACCCCCCTTGGCGGCAGCAGTCCTCCCATCGACATGTCGATCTATGGTCTGTTCCTGCAGGCCGACTGGGTTGTGAAAGCAGTCATGATCGCCCTCCTGCTGGCGTCCTTCTGGTCGTGGGCCATCATCTTCGAGAAGATGATCCGCCTGCGGGCGCTGAAGCGCAGCGCCCAGGCCTTCGAGGACACCTTCTGGTCGGGAGTGTCGCTGGAGGATCTCTACGACCGGGTGGGCGGCAAGCCGGACGATCCGATGTCGAGCATCTTCTCCGCCGCGATGCGCGAGTGGCGCCGTTCGGTGTCGAAGGGACTGGCGGCGAGCGCCTCGGCCCGGGCCGGCCTGCGCCAGCGCATCGAGCAGGTGATGAGCGTGACGATCCAGCGCGAGATGGAGGCGATCGAGAAGCGCCTCAGCTTTCTCGCGACGGTCGGCGCCAATGCGACCTTCGTCGGCCTGTTCGGTACGGTGTGGGGCATCATGAACAGCTTCGGCCACATCGCGATGTCGAAGAACACCTCGCTCGCGGTCGTGGCACCGGGCATCTCGGAGGCGCTGTTCGCGACGGCGATCGGCCTCGTCGCGGCGATCCCCGCCGCCGGCGCCTACAACATCCTGTCCGGCCAGGTGCAGCGCTACGCCCAGCAGCTCGAGGCATTCGCCGGTGAGTTCATCACCATCCTGTCGCGCCAGCTCGAGGAGCATACCTGATGGCGGGGCTCATTCCCTCCGCGGGCGGCGGCGGTCGTTTCCGGCGACGGCGCTATGCGCCGATGGCCGACATCAACATCACGCCCATGGTCGACGTCATGCTGGTGCTGCTGGTGATCTTCATGATCACCGCACCGCTGTTGCAGGTCGGCGTGCCGGTCGATCTTCCCAAGACCAGCGCCCAGCAGGTCGGCGGCAACGACGAGCCGCTGGTCGTGTCGGTCAACGCCAAGGACGAGGTCTTCCTGGGCGAGACCAAGTACGAGATCGACGAGCTGGGCGCGAAGCTCAAGGCCGTGCACGAGGAGAAGCCCGACCAGCGCGTTTTCATCCGCGGCGACAAGGCGATCAACTACGGCCGCATGATGCAGGTGATGGGCGTCGTGATCGATGCGGGATTCCGCCAGCTCGGCCTTCTGGGTGAGCAGCAGGGCGAATCTCCGGCTTCCAAGGCGGCCGCCCCGGCGCACCCGGCGAAACGGCGCTGATCGGCGGTCAGGGGCACGATGTTCGGCCGCTCCGACACCAGTATCGAGATGCGTACCCCGGCATTGCTGTCGCTGGGGTTGCACGTCTTCGCGCTGGTGGCGGCGATCGTGAACATCAATCTGTTCAGCCGGCCGGAGGTCGAGCCCGAGCCGATCATGGTCGACTTCGAGGCGATCGCGCCGCATGCCGCCGCGCCCGTGATCGGCAATCCGCCGCCGCAGCCGAAGGACGCCAAGGTCGACAAGGAGACCACCAAGGCGCCGCCGCCCAAGACCGCGGAACCGCCGCCGGCGCCCGAGAAGCCCAAGCCGGAGGAGGCCAAGGTCAAGCCGACGCCGCCTGCGCCGGTGGAGAAGCCGAAGCCCAAGCCCGAGCCGGCCGAAGACAAGATCGCGATGAAGCCCAAGGAGCCGGAGCCGCCCAAGGTCGAGAAGCCGCCGGAGCCGCCCAAGCCCACGCCGAAACCGGAAGTGAAGAAGGTCGAGCCCAAGCCCGCACCGCCCAAGCCGCACCCGCCGAAACCCAATGTCGACAACCTGGTCGACAGCATCCTCAAGAACCAGCAGTCGCGGACGAAGATCCAGACTCCGGAACAGCAGCCCAAGCCGGTGGAGCAGGTGACGCGCCAGGCGTCGATGGCGCCCAATCTCGCGGCCGTCGTGTCGGCCAGCGAGATCGAGGGCGTACGCAACAAGATCAGACCGTGCTGGAACTCGTTCGGCGGTGCGAAGGACGCGCCGATCGTGACGCTGGTCGTGCAGATGAATCAGGACGGCACGCCGGTGAAGGCGGAAGTCGAGGACACCGGCCGTTACCGCAGCGATTCGGTCTTCCGCGCCGCGGCCGATGCGGCGTGGCGCGCCGTCATGAATCCGCGCTGCCAGCCGTGGCCGCTGTCGCCCGAGAAATACAACTCCTGGCGCACCATCACCTTCCATTTCGACCCGCGCGACTACTGACGATTGTCGCGCTATAGAGATTGCCCCCCAACCACCATGAGGTTCGACATGATGCCCTTCAGACATCTGCGGACGATGCTGTGCGCGGCGGTCCTCGCTGCGTTCGCGGCACCGGCCCATGCCCAGCTCACGATCGACATGACGAAACCGAGCTTCGAGCCCGTGCCGGTCGCCATCGTCGACTTCGCGGGCGATCCCATGGGCGCGCAGATCGCCGAGGTGGTCCGCAACGACCTGCAGAACTGCGGCCTGTTCCGTTCGATCTCGCCGGGCTCCTTCATCCAGCGCGACATCAACGTGAACGCCGCACCGAATTTCGCCGACTGGCGCGGCATCGGCGCGCAGGGCCTCGTGGTCGGGCAGGTCACGCATGTGGGCGGCAACATCAAGGTCGATTTCAGGCTGTGGGACGTCGTGGTCGGCCAGCAGGCGACCGGTCTTTCGTTCACCAGCCAGCCCAACAACTGGCGGCGCCTCGGACACATCATCGCCGACGCGGTCTACAAGCGGGTGACGGGCGAGGAGGGCTACTTCGACACCCGCGTCGCCTACGTCTCCGAGACCGGGCCGCTCAACAACCGCACCAAGCGGATCGCCATCATGGACCAGGACGGGGCGAACAACCGCTTCATCACCGACGGCCGCACGCTCGCCATCACGCCGCGCTTCTCGCCGACGCTGCAGGAGATCGTCTACATGGCCTATGGCGACAACAATTCGCCGCCGAAGGTCTATCTGCAGAACGTCGATTCGGGGCGCCGCGAGCTTCTCGGCAACTTCCCCGGCATGAGCTTCGCGCCGCGCTTCTCGCCCGACGGCACAAAGGTGGCGATGAGCCTGTCGAAGGACGGCAACACCGACCTTTACGAGATGGATCTGCGCGGCCAGAACCTGCGCCGGCTCACCTCGACGGCGGCGATCGACACCTCGCCCTGCTATTCGCCCGACGGGACGCAGATCGTCTTCAACTCCGACCGCGGCGGCAGCCAGCAGCTTTACGTCATGGGCGCCGGCGGCGGCGGAGAGAAGCGCATCAGCTACGGCGACGGCCGCTACGCGACGCCGGTCTGGTCGCCGCGCGGCGACTATATCGCCTTCACCAAGATCATGGGCGGTAGCTTCGGCATCGGCGTGATGCGGCCCGACGGCAGCGGCGAGCGCATGCTGGCCAGCGGCTTCTTGGTCGAGGGACCGACGTGGGCGCCCAATGGCCGCGTGCTGATGTACTTCCAGCAGCAGCCCAACTCGGGCGGCCGCGCGGGCTCGGTCACGCTTCACCAGATCGACATCACCGGCCGCTTCGGACGGCAGGTGCCGACGCCGACCGATGCCTCGGATCCGTCATGGTCGCCCTTGATTCCGCAATGACGGCAGATATGATCGATGCGTTGGCCCGAGCGTAAATCGCTCGGGTCATCACGTTTGGGAGCGGTGGAACTGAGTGGGAAACCGAGAGGAGCGTGTCGTGCAAGCGACGCGAAAGACTGGATGCGCACGATGAAGGCACTCGCTGCTGTGGCGGCACTGACTTTGATGGCCGCCTGCAGCAGCAACAACTCGCAACAGGCCGCCGTTCCGGCCAGCACGACGGTGAGCCCCGGCTCCGTCGCCGACTTCAAGCAGAACGTGGGCGATCGCGTCTACTTCGACACCGATATGTCGGGCATCCGTCCGGATGGCCGCGCCACGCTGGAGAAGCAGGCGACCTGGCTGAAACAGTACACCAACTATCCGATCACGATCGAAGGCAAGTGCGACGAGCGCGGAACGCGCGAGTATAATCTGGCGCTCGGCGAGCGGCGCGCCAATGCCGTGAAGCAGTTCCTCGTCGCGCAGGGCGTTCCCGCCTCGCGCATCCATACGATCAGCTACGGCAAGGAGCGCCCGGAGGTGCTCGGCTCCGACGAGGGCGCCTGGGCGCGCAACCGCGTCGGCATCACGGTCCTGCAATAGGCGGATGCCCGAAGCGAACTCGACGCCGGTCGCTCAGCGACCGGCGTTTCCGTTTGTGGGCCTGCCCGGCTTGCCCGAAAATGGCCGGGTTTGACCGGAAACTGGCGTCCGACATGAAGATCTTTTCCGCCCGGCTCCTGATCCTGGCGCTCGCCTTGCCCTCGGCAGCCGCGGCGCAAAGCAGCAGCAACGTCTATATCGAGGACCGGCTGAACCAGCTCCAGCAGTCGATCACCAAGCTCACCGGCCAGCTCGAGCAGCTCCAGTACCAGAATCAGCAGCTCCAGGAGCAGATGGAGAAGATGCGGACCGACTACGACTTCCGCCTCGATCAGGTCGAGAAGGGCGGCAAGGGCGGGCCGAAGCCTTCCGGACCCGCGCCGTCCGGACCGGCGCCGTCGCGATCGGCGATTTCTCCACCACCTGCCTCCGAGTCGTCGTCGCAGCATGCGGCAGCTTCGACGGCATCGGCCGATCAACTCTATCACGCAGCCTTCAAGCTTCTGCAGGATGGCGACTACGCCGGTGCCGAGCGCGACTTCCGCGCCTTCGTGCAGCGCTATCCCAAGCATGCGCTGGCCGGCAACGCGCAGTACTGGCTGGGCGAATCCTACTACGCCCGCCGCGATTACCAGAACGCGATGACCGCCTTCGCCGAGGGCTACAAGGTCTACAAGTCGAGCGCCAAGGGGCCGGACAATCTGCTGAAGCTCGGCATCACCCTGGCGGTGCTCGGCCGCAAGAGCGACGCCTGCGCCGTCTTCTCCCGCTTCACGCACGACTATCCGCACGCGACCGATCTTCAGAAGCGGCGCATCGATCAGGAGCGGCAGCGGAACAACTGCAGTTGAGCGGGTGCCGTTGAGCGATCGACCGTCGAACGCGATCGACCGCGACGAGTTCGCCGAGTTGATGGCGCCATTCGCGCCGTTCGAGCCCCATCCGGTCCTGGCGGTCGCCGTCTCCGGCGGCCGCGATTCGTTGAGCCTTGCCTTGCTCGCGAATGAATGGGCCGCAGCCCGCGGCGGCGGAATCGTCGCGCTGATCGTCGATCATGGCCTGCGTGCGGAATCGGCGATGGAAGCGGCCGCGACGCGCGCATTGCTGGCCACGCACCGCATCACTGCCGAGATCCTGCCATGGTCCGACGAGAAGCCCGCCAGCAGGCTGCAGGAAGCGGCGAGGACGGCCCGGTATGGCCTGCTGTTCGAGGCCTGCCGCCGCCATCGCATCCTCCATCTTCTGGTCGCCCATCATGCCGACGACCAGGCCGAGACCGTCGCCATGCGGGCGGCGCGGGCGAGCGGACCGGACGGCCTGGCTGGGATGGCCGCGGTCGTCGAGCATCGGGAGGGCCGTCTGCTGCGACCTCTGCTCGCCATTCCCCGTGCCCGGCTGACGGCGACGCTGGCCGAGCGGCGGGTGTCATGGGTCGACGATCCCTCCAACGCCGATCCGCGGTTCGAGCGCGCCCGGCTGCGGACGAAGCCACCGGCCCCGGCAGGGCGAGCCGCCACCGCGGCCAATGCCGCAGACCGTGCGGCGCGTGAGCGCAGGTTGGCCGAGGACGCCGTGCTTGTGCTGGAGGTCGAGCCACCGGACAGCGTCACCATCGACCAGGCCGCGTTCGCCCGCCTCGACCGAGCACGGGCCGCCCGGCTCCTCGCACGGGTCATCCAGGCCGTCGGCAGACGGGCCTATCCGCCGCGGCGCGATCGGTTGGACCGTGCCATCGCACGGCTGCTGGAGGCATCCAGCCGCGGCAAGTCCGGGAAAAGCCGGGATTTCACCTTGGCTGAATGTCGCCTGATGCTGCGACAGGAGTCGGGCAGCCGTCGGCTGTGCTGGATTGTGACGCCGGAAAATGGCAGGAAAGGCCGTGATAACGTCGGTCAGCCCCTCGTTCCGGCGGCATTTTTCGCTTGCGGCGGGCAGGGCACGTCCCATCTAGAGTGAAAACCCCAGTCATCGGACCGAAGAAATCGTGAACCCGTTCAATCGTAACGCTGCCTTGTGGATCGTCATCGTGCTGCTTCTGGCGCTGCTCTACAGCGTCTTCCAGGGCGGGACGACGCGGGCGGCCGGGAACGCCATCTCGTACTCCGACTTCGTCCATGCCGTCGAGCAGCGGCAGATCCAGGACGTCCGTATCTCGGGCAATACCATCACCGGCACCTTCCGCGAGCCGCGCAACGGCGTGCAGAAGTTCTCGACCTATGTGCCGAGCACCCCGGTGGACGAGCAGCTCATGCCCATGCTGATCAAGAATGTCGATCGCGTGGAAGCGGGCCCGCCGGAGGAGGGCGTCAACATCGGCAGCATTTTCGTGAGCTGGTTGCCGGTCCTCGTTTTGGTCGGAGTCTATATCTTTTTCTTGCGCCAGATGCAGAGCGGCACCGGCCGCGCCATGGGCTTCGGCAAGTCGCGGGCGCGCCTGCTGACGGAGAAGCACGGGCGCGTGACCTTCGAGGACGTGGCCGGCATCGACGAGGCCAAGGGCGAGCTCGAGGAGATCGTCGACTTCCTGAAGGACCCGCAGAAATTCCAGCGGCTTGGCGGCAAGATTCCCAAGGGCTGCCTGTTGGTCGGCCCGCCGGGCACCGGCAAGACGCTGCTGGCGCGGGCGATCGCCGGTGAGGCGAACGTGCCCTTCTTCACGATCTCGGGCTCCGACTTCGTCGAGATGTTCGTGGGCGTCGGCGCCAGCCGCGTGCGCGACATGTTCGAGCAGGCCAAGAAGAATGCGCCCTGCATCGTCTTCATCGACGAGATCGATGCGGTCGGCCGCCATCGCGGCGCCGGCCTCGGCGGCGGCAACGATGAACGCGAGCAGACGCTCAACCAGTTGCTGGTCGAGATGGACGGCTTCGAATCGAACGAGGGCGTGATCCTGATCGCCGCGACCAACCGTCCGGACGTGCTCGATCCGGCGCTGCTGCGGCCGGGCCGCTTCGACCGTCAGGTCGTGGTTCCCAACCCCGACATCGGCGGCCGCGAGAAGATCCTGAAGGTCCATATGCGCAAGATCCCGCTCGCACCGGACGTCGATCCGCGCGTGCTGGCGCGCGGCACTCCCGGCTTCTCCGGCGCCGACCTGGCCAATCTCGTGAACGAGGCGGCCTTGCGCGCCGCCCGGGTGGGCAAGCGGCTCGTCACCATGTCCGACTTCGAGTACGCCAAGGACAAGGTGCTGATGGGCACCGAGCGACGCTCGATGGCGATGACCGACGAGGAGAAGAAGCTCACGGCCTATCACGAGGCGGGCCACGCCCTGGTGGCGCTGCACGTGCCCAAGACCGATCCGCTGCACAAGGTGACGATTATCCCGCGCGGTCGTGCGCTCGGCGTCACCATGCAGCTGCCGGAACGCGACCATCTCAGCCACACCAAGCTCTATCTCGAGTCGCGACTCGCGATTCTGTTCGGCGGCCGCATTGCCGAGGAGATCATCTTCGGACCGGACAACGTCACCACCGGCGCAGCCAGCGACATCCAGGTCGCCACGCAAATGGCGCGCGGCATGATCACGGCCTACGGCATGTCCGACAAGCTCGGGCGGGTGCGCTACCAGGCCAATGAGCAGGAAGTGTTCCTGGGGCACGCGGTGACCCAGACCCAGAACGTCTCCGAGGCCACCGCCCAGCTCATCGACCAGGAAGTGCGCCGTCTCATCGAAGAGGCGGAGACGCTCGCCCGCAAGATCCTGACCGACAATCTCGACGACCTGCACACCATCGCGAAGGCGTTGCTCGAGTACGAGACGCTGAGCAACGACGAGATCGGCCAGATCCTCCGCGGCGAGAGCATCGTTCGCGACGAGACCGGCGGCGCAGGGCCGGCCGACCGTCGGCGCCGCGCCTCGGTCCCGAGCAGCAGCGGTTCCGCGCCCGGGACATCCCCCGGCGCCAATCCCGAGCCGCAACCGGGCGTTTGACCCCGACGTTTGCGGGTCTCGTCCTCGATCGCCCGAGGATCATGGCGATCGTGAATGTGACGCCCGACTCCTTTTCCGATGGCGGCGACCGCCTCGACCCGGCGCAGGCCATCGACGATGGTCTGCGTTTCGTTTCCGAAGGCGCTGATATTGTGGATGTCGGCGGCGAGTCGACCCGGCCCGGCGCATTGCCGACGCCGCCCGACGAGGAATTGAACCGCATCCTTCCCGTGGTCGAAGGACTTGCACGCCAGGACGTCCTCGTCTCGATCGATACGCGGCATGCGTCCATCGTTCGCGTTGCCCTCGATGCCGGTGCGCGGATCGTGAACGACGTATCGGCTTTGCGCGACGATGCGGAAATGCTGCCTCTGGTCGCCAAACGCGGAGCCGATGTGGTCCTGATGCACCGCCGCGGCTTGCCCGAAAATACTTTCGCCGGGCCAGCCTATGCGAATGTCGTCGAGGAGATCCGCACATTCCTGCTCGAACGCGCGGCCGCCTGCACGGCGGCCGGTGTGAAGCGCGAGCGCATTGCGTTCGATCCCGGCCTGGGATTCGGCAAGAGCGTCAAGCAGGAGCTGGAGCTGATCGCCGGCGTTGGACGGCTCGCCGACGCGGGCCACCCGGTGCTGATCGGCTGTTCGCGCAAGAGCTTCATCGGCAAGCTCACCGGCGTTGCCGAGCCGAAGCGGCGCGATCCTGCTTCCATCTGGCTCGCGGTCGAGGCGGCGCGGCGCGGCGCATCGATCCTCCGTGTCCATGATGTGGCCGGCACCCGCCAGGCTCTCGCTGTCTCGGCAGTGATGCGATAGAATCACGCCGCCATGTCTCGCTCTCTCTTCGGCACCGATGGCGTGCGCGGTCGCGCCAACAGTGCGCCGATGACCGCCGACACCGTCATGCGGATCGGCATGGCCGCCGGCCGGGTATTCAACCGTGGCAGCCATCGCCACCGCGTCGTGATCGGCAAGGATACGCGACTGTCGGGCTACATGCTCGAGCAGGCGATGACGGCGGGCTTCCTCTCCGTCGGCATGGACGTACTGCTGCTGGGTCCGATTCCAACACCGGCAATCGGCTTCCTGACGCGCTCGATGCGGGCGGATCTCGGCGTCATGATCTCGGCCTCGCACAACCCCTACGAGGACAACGGCATCAAGCTGTTCGGTCCCGACGGGTTCAAGCTTTCAGACAACGTCGAGGATCGGATCGAGGCGCTGGTCGCCCAGCCTTCGACCATACCCGTCGCGGCTTCGGCCGCGATCGGCCGCGCCAAGCGCCTCGACGATGCCGAAGGTCGCTATATCGAGGCGGTGAAAGGGTCGGCGGCGCGCGGCCTCGATCTCTCGCACCTCAAGATCGTGATCGATTGCGCCAACGGCGCCGCCTACAAGGTGGCACCTACCGTGCTGTGGGAATTGGGCGCCGAAGTGATCGCGCTCGGTGTCTCGCCCGACGGCTTCAACATCAACGACAATTGCGGCTCGACCCATCCGGCGAGGCTGCAGGAGCAGGTCGTGACGCACGGTGCTGACATCGGCATCGCGCTCGACGGCGATGCCGATCGCGTCGTGCTTGTCTGCGAGAAAGGCAATTTGATCGACGGCGACCAGCTCATGGCGACCATCGCCGATCAGTGGAAGAGGGACGGGCGGTTGAACGGCAATGGTCTCGTGGCGACAGTCATGTCCAATCTCGGCCTCGAGCGTTATGTCACGGCGCTCGGCCTTGCGCTGGTCCGGACCCAGGTCGGCGATCGCTACGTGCTGGAGCGCATGCGCGCCGGCGGTTTCAATCTCGGCGGCGAGCAGTCGGGCCACATCATCATGACCGACCATGCGACCACGGGCGATGGCCTGATGGCGGCGCTCCAGGCGCTCGCGGCGATGACCAAGAGCGGCAAGCGCGCCAGCGAGACCTTCCGGGCTTTCGCGCCGGTGCCGCAGCTCCTGAAGAACGTTCGGGTCGGCGACGCCGCCGCCGCCTTGAAGGCGGCAAGCGTGGTCGCCGCGATCGCCGCCGCCGAGCGGAAGCTCGGCCAGGCGGGACGCGTGCTGGTACGCAAGTCCGGCACCGAGCCGTTGATCCGCATCATGGCGGAGGGTGACGATTCGGAGCTCGTGCGTAACGTCGTCGACCAGATCGTCGAGGCGATCCCATCCCAGGCGGCCGGCCACCGCCGTGTCATCCCGAGCGAAAGCGAGGGATCTTTAGCAGCGCTGACCAAAGATTCCTCGCTGCGCTCGGAATGACACAGCCTTACGGCCAAGTACTCCAGTGGCACAATCTTCGTAGTCGTGGGAGGCGAACGTGCAGGGTCGCGTTCTGATCATTGCCGGTTCCGATTCGGGAGGCGGCGCGGGCATCCAGGCGGACATCAAGACGGTCACGGCGATGGACGGGTTCGCCATGACCGCCATCACCGCCTTGACCGCGCAGAACACGCTCGGCGTGCAGGGCGTCGAGCCGGTGACACCCGCTTTCATCGCGAAGCAGATCGAGGTCGTGCTGACCGACATCGGCGCCGACGCGCTCAAGACCGGCATGCTGCATAGCGCCGAGGTGATCGAGACGGTCGCGGCCGCCTTGCGGAAACATGCTGCCGGCGTGCCGCTGGTGATCGACCCCGTGATGGTCGCCAAGGGCGGCCATCGGCTGCTGCTCACCGAGGCGGAGACGGCCTTGCGCGATAGGCTGTTGCCGATGGCCGCCGTGCTGACGCCCAACCTTCCCGAAGCCGAGGTGCTGGCGGGCTTCCCGGTGCGCGGCGAGGCCGACATGGCGCGCGCCGGCGAGAAGCTCGCTGCGCTCGGCGCGCGAGCCGTCCTGGTGAAGGGGGGCCACCTCGAAGGCGATCGGGTGATCGACCTACTTTTTCATGACGGCAAGGTCGATCGCTTCGACGATGCGCGCATCGCCAGCCGCTCGACCCACGGTACCGGCTGCACGCTCGCTTCAGCGATCGCGGCCGGCCTCGCGCAAAAGCTAGGTCTCTACGACGCCGTCGCCCGTGCCCGCGCCTATGTGCGCAAGGCCATCGAGACCGCGCCTGGCTACGGCCGGGGCCACGGCCCGCTCAACCATGCCGTGACGGTGAAAGCCGGCCGGGACTGATTCAGGCGCCGAAGCGCTCGAGGCGTTCGAGGACTGCTGGAATCCGGTCGTCGGTGACGTTCGCGAAGGCGATCCGCACGAAGCGCTCCTGGCCTCGGCCGAACATGTCGCCCGGGATGGTCAGCAGGTTCTCCTCGTCGGCGAGGCGCTTGGCCACGTCG
>DATEID010000347.1:0-14406 GCA_035279245.1 Reyranella sp.
CGCCCCATGGGCCGCCGCCTCCGCCGCCGCTGCCGCCACCGCCCCACGGGCCGCCGCTATTGCTGTTCCACGCCATCATCACCTCGGGCCCGCCGCGGGACTTTGCATTCATGCCGCGCTGCATATATGTGACGGCAACACGCCTTCAATCAAGCACGACAGTTATTGCCGGGAGCGAGCGAACATGGCGGAAATAACCGAATCGGCCGTGCGCAGCGTTCTCGAGACGGTCATCGACCCCGCGACGGCGAAGAGCGTCGTGGCCCTGGGCATGGTGGGCGGTATCGCCACCCGCGACGGACACGTCGCCGTGACCCTCGAAGTCGATCCGGCCCGCGGCTCCTCGCTCGAGCCGCTGCGGCTTGCCTGCGAACAGGCGGTGCGCGCGATGCCGGGCGTGCTTTCGGCCACTGCCGTCATGACCGCCGAGCGCGCGGCTCCCCCGCCGCCGCCGACGCCGTCCGCGAGGCCCGCCCGGGGCGCTCGTGGACACGGTGGGGCACACGCCGCGGGACACGCGCCGGGCGGCGGCCGGATCGACGTGCCGGGTGTCAAGCACATCATCGCCATCGCCTCCGGCAAGGGCGGCGTGGGCAAGTCGACAACGGCGGTCAATCTCGCGCTCGGTCTCGCCGCCAACGGCGTCAGCACCGGCCTGCTCGATGCCGACATCTACGGTCCCTCCATGCCGCGCATGCTGGCGGTGAAGGACAAGCCCGAATCGATCGACGGCAAGCAGCTCAAGCCGATCGAGCGTTATGGGCTGCGCACGATGTCGATCGGCTACATCGTCAACGAAGAGACGCCGATGATCTGGCGCGGGCCCATGGTATCGAGCGCGCTCGAGCAAATGCTGCGCGACGTGCGATGGGGTGAACTCGACGTGATGGTGGTCGACATGCCGCCCGGTACCGGCGATGCGCAGCTCACCCTCGCCCAACGCGTGGCGCTTTCGGGCGCGGTCATCGTCTCGACCCCGCAGGACATCGCCCTGGTCGATGCGCGCAAGGGACTCAACATGTTCCGCAAGGTCGCCGTGCCGGTGCTCGGCATCGTCGAGAACATGAGCTATTTCCTATGCCCCAAATGCGGCGAACGGTCGGAGATCTTCGGCCATGGCGGGGCGCACGAGGAAGCGGACAGGCTGGGCGTGCCGTTCCTGGGCGAGATTCCGCTGCATCTCGACATCCGCACCACGTCGGACAGCGGCCATCCGATTGTCGTCGCCCAGCCGGAGAGCACGCACGCGCAGGTCTACAGGAACATCGCTGGCCGGGTCTGGAAGCAGCTTTCGGCCAACCAGCGTGGACCGCGCCCGGCGCCGCGCATCGTGACGCGGTAGGGGCCTCAGCGCTTTTTCCTGCGCGCGGAGGACCGCTTCCTCGTCTCGGCCTTGCCGACCATGCCATGCACGCCGATCATCGACCCTGCGACCAGCTCCAGCGCGAGGAAGCGGCGCTCCTCGACCCAGCCGGGAAGCTGGATGTTGAGGGCGAGATCGCGGCGGAAGCCGAACTGGTTGTAGTACTCGGGATCGCCCACCAGGACGATGCGGCTGTGGCCTTGGATGCGCGACTGCGCCATCGAATGCCACATCAGCGCCTTGCCGTAGCCAAGCCCACGCAACTCCGGTGCGATGGCGAGCGGGCCCAGCATGACGGCCGGCCAGCGCTCGTTGATCAGGACCGGCCAGTTGCGAATCGAGGCCACGAGACGACCCTTCTGATCGAGCGCCACGAAGCACAGGTCGCGCAGCGGCGGCACGTCCTCGCGCAGCCGATAGACCGTCTTGTGGAAACGGTCGGGTCCGAAGGCGGCTGCCGTCATCTCCTCGATCGCGTCGGCGTCGCGCGGCCGCTCGCGCAACAGCCGCAGCCGGCCGGGATCGCGGACCGGTTGCACGCCGGTTACGGCCACGGCGGTCATGGCGAAGGAAGACCGAGCGCCGCCATCAGCTCGCGCCATTCACGCGGATTGAGGCCGCTCGCCTTCTGGTCGACCTTCTCGCCGGCGATCATGCGGCGGACGGCGGCGAGTCCGGTCTTCGACAGGTGCGCGCCGCCCATGCGGTATTCCATGAAGGCGTCGTGGCAGATCGGGCACCACCGCTTCAGCGTGTCGATCATGATCTCGGCATAGACGCGGATCTCGTATTGCGCGTGAGCATCGGCGCGCAACGACAGGAAGTGCATGAGATTGTGCAGGTTGGTCTTCCAGTACCACTGTGTATAGAAGGCCAGCGAAAGATTCATGCGCGCAAGCTCGCGCGCTAGGCCCGAGCGCTCCGGATCGAGCGGCTCTCCCGTTTCGCCCTCGTTCAGCATCTCCATGTAGTGCTCGTAGACGAGCTCGGCGTCCTTGCGGAGAAGCGCAAAGACACGCTCGGCCTCCTTGCCGCCCAGCACCTTGTCGCGCCCCTGGCGGTTGGCCTTGCTCTGGGCGGCGAGATGCTCGGGCTTCGGCACGTAGAACTCGTTGTCGAGGATCGAGTAGCGCGCCGAATATTCGTTCACGTTGGCTGTGCGATGGCGGATCCACTGCCGCGCTACGAAGATCGGCAGCTTGACGTGGTACTTGATCTCGCACATCTCGAACGGCGTCGTGTGGTGATGGCGCATCAGGTAATTGATCAGGCCACGATCCTCGCTCACCTTCTTGGTGCCGCGGCCGTAGCTCACGCGCGCCGCCTGCACGACGGCGGCATCGTCACCCATATAGTCGACCACCCGGACGAAGCCATGGTCGAGCGCCGGCAACGCCCGATAGAGGATTTCTTCCAGGGCCGGCGCAACCGGACGCAGTGTGGCGTTGGACGCGGCGCGCACCTGATCGATTTCGGCCTGCTGATCGTTGGAGAGGGGCATCGTTCGTTGTCCTTGGTTGGTCGCGGACTCTATGGGGCCAGGCGACCCCCTTCCATGGGGAAATCGACCGACTGCATCGCCTTCAAAAAACCGGGTCGTGTGCCTATATTGGGCGCGTCGGGAAACCGACTATGGCGATAAACGCCGCGTGGAATAAGCGTATCGGACCCGGGGGCGGTACCCGGCGCCTCCACCATTCACCCCGTTCGGCGAACGGGATCGATGGGGGCGAAACAGGATCGACGAGCGTGGTAAAGGCGCGGTTTTTGCTCGGTATGGTTCCGCCGCAACGGGCCATTCACAAGTGCCAACGATAACGACGTTGCACTCGCTGCTGCCGCCTAAACAGCGGACGTAAGCGCGGTTTCGGGAGGGCACCGGGCAACAGAAGCCCTCCCACTTTTGCACCCACGCTCCGCATTCCGGCGGCGTTGACACTCGGGGGACGCGGGCCGATGCTCCGCGAAAGTTCCGGCAAGCCATGAACGACCGCTTTCACTACGACGCTCTCGTCGACGATGCGCTGCGCAGCGTCGTGCGCCGCGTGCTCACTCAAGTAGCCGACAAGGGGCTGCCGGGCTCGCATCACTTCTACATCTCCTTCCGCAGCACCGACCCGGGCGTCCAGCTTCCCGACTATCTGCGCGCGAAATATCCGGAGGAGATGACGATCGTCCTCCAGCATCAGTACTGGGACCTCATCGTTCGCGAAGAGTCGTTCGAAGTGACCGTGAGCTTCAACAAGCAGCAGGAGCGCATAAAGGTGCCGTTCGGAGCGCTGTCCGCCTTTGTCGATCCGTCGGTGCGCTTCGGTCTGCAATTCGACCGCAAGGACAAGGCGGGCACGTCCGCCGAGAAGGCGGAACCTTCGCCGCCGACGCCGCTGCCGGCACCGGAGAAGCGGCCTTCGCTTGGCGGCCCGGGCGGCGAAAAGAGCACCGACGACGTCAAACCGGCGACGGCCGATCAAGGCAAGCCGGACGACAAGCCGCAGGACCCGGCTTCCAAGATCGTCAAGCTCGACAACTTCCGAAAGAAGTAGCTGGACGCCGCGCCTGGCTTGCGGCAGGGATGCCCGCCTTCAAAGCAGGCGCCAGGAGAGCTGCATGCCCGAGTTCCAGTTCCAGGAGATGTTTCCGAGCGGCAAGGACAGCACGCCCTACCGCAAGCTCTCGTCCGACTTCGTCGGCACGGCGAAGTTCAACGGGCGCGAGGTGCTGACGGTCGAGCCCGAGGCGCTGACGCTTCTGACGTCGGCCGCGTTCCATGACATCTCCCATCTCCTGCGTCCCGGCCATCTCGCCCAGCTGCGCTCGATCCTCGACGATCCGGAAGCCTCGTCGAACGACAAGTACGTGGCGCTCGAGCTCCTGAAGAACGCCAACATCGCCGCCGGCGGTGTTTTGCCGATGTGCCAGGACACCGGCACCGCGATCGTCATGGGAAAGAAGGGCCAGGCGGTATGGACCGGCGGCGGCGACGAGGCCGCGATCGCCAGGGGCGTGTTCAAGACCTACACCGAGACCAACCTGCGCTACAGCCAAGTGTCGCCGATCTCGATGTTCAAGGAAGTGCAGACCGGGACCAACCTGCCGGCGCAGATCGACATCTACGCAACCGACGGCGACGCCTACAAGTTCCTGTTCGTCGCCAAGGGCGGCGGTTCCGCCAACAAGAGCTATCTCTACCAGCAGACGCCGGCAGTGCTGAACGAGGCGGCGCTGCTCAAGTTCCTCGACACCCAGATCCGCACGCTGGGCACCGCCGCCTGCCCGCCCTATCACCTCGCCATCGTCATCGGCGGCACCTCGGCGGAGATGAACCTCAAGACGGTGAAGCTCGCCTCGACGCGCTATCTCGACGACCTGCCGGGCGAAGGCAACAACAAGGGCGTGGCGATCCGCGATCGCGAGATGGAGCAGAAGGTGCTCGAGCTCACGCGCCAGATGGGGATCGGCGCGCAGTTCGGCGGCAAGTATTTCTGCCATGACGTGCGCGTCATCCGGATAGCGCGACACGGCGCCTCGGTGCCGATCGGCCTCGGCGTCTCCTGCTCGGCCGACAGGCAGGCGCTGGGCAAGATCACCCGGGACGGCGTCTTCCTCGAGCAGCTCGAGACCAATCCGGCGCACTACCTGCCCGAGGTCGAGCCGCAGCAGCTTTCGGGCGATGTCGTTTCGGTCGACCTCGACAAGGGCATGGCACATACGCTCTCGGTGCTGACCCAGCATCCGGTGAAGACGCGCGTGAACCTCACGGGCACGCTGATCGTTGCGCGCGACTCCGCACATGCCAAGCTCAAGGAACGGCTCGACCGCGGCGAAGGCCTGCCGGACTACTTCAAGCAGTTCCCGGTCTACTACGCCGGCCCGGCCAAGACGCCGGAAGGCCTTCCCTCGGGTTCGTTCGGCCCGACCACCGCTGGCCGCATGGACTCCTATGTCGACCTGTTCCAGGCCAACGGCGGCTCGATGGTGATGCTGGCCAAGGGCAACCGCAGCCGGCAGGTGATCGACGCCTGCAAGAAACACAGGGGCTTCTATCTCGGCTCGATCGGCGGCCCGGCCGCCATCCTCGCCAAGAACTGCATCAGGAAGGTCGAGGTGCTGGAGTATCCCGAGCTCGGCATGGAGGCGATCTGGCGCATCCAGGTCGAGAATTTCCCCGCCTTCATCGTCACCGACGACAAGGGCAACGACTTCTTCAGCGAGCTGAAGATCTGATCGGGCGGCAGTATTTGCCGATCAACGGCGACAGGCGGCGCCGGCGCACCAGCGGTCGATCCAGATATTGCCTTCCTTGGCATTGATGACTTGCAGCAAGGTTCCGTGACAGCCGAGCACGCGAAACGTCTGCCCCTTGTTCTCGATGCGACCGACGGGATCGCCCAAGAGGCCCGGTCGGTCGTAGATCGTCACGGTACCCTCCTGCGGCGTGCCGACCGCCAGGAGGTCGGACGGCACCCAGCCGTAGGCGTGCGTCTTGGTGTCGATGGCGGTGTAGTCGTGAGTGTCGAGCGCGATCCGCGCCCATCCCTGTTTGCTCCCCGTCAGCGTCACGACTGGCAGATCGGCTTCCGCCGCTTCCCGAAGGGCAAGCGTCCCCAGAATCACCCCTTCCGGTGTCGGGGACGCGCGCACCGGCACAGATTCGCCCGGTCGCAGCAAGGCGTAGGCCTCGGTCGCCCTGCATGATCCGGCCGGGCCGGCACCGAGGTCGCTCGTCCTCTCGACCACGGCAAAGCCCGCAAGCACGGCGATTGTGCCGATCACGGCGCGGAACATCGCTGGACCCTTCCCACACATCGCGCGGCGGATCCCCATCTGCCGCGCTTTCCCACCTGCCGCCCTTCTAGCAATCGGTGTGTAGGAAAGTCCGACCGGCCTTTGTATGGTTTGTTTCCAAGCCAGATCAAAATCATGACCATGAAACTCGCCAAACAGCATCTCGACCTCGGCCTGTTCTCCAACAAGCGCGACGAACAGCTGGCCTTCTGGCAACGAGCGGTCGGGCTTCCCTATGACCACATGGGCAAGCTCGGTGGCGGCATGCAGCAGCACCGCCATCACATGAACGGCTCGATCCTCAAGATGAACCATGCGCGCGATCCGCTTCCGGCGTTGGCGCCGTCCGGCATCGTGGGCGTGCAGATCGCCCGCGAGGGGCTCGCGGCACCTCGCTCATTCGCCGATCCGGACGGGAACAAGGTCACACTGGTGCCGAAGGGGCACGAGGGCGTGGAGGGCATCGCGATCCTGCTCAAGGTGAACGACGCGGCCGCCCACGACCGCTTCTGGACGCACGCCATGCAGTACGAGCGGGTGGGCGAAGGTCGCTATCGCTGCGGCGACTCCCTGATCGTGATCGCCGAACAGGGGCCGGTGGAACGCAGCGCCGAATGGCGCGGTCCGGGCTATCGCTACACCACCGTCCAGGTGTGGGATTGCACCGCCGAGTACGAGGGCATCCTGGCGCGCGGCGGTTCATCCGGCGGCGCGCCGCGGCGGCTGGGCGACACGGTGCGCTTCGCCTTCGTCTGCGATCCCGACGGCAATCACATCGAGATCAGCCAGCGCGCGAGCCTGACGGGCCCGTTGTCATCCTGAGCGAAGCGAAGGATCTGATGGTCCGGGCGATGAGGTCCTTCGCTGCGCTCAGGACGACAGAATCCTATTCCGCGGCTTGCGCCTGGGCCTGCTTCCTGGCCCGCTTGCGGTCCTCGGGATTGAGGAAGCGCTTGCGCAGCCGGATCGACTTCGGCGTGATCTCGACCAGCTCGTCTTCCTCGATATAGGCGATCGCCTGCTCGAGCGACATCTTGCGCGGCGGCGTCAGGCGGACCGCCTCGTCCTTGCCGGCGGCGCGGATGTTGGTGAGCTGCTTGCCCTTCAGCACATTGACCTCGAGGTCGTTGCCGCGGCTGTGCTCGCCGATGATCATGCCCTCGTAGACCGGCACGCCGGGATCGATGAACATCGGCCCGCGATCCTCGAGGTTCCACATCGCGTAGGCGACCGAGACGCCCTCGGCATTGGCGATCAGGGCGCCGTTGCGGCGGCCGGCGATCGGCCCGCGATAGGGACCGTATTCATGGAAGATGCGGTTCATCACACCGGTGCCGCGTGTATCGGTCAGGAACTCGCCGTGATAGCCGATCAGGCCGCGCGACGGCGCGTAGAAGACGAGACGGGTCTTGCCCGCTCCCGAAGGCCGCATGTCCTGCAGCTCGCCTTTGCGCTGCGAGATCTGCTCGACCACGGTGCCGGTATAGGCGTCGTCGACGTCGATCACGACCTCCTCGATCGGCTCCAGCCGCTGGCCGGTTGCAGGATCGTTCTGGAACAGCACGCGCGGACGGCCGACCGCCAGCTCGAAGCCCTCGCGGCGCATGGTCTCGATCAGCACCCCGAGCTGCAGCTCGCCGCGGCCGGCGACCTCGTAGGTGTCGGCATTCTCGGTGTCGCGGACGCGGATCGCGACATTGCCCTCCGCCTCGCGCATCAGCCGGGCGCGGATCATGCGGGTCGTCACCTTGTCGCCCTCGCGGCCGGCCAGCGGCGAATCGTTCACCATGAAGTTCATGGCGAGCGTCGGCGGATCGACCGGCTGGGCCGGCAGGGCCGCCTCGACCGTGAGATCGCCCAGCGTGTCGGCCACGGTCGCAGTCTTGAAGCCTGCCACCGCGACAATGTCGCCGGCCTCCGCCTGCTCGATCGGCTGGCGCTCCAGGCCGCGGAAAGCGAGCAGCTTGGTGACCCGTGTCTCCTCGATCTTCTCGCCCTTGCCGTCCAGCGCCTTCAGCGTCGTGTTGGGCCTGATGGTCCCCGACTGGATGCGGCCGGTCAGGATGCGGCCCAGGAAGGGATCGGATTCGAGCGTCGTCACAAGCATGCGGAAGGCCGGGTCGTCGTCGACCTTCGGCGCCGGGACGTGGTGCAGGATGAGGTCGAACAGCGGCTCCATGTCCTTGTGCTCGGCCTCGAGCGAGCTTGCCGCCCAGCCCTGGCGGGCCGAGGCGAAGAGCGTCGGGAAGTCGAGCTGCTCGTCATTGGCGTCGAGCGCGGCGAAGAGATCGAACACCTCGTCGTGCACCTGGTGGGCGCGCGCATCGGAGCGGTCGACCTTGTTGATCAGGACGATCGGCTTCAGCCCGAGCCGGAGCGCCTTGCCCAGCACGAACTTCGTCTGCGGCAGCGGCCCCTCGGCAGCGTCGACCAGCAGCACCACACCGTCGACCATCGACAGGATGCGCTCGACCTCGCCGCCGAAATCGGCGTGGCCCGGCGTATCGACGATGTTGATTCGCGTGCCCTTCCAGACGACCGACGTCGCCTTGGCGAGAATGGTGATGCCGCGCTCGCGTTCGAGGTCGTTGGAGTCCATGGCGCGCTCGGCGACCTGCTGGTTCTCGCGGAAGGTGCCGCTCTGCTTCAGCAGGCAGTCCACCAGCGTCGTCTTGCCATGGTCGACGTGCGCGATGATCGCGACGTTGCGGATGTCCATATTGTCTTCCGGAGGAGTTTGCGAGCGGCGGTATATACGCATGGACCGTGGCACCCGCAAGGCGGGTTGAGTCCGCTTCTTGCCGCTGTCACAGTCCGGCGATGCGCAAACGTTCCGTCATGATCGAGGGTCACCAGACCAGCATCTCGCTGGAAGACGCCTTCTGGAAGGAGCTCGCGGCCATCGCCCAAGCCCGCCGCCTCTCATTGAACGCCCTGGTGGCCGAGGTCGATCGCGCACGGGGAACCGCCGGCAACCTCTCCAGCGCGCTTCGCCTGCATGTGCTCGAGACACTGCGCAAGCGAGCCAGGGTCAATCGAGGCTGAATCCCTTCTTGCGCACGAATGCACCGAATCCGGCGCGCTCCGGCACCGAATATTGCCGGACCTTGTCCTCGGACCAGCCGTAACTGTCGCTTTCGCCGAACGTCTCGGTGAAGCGCTGGGTTTTGTAAGGCTGCACCGCCGCCCGCCGCTTGTCGTAGGCGGCGATCTTCTCGCGCAAGCCCGTCTCGTCGTAGCGGTCGCGATGAACCGTGACATCGAGCCCGAGCCTGGGGCTCATCACCCCGGCGAAGGACGGCCAGCCGGCACCCAGTGCCGCAACGGGAAATACATGATCGGGCAGGCCCAATATGCCCGAGACCTCGTTCGGATGATTGCGGATGGCGCTGATCGGGCAGGTACCGAGCCCGACGCGATCCGCCGCGGCGACGAAGGTCGCGAGCACGATGCCGGCATCGACCGAGGCATTGAAGAACGGGTCGAGATGGTCGTTCACGAAGGGCTGATTGCGCCAGGCATAGAGCAGGCGATGGCGGCGATTATTGCCGCAGAACACCAGGAAGACTGGCGCCGCCTTCACCCAGGGATTGTCCGGCAGCAGCGCCTCGAGCTTCGCGCGCTGGCCCTTGTCGTCGACGATGACGATATCGGCCTGCTGCAGGTCGCTCTTGGACGGCGCCGACAGGGCGACCGCGCAGAGCGTCTCGACCAGCGCCGGATCGACCGGCTGATCGAGGTAGCGGCGCATCACGCGCCGGTCGGCCATGTCGGCCAGGACGTCGATGCCTTTCGGCGCCTCGGCGAGCGCAGGCGCGGAACCGAATCGCGCCTTGAGCGCGGAAAGCAGTCGTTCGAGCAAGATAATCCTCAGCGGCCGAAGATGTTGGGAATGGGAAGATTGGGGATCGGCACGTTCGGCAGGATCGTGCGCGCTGGCGCCGTCACCCCTTTCTCCAGGGTGTTGACGAACCCCGGCGGATCCTTGGCGCTGCCGCGCGACACGCCATAGGACGGCGACGCAAGCGGACCGCGCACCGTCGCGACCAGGTACGGCGCGGAGGTGTCCTCCGCGATCACGAAGTTGACCCGCGTGTCGGTGGTGGCGCTCGCAAGATCGGTGCGTGTTGCGATATTCGCCGTCGCCCGGTCGCCCTGGACGATCAGCCCCTTGTCGGTGAGGACGCCGCCCGCGATATCGACCCGCCCGGAGATCGGATTGTCGCGATTGACGAAGCGATTGAGGATCAGGGACGCGGCGTTCAGCATGTTGGTCACGCCGGCGCCGGCGGTCTGGCCGACGATGCCGAGCGCCGAGCCCAGAGTATTGTCGATCACGCCGCCCACGATGCCGGTGGCTGTCGTGCCGAGCGTGGTCAGAGCCTTGTCGGCGCCGACGTAAATATGGCCACTGATCTGCGCTCCGCCGGCAATGGACTTCTTGATCTGCTGGACGGTCGCGCCGCCTCCTTTCAGGGCGATACTATCGGCGCTCACCTTGCCGTCGACGGTGATCTTGACGGTGCCGCCGAAGACGTTCTTGCCGGACATGCTGCGCAGCGCCTCGCCGATATAGATGTCCTTTGCGCCGCCTTTGATGTCGAAGGCGAGCGCCGGCTGGCTGGCGTTGACGATTCCGGACAAATCGAGCGTCCCGCCGAACAGCGCTCCCTTGAACTGCGAAAGGGTCAGCACGCCGTCCTTGAGCGTGGCCGACAGGTTGGCGTTGGTAAAGCGCAGCGGCGAATTCACCAGGGTTGCCGCCTCGATCTTCAGGGTGCCGTCGAAGCTGCGCAGGCCTGCCGTGTCGATCGGCTGGTCGGCGGCTTTGTCCGCCGGCCGGCCGCTAGCCGCGGCCGGCTTCGTGCCGGGAGCGGCACCCAGCTTGCCGAGGTCGAGCATCGCCGCCTTGAGCTGGGCCGTGACATTGGGGCGACCGGCGAGTTTGCCGTCGATGGCCGCCTCGATCGGCTGGCCATTCAGGACGAGGCTTCCCTTGTAACTCACCGATTGCGGCATGCCTTTCGCGGCGCCTGGCATTGCCAACGTCCCGGTCGCCTGCACGCTCTCGCCCATCGCCGTGACAGCCAAATCCTTGAGCGCCAGTTGCTCGAGGCTGCCGGAGAGCGCGCCGCTGGCCTTCACCGACCCGAGATTGGCCGGCGCTGCCATACCCGCCGCCTTCAGCACCTCGGTCATGTTGGCCGCTTCGAAATTGAAGGCGATGTCGGGCTGCGGGTTGGCGGTGTCGAAGTCGACGATACTGCCGTGCAACGCGAAACGAGCGGTGGCGAAGTTCGCCACGTTGATCTCGTTCAGCTTGAGCGTGTTGCCCTGCAGGGCGAGGTCGACCTCGACACCGCTGATCGGCTGCTTCCGGTAGACCAGCTTGCCGATCCTGGCCTTCATGCCGAGGTTGGGCGCCACGGCCAGCTTCTTGCTCGGCACAGCGGCCGCGGCTGGACTGGAGGCCGGTTGCGCCGGCGCTTTCGGGCTGGCGCTGGCGAGCACGGCGTCGAGATCGAGCGTGTCGAGCTGGACATTGGCCGTCACCGACAGCGGCACGCTGAAGGTGACGGTGAGCCCGCCCGTCGCCTTGAGATCGTCGAGCTCGACCGTGGCATCGGGAACCCGCACCTCGCCGTTGCGCGACGTCATGCGGCCCTTGATGCTGAGCCGCTTCAGGCTGTCGGCCGGCAGCGACGAGACATCGACGGCAAGCCACTTCAGCGTGTCGCGCAAGTTCGGCGCGACAAGGCTGAACTCGCCCGTCGCCGCCGGATGCGCGGCATCGCCCGAAAGGGTGGACCGGGCCATCACGTGCATGTCCCCGGGCAGGATGGCGCTGAGCTTCGGGATCGCCACGGCGCCCCCGCGCGCTTCGAGCTCAAGCGCCACGTCCCGCACGGGCTGCTTGTTGTAGACGATCTCGCCGATATCGAGGGCGAGCTTCGCGTTCAGCGCGGCGAGCAGGCTGCCGCCGTTCGATCCAGCGGCAACTTGCGTCGGGCCCGGCGAAGCCGAAGCGGAAGCAGAGGGCGGCGTCCCTGTATGGGCGGCCGGCGACAAGGCCGCGAGCCATGCATCGAGATCGAGTTTTGGAATCGAAAGCTTGCCGTCGATCGCGAGCGCAGGCTCGAGGGTGACGGTGATCGAGCCGGAGCCGCTGTCCTGGCCCTGCACCATCTTGAAGTCCTTGGCGGAAAAGGCCGTTTGCGAGAGATCGACTTTGCCTTCGAAGCTGAACTTGCCGGCAAGCAACGACGGCAAGGTCGGTTTCGGCTGGCCAGCGGCGGCAAGCAGCGCGGTGACGAACGCCGTGAGGGAGTCGGCCGAGACGGCCGCCGTTCCCGTGAGGTGGGCATCCGGGGCGAGCGCGCTCAGCGTGCCCTTGAAATCGACTTTGCCGCCGCCGCCCGACAGGTTGGCCCGTGTCGCATAGCCATCCTTGTCCTTGGCGCCGACATCGAGATCGAAGGTGAATGGCGAGCCGTTGACCGTGGCGCTTCCCTCCAGACCATACGGTCCGTCGATCGAACCGACCGAGGCCGTGAAGTTGGCCTTTTCCGCAACGACCGAGAGACCCGTCCGGGCATCACTGAAGGTCACGGTCCCATCGTTGCAGACGAGCGTACCGGCCGATGGCGGCTTGGACGCATCCGCGGCGGAGGGTCGAGTTTTGAGCTGGCCGGCCGCCGGCGCGAACGACCAGTTGGGCTTGCCGAAGGTATCGACCTCAAGCGCGATCTTCGGTTGATCGAGGATCACCTCGCTCGCTTCGAGGCGGCCGGTGAGCAGCGCCAGCAGCGACGGCCGCACCGTCACCGACCTCACTTCGACCATGTTGGGGATCTTGGCGCCCGCCACATTGGCGAAATGGACTCCGGTGACGCTGACGCTGGGCGTCGGCAGCAGCGACAGGCTCACCGGGCCATCGATCGCCAGGTCGCGCCCGGTCGCCTTCTCCACTTCCGAGGCGATCTGCGGCTTGTAACTGTCGAGATCGATGAGCGCCGGCGCGATGAGCAGAGCCAGGATGATCAGGAGGATCGCGCCACCCCCGCCGATCAGGAGCTTGTTGCGCTTGGAAGGGCTCATCTTCCTCCTCTTGGTCGCCCGATCGAGACTAGCGCATCGACGAAGGCTGCGGCATAGAGAAATGGAGGATCGTCACATGGCCGAGATCGTCAACCTTCGGCGGGCCCGCAAGGAAAGGGCGCGACGCGAACGAGAGAACGAAGCGCAGGCCAACCGGTTGCGCTTCGGCCGAACCAAGACCGAGAAGGCAACAGACGCCGACCGCGTCGCCCGCCAGCGCAACGCGCTGGACGGCAAGCGTCTGGACCGTGGGCCTCGCGAGGAAGATTAGCGCATCTGCCTGTTCTTGCTGGCGCGCCTAGAGCGGGATGGCTCTTACTCCAATCATCCGTCATCCCGAGCGAGCGAAGCGAAGTCGAGGGATCTCTTTGTGCCGCTGCCAACGAAACGAAACATTGATAAAAAAGGTCCCTCCGCTGCGCCTCGCTTCGCTCGGCTTCGGTCGGGACGACGGAGAACCTGAATTCATCCCACTTTAGCGCGCGGCGGGGCGGTTGAGCGCCAGGCGGTCGAAGAAATCGCGTGTTGCCTGTTGTGCGCCGGGTCCGGCGACGGCGCGCACATTGGTGAGCTCGAGCTTGCGGCCGCTCACGGCGTCGATCAGCACCGGTTCGAGCGGATGGCCATCGTCGCGATCCACCAGGTCCATCGGCTTGCCGGTACGCGACGCGGCGCCGTAGCGATCGCCCCATTGCTTGAGGCCGACGATCACGGTGAACAGCGCGGCGCCCTTGTCGGTGAGACGGTACTCGTGGCGCAACGGGCGCTGGCGGTAGGCGGTCTTGCGGAACACGCCGGCCTCCACGAGCTTCTTGAGCCGCGCCGTGAGTACGTTGCGGGCGATACCGAGATTTTCCTGGAAGTCGTCGAAGCGGCGCACGCCGTAGAAGGCGTCGCGCACGATCAGGAGGGTCCAGGGTTCGCCCACGACGTCGAGCGCCGAGGCGATCGAACAATTCATCTGCTCGTAGGATGTCCGCCGCATGGTGCAAAAGTATAGGCAGGTGCCATCGGCGTGCAATCTTGCCCTGCCGGACGCTGTCGCAGGCGAAAAGCGCGTTCAGGCGGCCGGCGCGCTCCGCGCAAGGCGCAGGATGGACCATCCCACGGCCACGGACAGAAGGGAGCCGACCAGCACGCCCAGACGCACCAGCGGCGCA
>DATEID010000348.1:0-3904 GCA_035279245.1 Reyranella sp.
CGACGACGGGAGAATAGCCGAACCGATACGGATCCATCTGATCCCTTCCTTATGGCCCGCGGAGTGCATCATGGAGACACGGCGGGTGCAACACTGCGGCCAGTGCAAATCCGCGCAACGCTTGCGAGATCGATGCTTCCCACACATCCTCGCTCGCATGGCGGACCAGCTACCCGTCGAAACGATGTTCGACGACTATCTCGCGCGCTGGAAGCTGACGCCGGACGGCGATCCGATCGTGACGCGCACGAGTGCGATCCTGCCAGTGCGTTCGGCCGGACTCCCGGCCGTCCTGAAGATCGCGACCGTCGAGGAGGAAAGGCGGGGGCCCGGCTGATGGCATGGTGGAACGGAGGCGGGGCCGCACCGGTTCTGCGCCATGGCGAGAATGCCTTGCTCCTCGCCCGGGCCTGCGGCGGACGCTCGTTGAGAGCCATGGTGCAAGCTGGCAACGACGACGAGGCGAGTCGCATCATCTGCGGCGTGGTGGCGAAGCTGCATGCGAAGAGATCACGGCCGGCCCCGCATCTCCCGTCGCTCGGGCACTGGTTCGAGCCGTTGCGTTCGGCAGCCGACGCCCATGGCGACGTGCTGCGGCTTTCCGCGACGGTGGCGAGCGCTCTCCTGGAGTCGCCGGAAGAGGCGACCGTGCTCCATGGCGATATCCATCACGGCAACATCCTCGACTTCGGCTCCGCCGGCTGGCTGGCGATCGATCCCAAAGGCCTCGTCGGCGAGCGCGGCTTCGACTACGCCAATCTCTTTTGCAATCCGGATGCCACGATCGCCCTGGCTCCCGGGCGGCTGGGACGCCAGGTCGACGTGGTCTCGAAGGCAGCCGGTTTGAATCCGAGCCGGCTGCTCGACTGGATCGTCGCATGGACCGGGCTGTCGGCAGTGTTTCTGATGCAGGACGGCGAGCCGCCCTGCCATGTGCTCGAGCTTGCAGAACGCGCCGCAGCGGAACGCCAATGCTGATGTCCATTTCCTATCGGCCGCGGATGGTGCAGAAATCGGCGGTCTGAGCGGGAGGAAATCGATGGACGTACGCATGGACGGCCGTGTGGCCGTGATCACCGGCGCGAGCACGGGACTGGGCCTCGCCATGGCCAGGGAATTCGCCGCCTCGGGCGGCTCGGTGGCGCTGCTGGCGCGCAAGGCCGATGTGCTCGCATCGGCCCGGGCCGAGGTGCAGAAGGCTGCAGGCAAGACCAACGGCAAGGTCGAGGCCTATTCCTGCGACGTTTCCAAGGCCGAGCCGATTTCCGACACCTGGAAGAAGGTCGTCGCCGACTTCGGCAAGGTCGACATCGTGGTCAACAATGCCGGCATCAGCCACGCCAAGCCCTTCGACACCGTGACCGACGCCGATTGGCAGGGCGATCTCGATCTCAAGCTGTTCGCCGCGATCCGCACGATCCGGCTCGCGCTTCCCGGCATGCGCGAGCGCAAATGGGGTCGCATCCTGAATGTGCTCAATATCGGCGCCAAAGCCCCCAACGCCAACTCGACGCCGACCAGCGTCAGCCGCGCGGCCGGCCTCGCCCTCACCAAGGCGCTGTCGAAGGAGAATGCCGAGCACAACATCCTCGTGAACGCCATGCTGGTCGGCCTGATCGACAGCGACCAATGGGTGCGCCGTCACAAGACCGCGGCGGGCGAGGGCAAGACCTACGAGCAGTTCCTCGACGGCATGGCCAAGGGCCGCATCCCGCTCGGCCGCATGGGCAAGGCGGAGGAATTCGCGCGCATGGCCTGCTTCCTCTGCTCCGATGCCGGCTCCTACGTGACCGGCGTCGCCATCAACGTCGACGGCGGCATGAGCCCCGTGGTGTAGCCGGAAGGGCTTATGGCCGAAACCATTGGCTGCCGCCAAATCGTATCAAGGATTTGACCGAGTTCTTGTCGAAGCGTGGAGGTGTGACGAGTTCAGATTTCCCGTCGTCCCGAGCGGAGCGAAGCGAAGTCGAGGGACCTCGTCTCGACAATTTTGGAGCCTATCGTCGAGAGAAGGTCCCTGCACTACACCTCGCTACGCTCGGCTCCGGTCGGGAAGACGGATGGTTCGATTAGGCCATCCTACTTTGGGAGGCCGGAGTCGATCCCGGCCGAACGCCAATGGATTTGGTAGGGCCGAAGTCAGCCCGGCGGCGTCACACCGAGCGCGTGCCGGAGCTCCTCGAGGTCGCGCTCGACCCAGTCCCAGACTTGCCAGGCCGGGTCGAAGAGGTCGGCCTTGATGTCGCGGCCGCGCGCCCAGGCGTGCCAGAACTCGTCCGGGTCGAGGCCGCCCGAGGTCGACTTGGCCACGTCGTTGATCTTGATGTCGAGATGCCAACTGAAGATGACCGGCAGGATGTGGCCGGCCATCGGATTCACCGGATGCATGGCGGCAGTGAAGGTCGAGACCAGGATCTCGCCGCGCGCGCTGGTGTCGTAGCCCGAGATCACGTGGGTCGAATCGTGCGGCGTGCCGAACCCTTCGTTGAGCGCCGATGGATGGCCGGGGAAGGCGTAGCCGTTGGTCTTGTAGAAGGCCCAAAGCGTCTTGCCGAAGGTCCCGTCGCGAAGGCTGCCCAGCGCCTCGTAACGCTCGGCAAGGCGCGGGTCTGCGTTGTCGCCGGCATAGGGCAGGAGCCATGGCATCGGGTCCTTGTCGCCCCACGGCTTCCCGGTGATGCTTTCCATGTTCTGCCGGCTCATATCGGCCAGCGACCAGGCGACATGGCCCGACGCCGCTTCGACGATCTCGGTGAGGTAGCTCTCCTCGATATCGAGGGCGCGCGAATAGTCCAGGAGGCGCGCCACCTTCTTCTTGTCGAGTGTGCCGTCGACCATGGTCATGACGGCGAGATACTTCACGGCCTCGCTCTTGAGCTCGGGCGCCTCGAGTGTCGCGGCAAGATCGGCTGGCTCGATGGTCGGCAAGGCGTCGCCGTCGATCGACCGGGTCCGCCGCAGCAGATAGCGGCCGGCCGCCGAGATGCTGGTGCGATCGGCGGCCGTCAGCGCACCACCCGCCAGCGCGACCTGCCGCATCGCGGCCAGGATGGCGTCACTTTCGCACTGATCGATATGACGCATCCGCCTACCTCTCCGCCCGACACAGGCCGGGAATCACTATAGGATCGGAACGACCTTGGCCCAAACGGGTCTCTCCACGATGGCCAGAGGAGACGGTTGGAGGAGACGGATGCGGGACGCAACGACGGAGATCGAGGCAACGGCCGCGCATTGGCTGACGCAGTTCGAGCGCGCCCTGTCGCAGGCCGACGATAGCTTGCTCGAAGGCCTGTTCCATGCCGACAGCCACTGGCGCGATGTGCTGGCGCTGAGCTGGCGGATCGAGACAGTCAGTGGCCGCGAAGCGGTGACGCGGCAACTAAAAGACGGCGCCGACAGGGCTCGACCGACCGGCTTTGTCGTCGATGCCGACCGTACACCGCCTCGCCGCGTCATGCGCGCCGGAGAGGAAGCGATCGAGGCCATCTTCAAGTTCGAGACGGATGAGGGACGCGGCAGCGGCGTGCTGCGGTTGACGCCGGACGCCGGCGGTGCGCTGAAGGCCTGGACCCTGCTGACGGCGCTGGAAGAACTGAAGGGACACGAGGAGCAGGTCGACAAGGCACGTCCGCACGGTGAAGCCTATTCGCGCGATTTCCGCGGGCCCAACTGGCTCGACCTTCGCAAGGCGGCCGAGGCCTATGCCGACCGCGATCCCGCCGTGCTGGTCGTGGGCGGCGGGCAGGCCGGGCTGTCGATCGCCGCGCGCCTTGCCCAGCTCCAGGTCGACACGTTGATCGTCGATCGCATGCCCCGCATCGGCGACAATTGGCGCCAACGCTACCATGCGCTCACGCTGCACAACCAGGTGCAGGTCAACCACCTGCCCTACATGCCATTC
>DATEID010000349.1:0-4970 GCA_035279245.1 Reyranella sp.
CGGCACGCCGGTGCTGGTGTCGGATGTCGCGACGGTGACGGTCGGGCACAAGCCGAGATTGGGCATCGCGGGCCAGAACGACGACGACGACATCGTGCAAGGCATCGTGCTGATGCGGCGCGGCGCGCAGACCCTGCCGACGCTGAAAGGCGTGCTGGCGGAGGTCGACAAGATCAACTCCTCGGGCATCCTGCCGCCCGGTGTGCACATCGAGCGGATCTACGACCGGAGCCGGCTGGTGGACGTCACGACGCACACCGTGCTGCACAACATGGTCGCGGGCGTCGTGCTCATCTTCCTGATCCAGTGGCTGTTCCTGGGCGATCTGCGCAGCGCCCTGATCGTGTCGGCGACCATCCCCTTCGCGCTCCTGTTCGCGGTGACGATTCTCGTGCTGAGCGGCGAGTCGGCGAACCTCCTGTCCATGGGCGCCATCGACTTCGGCATCATCGTCGACGCGACCGTCATCATGGTGGAGAACGTCTTCCGCCATCTCGCGCAGAACCGCGCCGGCGCGCGTGCGCCGCTGGCTCCGGACGGGCTCACCGGCAAGCTCGGCGTGATCTTCATCGCTTCCAGCGAGGTCACGCACGCGATCTTCTTTGCCGCCACCATCATCATCGCCGGATTCCTGCCGTTGTTCACCCTGTCGGGGGTGGAAGGCCACATCTTCGGGCCGATGGCCAGGACCTATGCCTACGCCCTGTCGGGCGGGCTGCTCGCGACCTTCACCGTCTCGCCGGCGCTCTCCGCCCTCCTGCTTCCCGAAACCGTGGCCCATGCCGAGACGCGGATCGTACGGTTCCTCGGCCGCTTCTATGCCCGGCTGCGCGAAGTGGTGCTCTACCGGCCACGCACCACCCTGCTCGCCGGCCTTGGCGTCGGCGCGCTCGCGCTCGCGGCGGCGAGCACGATCGGGCTCGAGTTCCTGCCCAAGCTCGAGGAAGGCAACATGTGGATCCGCGCCACATTGCCGACTTCGATCTCGCTCGAGACCGGCAACGGCTACGCCAACCGCATGCGCAAGCTGATCGCGAGCTTCCCGGAAGCGGAGACGGTGATCTCCCAACACGGGAGGCCGGACGACGGCACCGACTCGACGGGGTTCTTCAATGTCGAGTTCTTCGTGCCGTTGAAGCCCATGGAGCAGTGGCGCAAGGGGCTCGACAAGGAGACGCTGATCGCCGAGATGAACGACGCGCTGGAAAAGGCCTTTCCCGGCGTCGATTTCAACTTCTCGCAGTACATCCAGGACAATGTCGAGGAGGCGGCTTCCGGCGTGAAAGGCGAGAACTCGGTCAAGGTCTTCGGCAACGATCTCGGGACGCTCGCCAGGGTCGCCGACGAGATCAAGGATGCGATGGCCACCGTTCCCGGCATCACCGACCTCTCCGTCTTCGCATCGCTCGGCCAGCCGACCATCCGCATCGACATCGACCGCAGCAAGGCCGCCCGCTACGGGCTGGCGCCGGGCGACATCAACGCCACCGTGCAGGCGGCGATCGGCGGCGAGGCGGCCGGAGATCTCTACGAGACCGGCAGCGACCGGCACTTCCCGATGGTGGTCCGCCTCGCCCCGCGCTATCGCCAGAGTCTCGACGCGATCAGGCGGATCCCGATCGGCGTGCAGGGCCCCAACGGCGTCACCCAGGTGCCGTTGTCGGAGGTGGCGACGGTCAAGCTCGTTTCCGGTGCTTTCTACATCTATCGCGAGCAGCAGGAGCGCTACGTTCCGGTCAAGTTCAGCGTACGCGGACGCGATCTCGGCAGCGCCGTGCTGGAAGCGCAGGAGCGCGTGGCCGAGAAGGTGAAGCTGCCGAGCGGCTATCGCATCGAATGGGTCGGCGAGTTCGGCAACCTCAAGGCGGCGCTGAATCGCCTGTCGATCGCCGTGCCGATCGCCATCTCGCTGATCCTGCTGCTGCTCTATGTGAGCTTCGGCAGCATACGCGACACGCTGATCGCGGGCAGCGCCATTCCCATGGCGCTCACGGGCGGACTGCTGTCGCTGTTCGTTTTCGGCATGCCCTTCAGCATCTCCGCCGCGATCGGCTTCGTCGCCTTGTTCGGCATCTCGGCGATGAACGGGATCATGGTGCTGTCCTGCTACAATCGCCTGATCGATTCGGGCCTCGAACGGGCCAACGCGCTGCGCCAGACCTGCGAACAGCAGATGCGGCCGGTCCTGATGACCTGCGTCGCCGCCTGTGTCGGCCTGCTGCCGGCCGCCTTCTCGACCGCGATCGGCAGCCAGGTGCAGCGGCCGCTGGCGGTCGTCATCGTGGGCGGCACGCTGCTGGCGCCGTTCCTGTTCCTGACCGTCCTGCCGGCGGCGATCGGCCTGTTCTCGCGTCGCCAGCCCAGGATCGACGTGCCGGCGCCGGGCGACGTGGAGGCACGCTGATGCGGCTCGCCTGCCTTCTGCTTGCCGGCGCCGCATTCTCGGCAACGCTCTCGGGCTGCATGGTCGGGCCGGACTTCAAGCCTCCCGCGGCACCCCGCACCGACACCTATGTCTCCGATCCGCCGACCGACCTCGTCGCC
The DNA here is from genome assembly GCA_035279245.1 of Reyranella sp. GTDB lineage: Bacteria > Pseudomonadota > Alphaproteobacteria > Reyranellales > Reyranellaceae > Reyranella. Next base: position 2,545 of record DATEID010000349.1, read on the forward strand.
GGCGGCATCCCGGGCGGCGAGGCGCAGACGCTCGTGCGCGGCATGGATATCCCGAGCCAATGGTGGCAGGTGTTCCATTCGCCGCCGCTCGACGGGCTGATCGAAAGCGCGCTGAAGGCCAATCCGGACGTGCAGGCGGCGGTCGCCGGTCTGAAGGTCGCGCAGGAGAACGCGCGGGCGCAGCGCGCCACGCTTTTTCCCACGCTCCAGGCGAACTTCGGTGCATCGCAGAACGAGACGCCCGGCAGCCTGTCGCCCGCGACCTCGACAGGCGCCACGATCTACGGGCTTTTCACGGCCGGCCTCACCATCACCTACGCGCTCGATCTGTGGGGCGGCAACCGGCGCCAGATCGAATCGCTCGATGCGCTCGCCGAGGCGCAGTGCTTCCAGCTCGAGGGCGCCTACCTGTCGCTTGCCTCGAATGTCGTCGCTGCAGCGGTGCTGGAGGCGTCGCTGCGCGCCCAGATAGACGCCACCGAGAAGATCATCGCCGCGCAGCAGACGACGCTCGGCATCCTGCGCGGACAGGCAAACCTCGGCGCGATTCCCGGCGGCGATGTCGCGATCCAGCAGGCCGCCCTCGCCCAGGCCGAAGCGACCCTGCCGCCCTTGCAGAAGGCGCTGGCGCAACAACGCGACCTGATCGCCACGCTGACCGGCCGCCTGCCGAGCGACGACGTCGGTGCGCGGTTCCACCTCGACGATCTCACGCTGCCGCACGACCTGCCGGTCAGCCTGCCCTCTCGACTCGTCGAGCAGCGGCCCGACGTCCGGGCCGCCGAGGCCAACCTCCACTCGGCGAGCGCGCTCGTCGGCGTCGCCATCGCCAACCAGTTGCCGCAGATCACCCTCACCGCCAACATCAACACGCAATCGCTCTCCACCGACACCTTGTTCGGCCCCGGCCTCACCGGCGTCATGGCCGGCGCGAGCGCCCTGCAGACCATCCTCGACGGCGGCGCGCTGGCCGCCAAGAAGCGCGCGGCGCAGGCCGCTCTCCAGCAGGCCGACGCGCAATATCGCTCGGTGGTGCTCACCGCGTTCCGCAACGTCGCCGATACGCTGCGGGCACTGCAGTACGATGCGATCACGCTCAAGGCTTCGGTCGATGCCGAGCGGGCCGCGGCCACCAGTCTCGACATCGCGCAGAGGCGGTTGGCGGTAGGCGACACCACCTACGTCACGGTCCTGCTGGCCCAGCTCACCTACCAGCAGACGCTGCTCAGCCGCGTCCAGGCGCAGGCGGCGCGCTTCACCGACACGGCCGCCCTGTTCCAGGCGCTGGGCGGCGGCTGGTGGAACCGCGCGCCAGGGCCCGAGGACCAGGCGCGGCGTTTGCGTTGCCGCGGGCCCGGCCCGCAGGCGCCAAGCGACAAACAAACCGTGGCCCAGGCGCGCTGACGCGAGTTCGTCCGGAGACTTGACCGGCGCGTTGGGCGCCGAGAAAAGAGGCGATGCCCTCTTGCGACGAATTCATCGATCTCGGCGACCGGACGCTGCGCGGCCGCCGGCTTGTGCCGAAGCGAACCGACGGTCTCGAGCGCACGACGCTCGTCTTCCTGCACGAGGGGCTGGGCTGCATCGAGATGTGGCGCGACTTTCCGCAGAAGCTTTGCGATGCCACCATGTGCCCCGGCTTCATCTACGATCGCACCGCGTACGGGAAGTCGAGCGCCTGGCCGACCGATCCGGGCGTACGGTACATGGAGATCGAAGCCGACATCGTGCTGCCCCGGTTGCTGGCCGCCGCCGGCATCGACGATTGCGTGCTGGTCGGGCACAGCGACGGCGGCACGATCGCGCTCAACTATGCCGCCGCCGACCCCGAGCCCTTGCGCGCCGTCGCGACGCTCGCCGCGCATGCGATCAACGAGCCGATCTGCGTCGAGCGGATCGTCGAGGCGCAGGCGGCTTTCGCGTCCGGCGATCTGCGCCAGCGTCTGGCGAAATATCACGGCGACAATGTCGACCGCGCCTTCCGGCTGTGGGCCGACGCGTGGGCGTCGCCCGGCTTCGAACCGATGGACGCGGCCGGCCGGCTGCCCGGTGTGCAAGTGCCGCTGCAGGCGATCCAGGGCGAGGACGACGAGTACGGCACCGAGCTGCAGCTCGGCATCATCGCCGGCAAGGTCGGCGGCTATTGCGAGACCAGGCTGGTGCCGGATTGCGGCCACAGCCCGCACCTGCAACAGCCGGCCTATGTGCTGGCCGAAATGAGCCGCTTCATCGCCCCGCTGGCGCTGGTCGGTTGACTTCATGAGCGCAACTGGAGTTGCGCCTGCCCTGAGCGAAGTCGAAGGGCGCTCCCATGAGCGCTCGGAGGAGCGCGCCACTCCAGTGGCGCAATCATAAGCAGTCGCGCGGGCAAAGCTACAGCCGGCCGAGCTCGCTGGTCGCGGCCCAGTTGATCTCCGAGACGGTCG
>DATEID010000350.1:0-6697 GCA_035279245.1 Reyranella sp.
CGGCCGACAGCACATGGCCGTCGCGTTTCTTGCGGATGATCTCCTGCGGCAGCACGACGCCTAGCCGTAGTTTTCGAGGAAGGCGCGCAGCAGTCGGCCGAGCTGGCTCGCGGCGGCGCTGGCGACGCTGAGCGTCTGGTCGTGCCCGATCGCTCCCGGAACCAGACCGGCGGCATAGTTGGTCATGACCGACACCGCTGCGACCTTGAGCCCTGCATGCCGCGCGAGAATGGTTTCCGGTGCCGTCGACATGCCGACGGCGTCGGCGCCCAGCGTCACTGCCGCGCGGATCTCGGCCGGGGTCTCGAAGCTCGGACCGCAGAACCAGATATAGACGCCCTCATGGCAGCGAATATTGGCTGCTTTTGCCACCGCCAGCAGCCGCTGCGCCAGCGCGGGGTCGTAGGCATCGACCATGTCGACGAAGCGCCTGTTGGCGCCAAGCCCGAACAGCGGATTGATGCCGGTGAAGTTGATATGATCGGTGATCACCATCAGCGATCCCGGTGGCATGTCGAGCCGCAGACTGCCCGCAGCATTCGTCTGCAGCAAGGTCTCGCAACCGAGCTCGGCCATCGCCTCGACCGGCACCCTCATCTCGTCGGCACGACCGAATTCATAGTAGTGCGCGCGGCCCTGCAACACGGCCACCGGCGTTTCGCCGACATGGCCAAGCACGAGTCTCCCTTCGTGTCCCCGGACGGTCGGCTTCGGAAACCCCGGCAACTCGGCATAGGGAATTGCCGCGAGCGGCTTCACCTCGTCCACGAACCCGCTCAGACCGGATCCCAGGAGGATCGCGATCTTCGGCCTGAACCCAGGTACTTGCCGCGTGATCGTTTCGATCATGGTCGACCGAGGTGGTGCGGACCGAAAGACAGGGGGAGCAACTCTCCCACGGTCACGGTACGATGCAGGCCGTCGGGACCGCAAAGATGGACTTTCACGTCGTCCGTCGCGAACTCGCGCAGCCTCTGACGGCATCCGCCGCAAGGCGCGATCACCTCCGGTCCCGGCCCGATCACGACGCACTCCAGCACGCGGCGCTTGCCCGCGGCTACCAGGGCCGCGATCGCCGATGCCTCGGCGCAAATTCCTTCGGGAAAAGCTGCGTTCTCGACATTGCAGCCGCCATGGACGGCACCCTCTTCGTCGCGCATCGCCGCACCGACATGGAATTTGGAATAGGGGGCATAGGCGCGCACCATCATGGTGCGCGCGAGGTGGAGCAGGTCGTCCATGTCAATGCTCCTTCTCGTAAGGAAGGCCGATCGCCTTGGGCGCCACGGCGCGTCCGATGAAGCCCGCCAGCAAGAATATGGTGAGAAGATAGGGCAAGGCCTGGATCAATTGCACCGGCACTTCGCCCAAACCAGGCAGGGTTACACCTTGCAGACGAATGGCGACGGCGTCGAACAGACCGAAGATCAAGCAGGCGCCGAAAGCCGGGAAGGGTCGCCATTTGCCGAAGATGATGGCCGCGAGCGCAATGAAGCCCTGCCCCGCCGTCATGTCCCGGCTGAAGCCCGCATTCTGCGCGATCGACAAATAGGCTCCGGCGAGACCGGCAAAGAAGCCGCACAACAGCACCGCTCGATAGCGCAGCCACGCTACGGAGATTCCAGCCGCGTCGACGGCGAGCGGCATCTCGCCCACGGCTCGCAGCCTGAGACCAAAGCGGGTGCGCGAAATCATCCACCAGGTCAGCGGCACGCTGGCGAGTGCGACATAGACCAGGACATTGTCGCCGGCGCGTGGGGACAGAAGGGGCATCAGCCTTTGGCCCGCCGCCAGCGCCGGCGTCTGTCCGCCCTGATGGAACCAGGCATTGCCCAGCACGACCGTGAGGCCGGCAGCGAGGATATTGAGGGCGACGCCGCTCACCACCTGGTTGCCGCGATGGGTGATGCAGGCAAAACCATGCACCAGGGCCAGGAACTCCGCCGACGCGATCGCTGCCGCAAGGCCCCACCAGGCCGATCCCGTCGTTGCCGCAGCGACAGCCGCGAAGAAGGCGGCAATCAGCATCTTGCCTTCGAGGCCGACATCGACGATGCCGCTTCGTTCCGAAAAGAGCCCGCCCATGGCGCAAAGGATGAGTGGCGTTGCCGTGCGCAATGTCGCGGCGGCGGTCAGAAAGACGATGGCGGCGGAATCGTCCATGCGTCAGCCGCGACGCGGCAGCAGGTGCATGATCCAGGGCCGCGGCAGATGCTCGAGCGCGCCCGAGAAGAGAATCACCAGCCCCTGGATCACGACAACCATCTCGCGCGTGATGGCTGGCTCGTCGAACGAGAGCTCGGCACCGCCCTGCTGCAGGGCCCCGAACAGCAGCGCCGCCAGCGCAACCCCCACCGGGTGGTTGCGTCCCATCAATGCCACCGCAATGCCGGCGAAGCCGTAGCCAGCCGGAAAGTCGAGCACAATGCGATGATGCACGCCCATCAGCTCGTTCACACCCACGAAACCCGCCAACGCGCCCGAAAGGCACATGGCGAGCATCGTCATGCGCTTGAGATCCGTGCCGGCATAGAGCGCCGCTTGCGGATTGTGGCCCATGGCGCGCAAGGCATAGCCCCAGCGTGTGTGCCACAGGAACAGCCAGACGGCGACGCAGCAGCCAAGCGCCAGGACGATCGACAGGTTGAGAGCCGAACCTGACAGGGCGGGCAACTGACCAGACGGGCCGAACTCGCGGCTCTGCGGCGTCATCGAGCCAGGCGCGATCAGCACGTTGACAAGCAGATAGACCATCAGCGCGGACGCCACGAAGTTGAACATGATGGTCGTGATGACGATGTGGCTGCCGCGCCAAGCCTGCAGCCAGCCCGGCACGGCGGCCCACGCCGCGCCAAACAGGGCGGCTGCGGTAATTGCGAGCGGAACCATCAGCCAGCCGGGCAAGTACTTGTCGAAGGCCAGGATCGCGACGCCGCAGCCCAGGCCGCCGATATAGGCCTGTCCTTCGCCGCCGATATTGAACAGACCGGCATGGAAGGCGAGCGCCACGGCGAGGCCGGTGAAGACGAAGTTGGTGGCGTAGTAGAGCGTGTAGCCGATCGACTCGGGCGAGCCGACGGCGCCGACTACGAGCCGGCCCAGCGCATGAAAGGGATCGATGCCGATCAGCCGCACGATGATGCCGACGACTAGGAAGGCAAGCGCGACATTGATCAGCGGCACGAGCAGGATCTCGGCCCATGCCGGCAGCGACCGTTGCGACCAACTCATGCCATCGATCCCGTCATCATGAGGCCGAGCCGCCGTTCGTTCGCCTTTTCCGGTTCGACCTCCCCGACGACGCGACCTCCGACCATCACCAAAACACGATCGGCTAGCGAGAGGACCTCCTCGAGCTCGGTCGACACGACAAGCACGGCACACCCCTGGTCGCGCGCCCTCACCAGCTCACGGCGGATGAATTCGATCGCGCCGATATCGACGCCGCGTGTCGGCTGGCCGACCAGCAACACCTTGGGTTTCGCCGCCATCTCGCGCGCCAGCACCAACTTCTGCTGGTTGCCGCCGGAGAACTGGAACGACCTGAGGCTCGGCAGCCGGGGCCGGACGTCGAAGCGTTCCATCAGATCGCAGCAGTGCGCGCCGATCGTCGGTCGATCGAGAAGGCCGTGCGGGCTGAATCGCGGCCCGTCCTGATAGCCCAGGATCGAGGTCTCGGCGGCACGGAAGGGAGCCACGAGCCCCTGACGCAACCTGTCTTCCGGGACATGCGCCAGGCCGATCGCACGGCGATCGGCGGGATCGCCGGGACGGCGCGCATCGAACCTGCGGCCGCAGATCGTGATCGCACCCGATGTCGGAGTCTGGATGCCGGCCAGCACCTGCAGCAGCTCGGTCTGGCCGTTGCCGGAGACGCCGGCGACGGCGACGATTTCGCCCGCTCGAAGCTCGAGGTCCAGGTCGTCGAGCAACCGCACGCCGCGGCCATCGACCAGACGCAACCGTTCGGCGTGCAGCATCACGGCGCCGGGACGAGCGGGCGCCTTGTCGACCTGCAAGCGCAGCTTGCGACCGACCATCAACTCGGCCAGCGCCTCAAGGTCCGTCTCCGCCGTGCGGCGCTCGGCGACCACCTCGCCTCCTCGCATTACGACGACCCGGTCGGTGACCGCCATGACCTCCCGCAGCTTGTGGGTGATCAGGACCACCGCCACGTCACGCTGTCGCAGCGCTCGCAGAATCGCGAACAGGCGTTCGGTCTCCTGCGGCGTGAGGACGGCGCTCGGCTCGTCGAGGATCAGGATGCGCGCACCGCGCAGCAAGACCTTCAGGATCTCGACGCGCTGTTGTTCGCCCACGGAGAGGTCGGCCACGCGCGCATCGGGATCGACGGCAAGACCGTACTGACGGGCCAGCCGCTCGACCTCCACGCGCGCCTTGGCCATGCCGCGGGATAGCAGGATGCCGCCCTCGACACCCAGCACCAGGTTTTCCAGCACGGTGAAGCTTTCGATCAGCATGAAGTGCTGGTGGACCATGCCGATCCCATGGGCGATGGCATCCCGCGGACTGTCCATGCGCATGGGCATGCCGTCGACCCGGATCTCGCCCGCATCGGCGTGACAGAGGCCGAACAGGATGTTCATCAGGGTCGACTTGCCGGCGCCGTTCTCGCCGACGATGCCGGTGATGGTCCCGGCCTCGATAGCGAGTGACACGCGGTGCAGCGCCTGCACGCCCCCGAACGACTTGTCGATCGTCGAGACCTCGACGACCGGACGCGCTATGGCAGACGGTGGCGTCACTTGCAGGAATTGTCGCTCATATAGTCGTGGACCACGATCTTGCCGGCGATGATATCGGCCTTGGCCTGCTCGACCTTGGCCTTCATCTCGGGGCTGATCAGTTTCTCGTTGTACCGATCCAGGGTCCAATCCACGCCGCCCTCCTTGAGGCCCAGCACGGAAATGCCGCTTCGCCACGTTCCCGATTGCGCCGCCTTGAAACTGCGATAGGTGGCAAGGTCGACGCGCTTGATCATCGAGGTGAGCATGGTGCCGGGATGGAGGTGATCCTGGTTCGAATCGACGCCGATCGCATACTTGCCGCGATCGGCGGCAGCCTGCAGAACGCCGATACCTGTGCTGCCGGCGGCGGCATAGACGACATCGACGCCGCGATCGAACTGGCCCTTCGCGAGCTCGGCACCCCGACCGGGGTCGTTCCACGCTGCCGGCGTCGTGCCGGTCATGTTGGCGATCAGGTCAGCTTTGGGGTTGGCATATTTGATGCCCTGTTCATAACCGCATTCGAAGCGGCGGATGAGCGGAATGTCCATACCGCCGATGAAACCGACCTTGCCGGTCTTCGATGCCAGGGCGGCCGCGATTCCCACCAGGAACGATCCTTCGTGCTCCTTGAAGGTGATCGACTGGACGTTCGGCAGCTCGACCACGCTGTCGATCAGGGTGAAGTGTGTCTTCGGGAACTCTTTCGCCACCTTGCCCAAGGCGACTCCCTGGGCGAAGCCCACGGCGATGATGGGATCGTAACCGCGCTCGGCGAAGCGTCGCTGCGCTTGCTCCAACTGCGTCTCGTTGCTTGGCTCGAACTCGGCGACGGCGATCTTTGTCTCGGCCTTGAACTTCTCGGCCCCGGCGCTCACGCCTTCGTTGAAGGATTTGTCGAACTTGCCGCCGGTACTGTAGACGATCGCGGGCTTCATCGCGTCCTGCGCCCACCCGGTCGGCGCGAACCCGGATACGGCAATCAGGAGCGCAGCGATCAGGCTGAACCGGCTGGTCATCGAGGACTCTCTGGGCATCAGTGGAAGCGCGGCATGACCTTCGTCCAAAAGGCCTCGATCGACTTCATCAGCTTGGGATGCGGCACGAGGCTGTTGTAGGTGTAGCAGAACACCCAGTCCACCGGCTGCCGAGCCTGCTGGGTTTCCATGGCGCGCAGGACGGTATCGACCGTGCCGACGAAAGCATAACCCTGGGCGATCACCTGCTCCGATGTCGGGAACTCGCCGGTCGTGGGATCCTGCATGCCCTTGCGGAAGCCGAACGGCTCGAACCAGGCACGGCCGGAGAACTGGCCGGAATCGCGCCACAGCGCCATGGCCTCGGCATCGCTGTCGGCGATGATGACGTCGCGCAGGACGCCCACGCCCTGCCCTTTCGGCTTGCCCGAGACTTCCGAGTAGACGCTGTAGAGCTTGTCCTCGTAGACCGGGTGCATCGGCGGAAGGATCGGCGTGATGCCTTCGCGCGCGCAGAACCTGACGGTGTTCTCGGAACTCGCGAAGGGCTGGAAGAGCGGCGGGTGCGGCTTCTGCAACGGCTTCGGCACCACCCCGACAGCTTTCAGGATACCGCCCTCGACGCCCTTTCCCCATTTCTCGGTCGTGTCGAGCGTCCAGGGCGTAGGGCCGGCCGGCACCTTCCAGAAGTTGCCGTCGAAGGTCAGCATCTCCTCGGTCCAGCACTTCTTGACGATGCGGAAATTCTCCTCGAAGGCGAGCCGGTTGGCGGTGTCGATCTCGTCGTGCTGGTTGGGCAGCGCGCCATGGATGCCGTGCGTTTGCTGCGCCATGACATCGACCCACCGGCGCTGATAGCCGCGCGCGAAGCCGGCGCAGGCCCGGCCGCCCGTCATGTGGTCGAGCATGGCGATGTCCTCGGCAACGCGGATCGGGTTCGACGCCGGCAGGACGATACCGAGCTGGCCTACG
>DATEID010000351.1:0-5456 GCA_035279245.1 Reyranella sp.
TCGGCGCGGGTCTCGATGATGTCGGCAACGGCTAGCGCGACGTGAGGCAGGGTTGGATCCTGACCGGGTCCTTTGGCAGCCGGCGAGGGCTGCGCGCCGCCGAACAGATGGATCTGACCCACCTCGCCGACATTGATCCACATGCCGGGGATGCCGGGAATGGTCGGACGCCCCGGGTCGCGCTCGAGGCCGAGCACGCCAGTATAGAAGCCCTCCAGCGCCTTCATCTTCCGGTCTTCGGCGTCGATGCGAAAGCCGGTGTGATGAATTTCCAGGACCTTGATCGCCATCGCTTGGGTTCCTCCGCGGTTGTAAGGATGGGCGCCATTCGTCAAGGTGGGCGGATGGTCCGCCGCCTGACGAAGAGCCTAATGGTCTGCGGCTTGATGTTTCTCGACGTGGGAGGCGCTGTCGAGGCGAAACCGCTTGGCCTCGCCATGGACGTTTCGGGACACGGACCCGCCGTGATCTTCGAGTCCGGGCTGGGCCAGGTGCAGGCAAACTGGAAAGCCGTGGTGGGACCACTCCGGGCTTGCCTCACCACGGTGACGTATGACCGCCTCGGGATGGGCCGCAGCCCGAAGCGAGAGGATCGAGACGCGCCCGTGCTCGCCGCCGCCGTCGCGCAGCGCCTGCGTGCCGCCTTGGACGCCCGAGGCCTACGCCCACCCTATCTGCTGGTCGGCCATTCACTCGGGGGGCTCTATGTCCAGGCTTTTGCGCGCTTGCACCCCGACGACGTCGCCGGCATCGTCCTGGTGGATGCCGCAAGCCCGCTCGAGCCCCCGGGCGCGTTCGTATCGACGGTGCCGCTCGCATCCGGCACCATCGAGGCGGCCGAGGAGCAGGGCGTCGCTTCGTCGGTCGCCGCCTTGTTGAGCGGTCCGCCGCTGCCGCCGGTGCCGCTCGTCGTCCTTGTGGCCGACGACCACCACGACACGCCTCAGCGCGAGGCGCTTTGGCAGGAAGTCCAGCGCCGCACCGCTGCGTTGTCGCCGAAGGGCCAGCTCGAAATCGTGCAGGCCGGCCATTTCATTCAGACCGATCGCCCGGATGTGGTGGTTGCAGCGGTGCTCGACGTCGCCCGCGAAGCAGGCGCCGACATCTCCGCCTGCCATCATCGCTGATCGAGGAATACTTCTCCGGACACGCCGGCGCCAGCCGATGCCTGCACCCCGCACGCCAAGCTCATGACGGCACAGTCCACCGCATAGCCAGCATGATAGAAGTCGCGGATCAGCGAGACCTTGTCGCCATCCCACTCGAGCAGAATGAAGTTGGCCGGCGTGCCGGTAACGTTCTGTGGACGATATGACAGAACAGCCGGACGGCCGTCGACAAATCCGGCGGCGAAGACCCAGTCCGATCGGCCGCCGTAGTTGCCGAAATACTGCGAAACTCCGGGCTTGCCACGCCGGACGAAGCGTCCGACCAACTCCAGACGCACATCTTCTGTGAGAAGATCGCGCACGGCGTCGAAGTCGCGCGCGTTGAACCGGTCGATATATCGCCGGAGCCGTTCGTGTTCCTGATCGGTCAGGGTCAGTTCCGCATCGTCGTCCCGCGGATCGGCCAACGTTCTTAGGCGGGTACGTCCACGGTGAAGCGCCGCCTTCACCGCCGGAATCGTCGTCTCCATGATCTCGCCCACCTCGCGCAGGGAATGGCCGATCACGTCCGTCAAGATGACGCTGCTGCGCTCCGCCGGCGACAACTTCATGAACGGACGCAGGCCCATCGCCGCGATCTGCCGTCTGGCGATCTCGTCTTCGGGGTCGGCGGCATCCTCGTCCGGTTGTCCCGCGAGGACCGTCTCGAGGCGTACCCGCCGCCGCAGAAAGTCCAGCGCCGTGTTGTGCGCGATCCGGAAAAGCCACGCTTCCGGGTTGGCGATCGAGCCATCGCTCGGAAACGCTTGCATCGCCTTCAGCAGGGCATCCTGGACGATGTCTTCCCCGTCGATCGCGGATCCGGCCATGCGGGCGCAATAGCGGTGAAGCTTGGGCCGCAAAGCCTGCACCATCTCGTCGAAACCAAGCGGCTGCTGGCCGGTTGCCTGCACGACTTTCTCCGCCAATCGATCGCACCTCATTTATTCGACGTTCGGCGACGGGAATAGGATTCCCGAAGGCGAAAATATTCTGCGACACCGAATCCTTTGCCAAGCCACATTCGTCTTCCCGGTGAACCCAACAGAGGAGTTCGATCAATGAAGCTCTACGTACTTCCCGGTTCGCCCAACAGCCACAAGGTCATCGCGGTCGTCTATCATCTCGGCCTGACGATGGAAATCGAGCAGCTCGATTTTGCCAACCGGGACACGACGAAACCGGAGTTTCTGGCTCTCAACCCCAACGGCATGGTGCCGGTGCTGGTCGACGGCGAGTTCCGGCTCTGGGAATCCAACGCCATCAACCAGTACTTGGTCGAGAAGGTCGGTGGCTCCTCGCTGTTTCCGCGCGAGCCCCGCATCCGCGCCGACATCACCCGCTGGCAATTCTGGGAGCAGGCGCACTTCAACAACGCATTTGGCACCCTGGTGTTCGAGAGCTTGATCAAGCCACGATACGGGATGGGCGAGGCAAGCGCCGGCTTGACCGACTTCTGCCTGCGGGAGCTCAACCGGTTCGCGTTGGTCCTCGACGGCCATCTCCAGGGTCGCTCGACCCTCGTCGGTGACGATATCAGCCTGGCGGACTATGCGATGGTGTGCCTCGAGAAATATCGGGAGGCCACGCCGTTCGACTGGTCGCCGTTTCCCAACATCAACCGGTATTTGGACGGCATCTGTCAAACGGAGGCGTGGGTCAGGGCGACCTCACCGCAACCGACGACCGTCGAACCGGCGCTGATGCTGGCGTGACCTTGCTCGAGGATGAGCGCCTTCGGCACTGAAGGCGCCTGTCTTCAGCGGCTGATCAGCCAGAATATCAGCGACAGGACGATGCTCACGATCAGGCCTGTCGCGATCGGCGCGTAGAAGGTGAAACCCTCGCGCTGGATCACGATGTCCCCCGGCAGTCGGCCAAGGCCGAACCGCGCGAGCCACGGCCAGAGCAGCCCAGTGGCCACGAAGACCAGACCAACTACGATCAGCGCCCGCGACATGACAGAGATATGGGCATGCCACATCGATTGTCGATGCCTGCTCGTCACCCCATGAAGGTGCCGTCGGGATCGCCCTTCAGCAGGATGCGGCCCACCATCTCGAAGTGGGCCTCGCGCGACTGGATTTGTTGGGAGAGGGTGTGGATGTCGCGAAAGCGGCGTTCGAAGGGCGTGCCCAGGAAGATGGCGGACGTTCCTGCCGCCTTGTAGACGCGGTCGGCGACAGCGAGGGCGCTCTGAATGGCATGGCTGCAGGCGAGCCGGATACGGGCGCGCTGGCGGCTATCGAGCGGCTCGATCTCGTCGGCGCTCTCCCAGGCGTCCCGTAGCACGTCGACCAGGTAGGCGCGCGACGCTCCCAAGGCGGCCTCGTGCTTTGCGACGTCGGACTGGATCGTGGGATTGTCGGCAAGACGGTCCTGGTATCTCGGCGCTTTTTCGGCTGCGAGCACCATGAACGCCTCGAGCATGGCAGCCGCGATGCCGAGCGCCACGCCGGCGACGCCGACGGCATAGAGACCCTGCATGGTGAAGGCGTAGAGCGGCCCGCGGTCGCGCCGCAGGCTCGGATCCTCGCGGGTGCCGGAGAAGGCTTCGGGCACGAAGACGTCATGCACGCTGTAGCCTTCCGATGCCGTGCCTCGCATGCCGAGCGTGTGCCAATCATGGATCGCTGTCGTCTGCGCCTTTGGCATCAGAAGCGTGCGTACGGTCGGCCGGCCGAAGCGGTTCAGCCGTAGCGACCCGTCGGCCTCGATCACCTGGCAGTGCACGCCGATCCAGTTGGCTTGGCGATAGCCGCTCGAGAAATGCCATTCGCCGGTCACGCGATAGCCGCCAGGTATGGCAACCGCGCGATGGCGGTTGGGCGGACCCCAGGAGACGAGGCTGCGCGGATCGCTGTAGATCGCCCGTGCCGAGTCGATCGGGATGAAAGGCGCGATCAATGCCGAACTGTTGGCGACGAAGATGTTCCAGCCCACCGAACCGTCGTGGCGCGCCGCCTCCTCGACAGCACGCAGGTAGGTCCACGGCTCGACCTGGTCTCCGCCCGCGGAGCGCGGCAGCAGCATGCGGAAGAGACGCGATTCGTGCAGCGCCGTCAGCACCGGTTCGGGAATTTCCTGCGTCGCCTCGATCTCGTCGGCGACGGCGGCGATCGCGGGCCCGATCTTGCGGGCTTGCGCCAGCGGATCGGGCTTGAGCGGCAACACGGCGACGTCGGTCATGAAGAACTTTCCCCGCAAGACCTGTGTCGATTGGGGCCGCCGTGCATGCGCTTGTCAACGGGGCCGAGCAGCGAAACGGATGCAAACACGAGGTTTGTGGTCTGCGTTTTCCAGCTAGGATGCGCTCAACGAAACAAGCTCGATGCGATAGGGAACAAGGAGGAAGCACAATGCGGGTGCGTGGAATCGGCCGTCGGAGCATTCTGGGAGGCACAGCGGGCATTCTCGCGTCGCCGTGGGTAGCGCGTGCGCAGGCCAAGACGCTGCGCATCGGCATGCAGAGCATTTTCTCCGGCCCGATCGCGCTGTTGGGGACCTCCTCACGGGCCGGCCTGCAGATGGCGGTCGAGAAGATCAACGGCACCGGCGGCCTGCTCGGCCGGCAGATCGAGGTCGTCTACCGCGATTCCAAGGGCCAACCGCAAGAAGCAGCGCGCGTGGCGCGCGAGTTGGTGAACAGCGCCGGCTGCGAGATCCTGATCGACTCCGAAGCCTCGTCCGGCGCCTTCGCGGTGCAGGAGGTGGTGCGCGACCTCGGTGTCCTATGCGTCCACTCCACCCCGGAAACCTCGTCGTTGACGGCCGATCCCAAAATTCGCGCCGCGACCGCCTTCCGCTGCGCCCGCCAGGGCGTGCATGACGCGATCGCCGGCAGCATCTACCTCGCCGCATATTCCAACGAGAAGAAGCTCACCAAGTGGGCGACATGTTCGCCCGACTACGCCTACGGTCGCGACACGACGAAGCAGTACCTGGAATTCTTCAAGAAGTTCAAGCCGGATGTCGAGGTCATCACCGAAGCCTGGCCCAAGCTCGGTCAGCCCGACCTCACCGAGGTCATCACAAAGCTGATCCAGGCCAAGCCGCAGGCGCTGTTCACGCTCCTCTACGCCGGCGACCTCTCGGCCTTCATCAACCAGGGCAACGTCTACGCGCTGTTCTCGCAAATGACCGTCGCGACGCCGAACGTCGACTATCCGGTGCTGTCAGCGATCAAGAGCCTGCCTGCCGGCATCCAGTCGGCGACGCGCTACCTCGATACCTTTCCCGATACGCCGGCCAACAAGGAGTTCGGCGAGGCTTACCACAAGAAGTTCAAAGAGCTGCCGACCAACTGGT
>DATEID010000352.1:0-2094 GCA_035279245.1 Reyranella sp.
AATGATTGGAGATGCGCTGCGCCACGGGAATGGACCGCGCGTTGGCAAGGGCGCAATAGTCGAGACCCGGGCAGGCGATGATGTCGGTGATCTTGCCGATATTGGCTTCGGCGAATCCCAGTCGGCCCAGTGCGCGCCAGACCGCGGGCAAATCCTCGATCGCGACATGCGGCAGCACGAGGTTCTGCTCGTGACTCACCCGGATCTCACCGAAGCTATAGGCATCGGCGATATCGGCGACGCCCTCCATCTGGGCGGCGCTGCAATCGCCGGGGGGCGCCCCCGCCGGCTTCAGCGAGGCGGTCACGATCGCATGTCCCGGCACGCGGTGCGGCGCCACGTTCGACTTGAGCCAGAGCGCGAAGTTCCTGTCCTCGAGCTTCAGCCTTTCGACCTCCGGCACATCTTCTCGCTTGGGCCGGATCGGCGGTGGCGCAAACTGCCGCGCAATCGCCTCTATGGTCTCCGGTGGGAGCTTAAGCGCGCTGTCCTTCATCGAGCCGTACTCGACCTCGACCTCCTCGCGCATCTTTTCGGCACCGATCTCGTGCACCAGGATCTTGATGCGCGCCTTGAAAAGATTGTCGCGCCGGCCGTAGCGATTGTAGACGCGCAACGTCGCCTCGAGATACGCGAGCAGCTCGTCCTTGGGCAGGAACTCGCGCAACGTCTTGCCGACCATCGGCGTACGCCCAAGGCCGCCACCGACGATCACCTCGAATCCCACCTCGCCGTCGTGGTTGCGCCAGAGCCTGAGACCGATGTCATGCACGCGCACCGCCGCCCGATCGTTCGGCGAGCCCGTGATCGCGATCTTGAACTTGCGCGGCAGGAAGCTGAATTCCGGATGCAGCGTCGACCATTGGCGCACGATCTCGCACCAGACCCGCGGATCCTCGATCTCGTCGGCCGCCGCCCCGGCAAAATGGTCGGCCGTGGTGTTGCGCACGCAATTGCCACTGGTCTGGATCGAATGCATATCGACCTCGGCGAGCGCCGCGATCGCATCGGGCGCCTGCTCGAGCTTGATCCAGTGGAGTTGCAGGTTCTGGCGCGTGGTGAAGTGGCCGTAGCCGCGATCATACTTGCGGCTGATCTCGGCAAGCTTGCGCAGTTGCCGCGAGGACAGCGTGCCGTAGGGGATGGCGATCCGCAACATGTAGGCGTGAAGCTGCAGATAAAGGCCATTGGTAAGCCGAAGCGGCTTGAATTGCTCCTCCGTCAGCTCGCCCGCCAGTCGGCGACGCACCTGGTCGCGGAACTGCTCGACGCGCTCGGCGACCAGCCGCCGGTCGTATTCGTCGTACCGGTAGAAATGCGTATCAGGCATAGCGCACGGACTCGGCGGCGATGGCGGCGAACGTCAGACCCGAGGCACGGATCTTTTCTCGAAGCGACAACGGCTCGATGCGTCCGGCCTCGTCTTCGATCACCGCCACCAGGAAGGGATCGACAACGGTGAAGGACTTGGCCTGCGCGCGAGCAAGAAGACCATCCGCGGCCTGCTTGTCGCGCGCGATCGCCGCCCGGTCGAGGCGCTCGGTCCACTGCCCTGCATCGTCGAGGAAGACCACCATGCCGTCGGCAAGACGGTTGGCGGATGCGACTTTGAGGTCGCCATTCAGATTCTTGGCCACTACGACACCTGTGCAAGAGGTTGGTCCTGGAGTCCAGCCTTCAGGCGCACGACGATCTGACCGGCGCGCACGCGACGTGTGATCTCCTTTTGCGTCCAGCCCGTGCGATCGTTGCGAGGCCCGACACGGATCAGCTCCGCGTCGCGACGCGCCCGGCCGAGGACGGCCTGCGGTACGCGCTCGTCATGGAGGATCGCATCGGCCTCCTGCAGGAGCCGCGTGGCCTGCAGCGTCAGAAGGTCGGGATCGCCCGGTCCGGCGCAAACGACGTGTGCGACTCCGCGCGGCGCCCTTGCATGCCGCGCTGCATCAAGGTCGCCGAGGACAGCCCGACGCGCACCCGCGTCGTTGCCGGCCAGAGCAAGATGGCCAGCCGGTCCGTCGACGACTCTTCGCCAAAAGGCGCGCCGTGCCGCCGGGTCACCGATCAGGTCCTTCACCTAGATCGGAAGAGCGT
>DATEID010000353.1:0-13771 GCA_035279245.1 Reyranella sp.
GGACCGTCGTCCTTCACCTTCTCGCGCAGCGCCGGCACGGCCGACGAATGATCGAGCATCATGCGCGTGGTGACATGCTCCTTGCCGCGCTGGCCGAACTCGGGCCAGAGCTCGGTCACCGGCGCATCGATGTCGAGCTTGCCGCGGCTCGCCAGCACGTGCGCGCAGAGCGCCGTGGCGCCCTTGGTGCAGGAGAAGACGATGCCGACCGTGTCGCGCGCCCAGGGTTTGCCGGTCTTGGGGTCGGCAACCCCGCCCCAAAGATCGACGACGGTCTCGCCGCCGACCGTCAGGCAGACGGAGGCGCCCACCTCGCCATGCTCGGCGAAGTTCTTCTGGAAGGCTTCGGCGACGCGCTCGAAGCCTTTCTTGCACGTTCCATCGACGGTCATGTCAGCGTCCTTGTTGCGGCAGCGGCAGCTTGAAGATGTCCAGCAGGAAGGAGGCGGCCTGCGAGAGGCCGGTCTGGTCGATGCCGTGCCCGACGCCGCGGGCGATGTGCATGCGGACCGACAGGCCGTGCCGGCGCAGCGTTTCCGTCGCGCGCTCGGTCAGCACATGCGGCAGCATCTCGTCGCTGTCGCCGTGCAGCAGCAACACGGGCGGTCGCGTCGTGATCTCGGCAGGCAGCGCTTCGGGCGCGGCCAGCATGCCGGAGAAGCCGACGATGCCGGCAAGTTGCTTGGCGCGGCGCAAGCCGACATGCAACGCCATCATCGTGCCCTGGCTGAAGCCCACCAGGGCCGTCTTGCTTTCGTCGAGCCCGTATCGCGTCATCGTCTCGTCGAGGAAGGCATCGACGAAGGGCGCGGCGGCGCGCACGCCGGCGGCGGCAAGCTGCGGGTCGAGCCGGGAGATGCCGAACCACTGGTAGCCCATCGGATTGCCTTCGCAGGGATAGGGCGCATTGGGTGCGTGGAACACGGTGTCGGGCATCAGCGGCGCCAGCACCGGCGCCAGCCCGATCAGGTCGTTGCCGTCGGCGCCGTAGCCGTGCAGCAGCACGACGAGGTGGCCCGGCTTCCCGCCGGCCTCGGGGCCGTGACTCGGCCCATCGAGCTTGATCATGTCGCCTCCGCTTGCTTGCGCGTGGTCGGCTTGGCACCAACCTTGGCAATCGTCTTGGGTTCCCGGGCGCTCCAGTCCGGCATGTTGCGGCGATAGTGCCAGAGCAGCAGTGCGGCCGCGCTGCGCCACGGGCGCCAGGCTTCGGCCATCCTGATCAGTCGCTTGGCGTCGGGCCGCTTGCGCAGCTTCTTGAGGTGCTGCGCCGCCACCACCAGGCCGAGATCGAGGCCAGGCATGATGTCGGGCCGGCCATGGGCGAACATCAGGTAGATCTCCGCCGTCCAGCGGCCGATGCCCTTGGCCTGCGTCAGCATGGCGATCGCCGCCTCGTCCTCCAGCTCCGCCAACGCCGCGAAGTCGATGCGACCTTCGACGATGTCGGTGGCGAGGCTGCGGCCGTACTTCATCTTGGCGCCGGAAAGGCCGACGGCGCGGAGCTGCTCATCGCCGAGCGCCAGAAAGTCGGCCGGCTCCATCGATGGCACCGCAGCCTCCAGCCTCAGCCAGATGCTGCGCGCGGCGTGGACCGAGACCTGCTGTCCGACAATCGAACGCATCAGCCCGCCGAAGCCGGAGGGCACTTCCCGCAACTCGGGATGCCCGACTTCCTTCAGCACGCGCGCGAAGTCGGGATCGACCTTGGCGAGGTGCCGCATCGCCTTCTTGAGGTTGGCGGCATCGAGGACCACTTGAGCCATCTTCATCGCATAGCACGCCGCGCGACCGCGCTGTAACGTCCGATCATGGAGATCGTGACGCGTTTTGCCCCCAGCCCGACCGGCGACCTGCATCTCGGTTCGGCCTATTCCGCCTGGGTGGGCTGGCATCGTGCGCGCGAGGCGGGCGGACGCTTCCTGGTGCGTATCGAGGATATCGACATCCGACGCTGCCGGCGCGAATACGAGCAGGCAATCCTCGAGGATCTCAAATGGTTGGGCCTGGACTGGGACGGCCAGGTACGGCGGCAGTCCGATCATTTCGCCGACTACGGCCAGGCGCTGGACCAGCTCGCGACGCGGGGCCTGATCTACCCCTGCTTCTGCTCGCGCGCCGATATCGCGCGTGAGCTGGCCGCATCGGCGGCAGCGCCGCACGGTTCGTTGCAAGGCCCGGACGGGCCACTCTATCCCGGCACGTGCCGCTCCTTGACCATGGCGCGACGGCGGTCCCGGTTGGCAGCCGGCGAGGAGCATTGCCTGCGGCTCGATGCGGCGAAAGCGGCGGCCCTGGCCGGGCCCTATCAATTCGTCGATGAGTCGCGCGGCCGCATCGCTGGCGAGCCGCTGCTGATGGGCGACTTCGTGATCGCCCGCAAGGATACGCCGACCAGCTATCACCTTTCGGTCACGGTCGACGATCACCTGCAGGGGATCACCCTGGTGACGCGTGGCGAGGACGTGTTCCCCTCGACGCATGTCCATGTCCTGCTGCAGAAGCTTCTAGGCTACGAAACGCCGCTCTATGCCCATCACAAGCTCCTGACCGACGCGGCCGGCCGCCGCCTCGCCAAGCGCGACCGCGATCTGACGATCAGCGCGATGCGCGAAGCCGGCCTGACGCCGCAGCAGGTGATCGACAAGGCGCTCCGCGCCGCGGCGGATGGCCTTGGCGCTGCCCGAGGCACGGCCTAGACTTTCGCCATGAACCGCAACGAAGAACTGGCCGTCGGACGGCGGCTGCTCGGCCATATCGATGGCCGCACCACCGATCTGGCGGACGATCTGTTCCGCAACAAGGTGATCGCCTATTCCTGCCGCGAGCGCGCCAGACTCGAGCGCGAGCGGCTGTTCCGCGACCATCCGATCTTCATGGCGCTCGGCACGCGGCTGGCCAAGCCGGGCGACTATCTGACGGAGGATCTGGCCGGCATGCCGGTCTTGTTGACGCGTGGTGTCGACGGCGCCGTGCGGGCCTTCGCCAATATCTGCCGCCACCGCGGGGCGCCAGTCGCCCAGGGCTGTGGCAATGCCCGCGCCTTCGCCTGCCCCTATCACGGCTGGACCTACGATCTCAGCGGCCGGCTGCTCGGCACCACCGACAAAGTGGCGTTCGCCGGGCTCGATCTCGCCAGCCACGGTCTTGTGCCGCTGCCGGCGGCGGAGAAGCACGGCATGATCTTCGTAAAGCCCAGGCCGGCAGGGGCAGACGAGGCGGGCGCCATCGATGTCGAGGCGACACTGGGCGCCATGGCCGCCGACATGGATGCGCTCGGCCTCGACGGCTACCCGATCTTCTCGGTCGACCGCATCACGCCGAACATCAACTGGAAGTTCGCCATCGACACGTTCCTCGAGGGCTATCACATCCCGCACCTGCACCGAAAGACGATCGGCCCGTATTTCATCGGCAATTGCGGCACCTTCGACGCGGCCGGCGCTAACGGCCGCATGTGCGTCGCCCGGACGTCGATCGATGCGGTGCGCGGCCAGCCCGAGGTGGAGCGCAACTATCGTCCGCACGTCATCTCGGTCTACCAGCTCTTCCCCAACACGATCGTGATCTGGCAGGTCGACCACATCGAGATCTGGCGCGCTTTCCCGGATCGCGACGATCCGGGCCGCTGCGAGGTCGAGATGACGATCTACAAGCCGGCCGACTCGGCACGACCAGATTCCTATTGGGAGAAGAACCGCGACATCGCCATCCGCACGGTCATGGAGGAGGACTTCCCGCTGGGCGAACGCATGCAGATCGGCTTCGAATCGGGGGCGACCGAGGAGGTGATCTATGGCCGCAACGAGCCGTCGCTGGTCCACTTCCATCGCTCGATCCGCAATGCCCTCGGTGTCGCAGCCTGATCGGGGGAGTGCGCAACTCCAGTTGCGCTCATGAACTCCGAGAAGAAGCGCCACTGGAGTGGCGCGCTCCAATGAGGAAGACATGCAACGCAGCAAGCCGCCGTTCCGCGCCGACCAGGTCGGCAGCCTCTTGCGCAGCGCGCCGGTGAAGGAAGCGCGCACGCGCAAGCTCGCCGGGGAGATCACGGCGGCCGAGTTGAAGGCGGTCGAGGACGTGGAGATCCGGAAGCTGGTCGCCAGGCAGGAAGCGGTCGGCCTGCAGGGCGTGACCGATGGCGAGTTCCGCCGCTCCTGGTGGCACTACGACTTCCTCGCCGGGCTGCATGGCGTCGAGCTGGTGAGCGTGGCGCAGGGCCTGCAGTTCAAGGGCACGCAGACCAAGGCCGAGGGGCTGCATGTCCACGGCAAGATCGATTTCCCCGCCGATCACCCGATGCTCGACCACTTCCGGTTCCTGAAGTCGACGGCCACGCAGACGCCGAAGATGACCATCCCGTCGCCTACGGCGCTGCATTATCGCGGCGGCCGGCAGGCGATCGAGAAGGCGGTCTATCCCGAGATGGAGCCGTTCTTCGAGGATCTCGGCAAGGCTTACGCGAAGGCCGTCCGTGCCTTCGGCGAGGCAGGCTGTACCTACCTGCAGCTCGACGAGGTTTTCGTCGCCTATCTCTGCGATCCCAGCCAGCGCGACTATCTGCGCGGCCGCGGCGACGATCCCGACCGGCTGCTGCACATCTATGCCGATCTCGTGAATGCGGCCTGTACCGGGCGGACGCCGGGCATGACGATCTCGATGCATCTCTGCCGCGGCAACTTCCGCTCCACCTGGATGGCGCAGGGCGGCTACGAGCCAGTGGCGGACATCCTGTTCAACAAGATGAATGTCGATGCCTATTTCATGGAGTACGACACCGAGCGCGCCGGCGGCTTCGAGCCGCTGCGCCTGCTGCCGGCGAACAAGCACGTGGTGCTGGGCGTGATGACCTCGAAGACCGGCGCATTGGAGAGCAAGGACCAGCTCAAGCGCCGGATCGACGAGGCGTCGAAATTCGCGCCGCTCGACCAGCTCTGTCTCTCGCCGCAATGCGGCTTCGCCAGCACGGAGGAGGGCAACCTCCTGGCCGAGGACGAGCAATGGGCCAAGCTCGCCCGCTGCGTCGAGGTGGCGGAAGAGGTGTGGGGCTGATCGCTGTCGTCCTGAGCGAAGCGAAGGATCTGACCGAACGGCCAGTGGCTCTGGTACCGGCGCGAGGTCCTTCGCTGCGCTCAGGACGGCATCAGGCGGCTCTTTTCTGCCCTTCGATCGCGCGGCGGATCGCGGCCCGTGCGAGCAGGCGGGTCGAGTCGAGGGTCGGCAAGGGCGAGTTGGCGTCGCTCAAGATCAGCGGGATCTCGGTGCAGCCCAGGACGACGGCGTCGCAGCCTTCCTTCTCCTTCAGCCGGCCGATCACCGTCTGGAAGTAGGCGACGCCCTCCGGCTTGAACACGCCGCGCACCAGCTCGTCCATGATGATGCGGTTGATCTCGTCGCGCTCGGCGACGGCCGGACGCACCCACTCCAGGCCGCGTGCGGAAAGCTTCTGCGGATAGACCTCGCTGTCGGTCAGCCAGCGCGTGCCGGTGATGGCGATGCGGCGAAAGCCACGCTTCACCGCCTCGGCCGCTACACCATCGGCGATATGCAGCCACGGGATCGGCGATTGCGCCTCGATGAAGGGCAGCGCCTGGTGGATCGTGTTGTCGGGGCAGATCACGAAGGCCGCCCCCATCCGCGCCAGCTTCTCGGCCGAGGCCAGCATGAGCTCCCCAACGGCCCGCCAGTCACCGCGATAGATGCGGCTCATGTAATCGTCGAGCGAGGGCGTGTGCATGGTCACCTCGGGATGGCCGTGTCCGCCCATCGAGGTCGGGGCTTCGGTGCATATGGTACGGTAGCAAAGCGCCGCCCCTTCGGCGGAGCAGGCGGCAATCCCGATGTGAAGCGGTGTCATGCCGCCAGTGTCGCCCAAGAAGGGGCAGGCGTCACCTCGCGCCAGCGTCCTCCCTATCGCGAAGCGTACTTGAACTCGGGCAAGGCCTGCAGCGCATCCTTGGTGGCGCCCGGCATGGTGAGCTTGTCGCCCTCGACCTTCAGGGCGGTGTAGGGCAGCGCCACCAGCTTCGATCCGACACCGAGGAAGCCGCCGACAGAGATCACCACGAAGGCCGCCTTGCCGTCCGTGCTCACGATGATGTCGTCGATCTTGCCGACGGTCTCATTGGCGTCGTTGACGACCGTCTCGCCGATCACCTTGCTGGCGCGATAGCCCTTGGCGACCTGCGTCACGTCGATCTTGGTGAGCTGGACCGTCTGCGGCGCGCCCTGGGCATGGACGGGGCCGCAGGCCAAAAGCGCGACCGCCGCCGATGCGGCGAAGGGAAAGGCAAAACGCATAAAGGGCTCCGTTCTTTGGAAAGGGCCTTTTGAACGCTTCCCGGACCAACAACGTTGCGGCGGCGCGTTCCCGACACAGCGGCAAGCCGGATCGTTACTGGGGACGCACCGCTCCTTCGACCGGAGACGAACTGATTTCACGACGGAACTCGCGGCGGCGGCAACTCGCCGTCTCGGAGGGACGTTAATGGGGCACGACTTCCTTACTCCTTCCAACCGGAACAGAGAGGCAGCCATGGCCGACGTCACCAAGATCACCAGCGGTTCGCTGATTGGGGCGGACAAGGTGAACGGCACTAACGTCTACAATGCGGCGGGCGAGAAGCTGGGCAGCGTCGACGACATCATGCTCGACAAGAAGAGCGGCCGCGTGATCTACGCCGTCATGTCGTTCGGCGGCTTCCTGGGCATGGGCGAGAAGCAGCACCCCCTGCCCTGGTCCGCCTTGACCTACGACGAGAACAAGGGCGGTTTCGTGGTCAATCTCGACAAGGACAAGCTCCAGAGCGCTCCGACGATCGACGACTACGAGGATTTCGAGTGGACGCCGGACTACGGGCGCACTGTCGACAAGTACTACGGCGCGCCGACCTATTGGTGATGAATAGTCGGTGAGGAAAAGAGGACGCGTCATCTCGACCGTTCGCGGTGCGGGATGACGCACCTTATTGTTTGAGCAACTGCGGATTGATCCAATCCTGCACCGGGTCGGCCTCCAGGAAATGCCGGGCCGTGCGGCGCAGCGTGTCGTCGGCGACATTACCGACCACGATCGCGACGATGAGATCGCAGCGATAGGAGACGGCGATGGCCTGGGCAAGCTGCGGGGGCTGGCGTGAACTCAGCTTGTAGAGTCGGCTGCGGCCAACCAGATCGGTGATTTGGATGTGGTGGCCGGGGCCGAGCGGCTCGAACAGCGGATCGACCAGGCCGATGTCGGTTACGCGGTCCAGCTCTGCATCGTCCACCACGCCGGTGTCGCAATTCCCGCAAAATCCAAGTTTGGGCCGCACATAGAGCTCGAGCCCATGGCCGCGCCACGCCTGCCCTTCGTTCCAGCCGTCGCGCGGAAAAGGCCAGGGGACACGGCGCCAGCCATCGTATTCCGGGGGTTGGTGCGCCACGTCCCAGCGCACATAGGTAGAGAAGGCCCCGGCCGCGATCACGAACAACGCGGCGAAGCAGGCATAGAGCAGCGTGCGCCGGCTCAGCATCGTTCACGTCGGTCCGGCCATGCTTTTCCTCCGGTCCGGCAAGACTATTACAGGCGCGGAATCGGGCAACCCCGCCGCGCAAGTCGCCGTTGCCGTTCGATGTCACAAATCGCGGAGGATCGAATGGACAGGAACGAACGAGAACGGCTCGACCGGCTCGATCGGGCGGCGGAGGCCGAGAAGGGGCCGGGCGATCTGCACGCCGTGACGCCACGCAGTGCGCGGCCCCTCATAGCCTGGCTCTGCATCGCCGTCGTGATCGTGATCGGCGTCTTCGGCGCCCTGTACTGGCGCAGCTACGACCGCACTCGATCGACGCCCCCGGCGCAGCAGGAGGCCCAGAGTCCGGGGCGCTAGGGGCGCCCTTTTTGTTGGACGAGCCGTCCTTGGTTCTTGTCCAGAGTCTTGTCTTCCACCGGAGGACGGTCGCGAGCGGCGTTCGGCGCCGGCCATAGACGCAGGCCCGCCAGCGCAGGCCGCAGGCGCTCGAGGATCAGGGCCGGCACGGCGAGCAGCGCCACGCCCGTGACGGCGATCAGGGTCTTTGTCGCTTCGTTGAACGGTCCCCAATCGTGATCGATCGCCTTCATGAGGTAGATCACGATCGCGTGCCAGGCGTAGACCTGCAGCGAATGCCGACCGATCAGGCGCAGGAACGAGAGGTTGAACAGGCCGGTGAGCAGCCGGGCCAGGGTGCGCAACGGCGCGCTCGCCGTCTGGGGGCCGACGCGGATCACCCAGGTGAGCGCATAGGCGGCCGCGGCGAAGTTCAACAGATAAACGACGCCGAACTCGCCGCGGTTGGCGAGGACCTGGAAGCGCGCGGCGATCGGCTCGGGCAAGGTGAAGTGATTGACCCATACGCGCCAGATCGCGAAGAAGAGCAGCAGTGCGGCCGCGAGAAGCGCCAACTCGGGACGGTCGCGCCGGAACAGCCGATCCCAGTCGATCCGGCCCTGGGCCATCGCCGCGCCGATCATCAGCCCGACCATGAAGAGGAACTGCCAGGCCAGCACGTTGAAGTAGGCCCTGAGCGGCATGATCCGGTCGAGCGCCGCCGCTGCCGGCAGATGCGCGCCGAGCTGGACGCCAAGCCAAAGCACGAGGCAACCGGCAGCTATCCACGCCCAGCGTCCGCGCAGGCAGAGCCACAACAAGGGAGGCGCCACCAGGAGATAGACGATGTACTGGGGCAGGATATCGAGATAGTCCGGCTGGTAGAGCAGCAGGGCCGAGGAGGCGACGTAGCGTGTCCGGCCAAGATTCAGGTTGCCGAGCCATTGGTGCCAATAGAGCTGCGATCCCGGCAGCAGCTGCTGCAACAGCAGGATAACCAGCACGCAAGCCAGGGCGTAGGCATAGATCTCGGCGGCACGATTCCACATCGCGCTCGCGGCGACGCCGAAACCGCGGCGGAGTGCGCGCTGACCGTGCACCAAACCGGCCAGCAGCCCCGACAGGAAGACGAAACCCTGCACGCTCTCGACGAAGCCCAGCTCGTCGTGATTGATCTTCACCAGCAGATAGCCGCCGGTGAAGGCCAGGTGATTGAGGAACATGAAGACGAGGAAATATCCCCGCAGTCCGTCGAGGATCGTCAGGCGGCCCATCAGCAACTCCCTCACGCCGGCCAGGACGTCCCGAGCAACCGAAACCACTTCGCCGCCAGATCTTCGCCCCCGGGTGCCCGGATACGTCCCGGGCTACGCACGGGAAGAACGCTTTATCCCCGATCCGGCTTCACACGCGCCTTCAACTTTCCGTGCTTCACGAGCTTCGTGAACTGACGAAGATTGCGTCATCAAGATGAAACAAGGTCGGGCACCAACCACTGCTGTGTCCTTCGCGTCGCCAATCGAAGATCCCTCGCTGCGCTCGCAATGACACAGCCTGCTGCCGGTTTCATTCCGAGGTCCACGACATTGTGAGGAATTCCAGTGGCGCTCATGGGACGTGCAAGCAAAAGGAGAGCACTCGCAACGCGCCCCGGCTTGTCGCCATCGCTCAGATCTGGTGCGCCATCGGCGGCGCCGGGATTGGGCGGACGCGTTCGTAGGCGGCGGCGGCCCGCATGACCAGCGCGTCGCGGGCATGGGCGCCGACGATCTGCAGGCCGATCGGCAGGCCGTCACGGTCGAGGCCGCAGGGAATTGTCGCCGCGGGCTGACGCGTGAGATTGAAAGTGAGCGTGAACGGGGTCCAGCCGATATCGACGCCGTCGCCGCCCCAGGCCGCGTTCTCCTTCACCGCGAAGGCCGTCATCGGCATGGTGGGCGTCAGCAGCAGATCGTACTTGGCCAGGAACTGGTTCAAAATGACCGCGACCTGCTGGCGCTGGTTGATCGCGGTGACGACCGTTTCCTGCCCCAGGTTGGCGCCGACCTCCGCCGCCTTCAGCAGGCCGGGATCCATGAGGGCGCGCTTCTCGTCGCTGAAGCTCTTCACCAGCACGGCGACGTTGGACTGCCAGTGCGTGTTCAGGATGCGCCGCGGATCGAGGCCCATCAGGTCGGGCGATTCCTCGACGACCTTGGCGCCCAGCGTCTTGAACACCTTGATCGCGGCGTCTACTGCCGCTGCCACGTCACGGTCGATCTTCTCCTTCTCGACGAAGCCGAGATTGGGCGAGTAGGCGATGCGCAGGCCCTTCACGCCCTTGTCGAGACCCTTGAGGAAATCCTCCTCGTCGTCGGGGCGCGCATAGGGGTCGCGGGCGTCGTAGCGGGCGATGACGTTCATCATCATCGCCGCGTCCTTCACCGTGCGTGTCATAGGGCCGACATGCGAGAGCGTGCCCTGCGACGAGGCCGGCCACAGCGGCACCCGGCCCTGCGTCGGCTTCAGCCCGAACAGGCCGCTGAAGGAGCAGGGGATGCGCACCGAGCCTGCGCCGTCGGTGCCGATGGCGAGATTGCCCATGCCGACCGCCTCGGCCGCCGCGCCGCCACCCGACGAGCCGCCGGAGGTGCGGCCGACCTTCCAGGGATTGTGCGTGGCGCCGAACAGGCCTGAATCGGTGACGCCCTTCCAGCCGTATTCCGGCGACGTCGTCTTGCCGAGGATCACTGTGCCCGCTTCGCGCAGACGCTGGGTGACCGGCGCATCGACGGTCCACGGGCCGTCGGGATCGGTGGCGAGGCTCCCCATGCGCGTCGGCATGCCCTTGGTCAGCACCATGTCCTTGATGGTGATCGGCACACCGTCGATGTCGGAAAGCCGCTTGCCGCCCTTCTTCCAGCGTTTCTCGGCGGCACGCGCAGCACGCATCGCGGCATCGGGATCGAGATGCTGGAAGGCGTTGAGCTGCGGATTGAAAGCGTCGATGCGGGCGATGGCTGCCTTGGTCGCCTCGACGGGCGAGGCCTTGCGCGCCTTGTAAAGCTTTACGAGCTGGTGCGCCGGCATCAGGGCAAGGTCGGCAGTCATTTGACGATCTCCGGAAGGACGGGAAATTCGAGCGGATCGGCTTCGGCGTAGCGAGCGGCCGCGCGCAGGACCAGGGCGTCCTTGTAGTGGCCGGAGACGATCTGCAGGCCGACCGGCAGACCGTCGCGGCTCAGCCCGCACGGCACACTGACGGCCGGATGGCGCGAAAGGTTGAACTGGAAGGTATAGGGCGACCACAGCATGTTCGGCTTGCCGTCCGGCCCCATCGGCGCATCGAGGCCGGTTTCGAACGGCTGCACCGCGAGCGTGGGTGTGAGCAGCAGATCGTAGGTCGCGAAGAAGGCGTTCCAGGCGACCGTCATCTCGCGCCGCACGACCTGCGCATCGATCAGGTCCTGCAGGGTGAACTTGAGCCCGTTCTGGGCGCCCGCCATCAGGCTCTTGTCGAACTCGCCGTGCCGCTTCTCGGGGTAGAGCTGCAGCAGGCGCTGCAGGGCGCTCAGCCAGTGCACGACGAAGGCACGGCCGGTCTCGCGGTAGTTGGTGGGCGGCGTCACCTCCTCCACGACATAGCCCATTTTCTCGAAGCGCTTGGCCGCCTTGGTGACCAGCGACGCCACTTCGATATCGAGCGGATGCTCGCCCATGCGCATCAGGAAGGCGATGCGCGGCTTCTTGAGCTTGCCCTTCAGCGTCTTCACGTAGTCGATGCCATCTGGCGGCAAGCCCCAGCCGTCGCGCGGATCGGGCCGGGTGATGACATTCATCATCAGCGCGGCATCGAGCGCGGTGCGGCACATCGGGCCGGTGTTGGAGAGCTCGCCCGTGAGCGACGGCGGCCAGGCGGGAACGCGGCCGAACGTAGCCTTCAGACCTACGAGGCCGGTGAAGCTCGATGGCAGGCGGACCGAGCCGCCGCCGTCCGTGCCGATGGCGATCGGCCCGAGACCGGCCGCGACCGCCGCGCCGGCTCCGCCCGACGAGCCGCCCGGTGTGCGGTCCATGTTCCACGGATTGCAGGTGACGCCGTGCAGCGGCGAGTCGGTCACGCCCTTGTGGCCGTATTCGGAGCTGGTGCTTTGCGCGAACACGATGGCGCCGGCCTCGCGCAGCCGCGCCACCGCGGGCGCGTCGGCATCCACCGGGGCAGGATCGGTGAGCTTGCTGCCCATCCGCACCGGCCATCCCTTCACGCGCACCAGTTCCTTGATCGAGACCGGCACGCCGTCGAGCGGCGACAGCGGCTTGCCCTTCTTCCAGCGCCGCTCGGAGGCCTTCGCCGCCGCCAGTGCGGGTTCGGCATCGACCAGGCAAAGCGCGTTGAGGCGCGGATTGACGGCATCGACACGCTTCAGCACGGCTTTCATGGTATCGACGGGCGACGCCTTGCCCTTGGCATAGAGCTTGCCGAGATCGGCGGCGCTCGTCTGGGTGAGATCACTGGTCAAGCGGCAACTCCTTTGACATTGCGATACCGCCGCGCAAGCTCCTCGGCCTGATATTCGGCGGCCATCGCCTGCTCGGTGCGGCCGAGCTTGCGATAGAGATCGGCCAGCCCGCGCTTCGTCGCGGCCACGCCGGGCCGCTCGCGCTCGTCGGCCTGCAGGATCGTGAGGGCGGCATCGTTCCAGCCCGAACGCACCAGGGCATCGAGATGGATCGCGCCGAACAGCGAGCGCTGGGCGATGCTGCCGCCGACCGTGGCCAGGTGCGGCATGGCCTGCCCGAGCAGCCGCGCGGCTTCGGCATGATCGCCCTTGGCGTGCGCGGCAAGGCCGTGCGCGGCCGGCACGGTGCAATCGGCCCACGCCTCGCGCTCGAAAGGCTTGGCGCGCTCGGCGCGATCCTCGAGGCTCGCCAGCATCTCGGTGACGGCGCTCGCCTGGCCGGCGCGCGCCAGCGCATAGAGATATTGCAGGTCGAGGAAGGGCACGAAGTGATCGTGCAGTCGGTCCTCGAGATAGGCCGCGACGTCGCTCCAGCGCGCGCCGACATCGACCCCGCGCAGCTCGAGGCGCGCCAGGAGGGAGATCGCGTTGATCTGGTCCTCGCAGAACTCCTTCCACACGCCCCAGACGCGCCGGTCGAACAGCGCGAGCGCCTCCTCGTTGCGGTCGAGGTCGATCAGGAACAGCGCCAGATGCCACCAGTTGTGGGTGTACATGAAGGAGTTGCAGTCCTCCCACGTGTCGGCCATCGAGCCCAGGAAGGCGACGCCGTCGAGCAGGCGGCCGCGCGCCTCGAGGCAGTGGGCCAGCGCATGGTGCGCCCAGGGATCCTTCCGCTCCATCTCGATGGCGCGCCGCGCATGCGCCTCGGCCTCGTCGAGGCGACGGCATTCCTCCAGCCCGAAGGCGCACATGCCCCAGGCGAAGTGGTTCTCGCGGTTGGCGGCGAGCAGCCGCTCGCCGATGCGCAGCAAGGTCTTGGCGTCGCCCCGGTTGAAGGCATGCAGTTGGCCGACCTTGCCGGCGAGCAGGTCGCGCGGCCACTCGGTGACGATCTTCTCGTGGATCTCGAGGCTCTTGTCGATGTCGCCCGCGATCCAGGCATCGGTCGCGGCGATCCACGCCTTTTCCCGGGGGCCGGCGTCCTTCTCCATCGTCTTTGCGCGCTGCAGGTAGCGGTTGCCGAGCACGCGGCCTTCGACCGAGTTCATCGACAGCACGAGATTGGCCGCCATCGCCGGCAGGAGGGCACAGCGTTCTTCCCGGTCGGCGGTCGTCATGAAATCCTGGAAGCGCTTGCCGAAGACCAGCCACTCCTCGCGCAGGAAATCCAGAGCGGCGATCGCGCTCGCGTCGGCGTTGCCGACCTCCAACCCCTGACCGTCCCGTGCCACGCTGTCCCTCTCCGCTGGGACAGTCTGA
>DATEID010000354.1:0-3776 GCA_035279245.1 Reyranella sp.
CATCGCCACATCGGCGACATCGGAGGACATCATGAACGACAACACTCCCATCGACAAAAGCGATGCCGATTGGCGCCAGGAACTCGATCCGCTGCAGCATCACGTGTTGCGCGAGCACGGCACGGAACGGCCCTTCACCAGCCCGCTGAACAAGGAGAAGCGCAAAGGCGTGTTCCGCTGCGCCGGCTGCGGAGAGCCCCTATTCGATTCGTCGACCAAATACGAAAGCGGGTCGGGCTGGCCCTCCTTTTGGGCATCGATGCCCAACGCCGTCGGCACGTCGGTCGACAAGAGCCATTTCATGACCCGCACCGAGGTCCATTGCGCCAAGTGCGGCGGTCATCTCGGCCATCTCTTTCCCGACGGCCCGCAGCCGACCGGCGAACGCTACTGCATGAACGGTGCCGCGCTGAAATTCGAGGAGAAGAAGTAGAAGTAGAAATAAAAGCGTCGTGGAGTGTCATCCCGAGCGCAGCGAGGGATCTTTGGCAAGCGCCGCCAAGGATCCCTCACACTGCGTTCGGGATGACACAGGCCTTGGGTCAAAGCCCCTTCAGGAACTCGATCAGCAGCCGGTTCACCTCGTCCGGCCGTTCCTGTTGCACCCAGTGGCCGGCGCCGTCGAGGATGTGGCTGCCCCGCAGGCCCGGTAGCGTCTTGGGATAGGCGTCGAGCTGGCTTTGCGCGGCCGGGAACTTGAGGACGCCGTCGCGGCTGCCGGCGATGAAGAGCGACGGCTGACGGATCGGCTGGCCGCGCCACGGCGCGCCGAGTTCCCAGTTGCGCCGCAGATTGCGATACCAGTTGAGGCCGCCGCGAAAGCCGGTCCGCGAGAATTCCTGGACGTAGTAGTCGAGGTCTTCTGGTCGCAACCAGGCTGGCAGCGCTGGCGGCTCGACCGTATTGCCGAGCAACGTCCCTGTCGTCAGCCGCGCGAAGCCCTTGCCCTTCTCGACATGATCGCCGCTTGCGGTGAAGTAGAGCCGGCGCAGCGCGCTCTTGATATCCGCCTGCAGCTCGGCCTCGGCGACGCCGGGCTTCTGGAAATACTGCAGGTAGAAGTCGTGGATGCCGAGCTTGTCGAGCGCCGTCAGGATATCGACGTAACCTGGCGGCGCGTACGGCACGCTCATGGCGCACACGGCGGGAAAGAGATCGGGCCGCCACAGCGCCGCGTGCCACGCGACCGGCGCGCCCCAGTCGTGGCCGACGATCACGGCCTTGGTCTCGCCCAGCCCCTTCACGAGCTCGGCCATATCGCCCACGAGCTGCAGGAGCGTGTACTGATCGATCGGCTCGGGCGCCTCGGTGCCGCCATAGCCGCGCATGTCGGGCGCGACGCAGCGGAAGCCCGCGGCGCTCACACCGGTCAACTGATGGCGCCACGAGTACCAGCTCTCCGGCCAGCCGTGGCAGAACAGGACCAGCGGCCCGTTGCCGATCTCGGCATAGCGCATGTGAATGTTGTTCGCGGTGATGGTCTCGAGCGCGACGCCCGGCACCGGTGAGCTGCCCATGCTGTCTCCTCCGAAGATGGACGGCGAGACTAGCCGCGAAGGTGGACCGGTTGCGAGAGCCTGGCGCGAACCGAGGCGCGCGAGCCGAACAGCAGGGAGCCGAGGAAGAACAGGCTGGCGACCAGCACGATCACCGGGCCCGAGGGCAGACCGGCATGGAACGAGAGCAAAAGCCCGATGGCCGCCGACAGGAAGGCGATCGGCACGGCGACCGCCGTCATCGACCAGACCTCGCGCGCCCAGAACGAAGCGGCGACCGCCGGCAGCAGCATGAGACCGAGCGCCATCAGCGTGCCCAGCGCCTGGAAGGCCGCGACCATGTTCAGCACGGCAAGCGCCAGGAAGAGATAGTGATAGACCGCACCGCGAACGCCCATCGCCGCCAGGAAGCCGGGATTGAAGCATTCGACGACGAGCGGCCGGTAGATCGCGGCGAGCCCGACCAGCGTCACGGTCGTCGCGCCGCCGACCAGGTAGAGCGAGGTGTTGTCGACGGCGAGGATGGCGCCAAACAGGATGTTCATCAGGTCGATCGCCGAGCCGCGGAAGGAGACGATCATCACGCCGAGCGCCAGCGAGGTGAGATAGGCGGCGCCGAAGCTCGCATCCTCGCGCATGCGCGTGAAGCGCGCGATGGCACCGGAGGCGAGCGCGGTCGCCATGCCGGCAATGAAGCCGCCGAGGCTCATGGCCGGCAACCACAGTCCGCCCAGCAGAAAACCGAGAGCTGCGCCCGGCAGCAACGCATGCGCCAGCGCATCGCCCATCAAGGTCATGCGCCGCAGGATCAGGAACACGCCGATCGAGGCGCCGCCCATCGACAGCGCGAGGCTCGCGACGAGCGCGCGGCGCATGAAGCCGAAATCTGCGAAAGGCCCGATCAGTGTGTCGTAGAGCATGGAGGCGCGCTCATGCGCTCAGCCGCATCGGCATCTCGCAGGCGCCAGCGTGCTCGTCCCAGGCCTCGGCCATGGCCCGCGCTCGCCGCAGGTTCTCGTTCGACAGCACGCCCGGCGTCGGACCGGACGCGACCACCTCGCGCGCGAGCAGGAGGCTGTTGGAGAAGTCGCGCCGCACCTGGTCGAGATCGTGCAGCACGGCGACCACCGTGCGCTTCTCGGCGCGCCACCGCCGTATGATCTCCATCAGGTCGACAACCGTCTTGGCGTCGATGGCGGC
This sequence comes from Reyranella sp., assembly GCA_035279245.1. Lineage (GTDB taxonomy): Bacteria > Pseudomonadota > Alphaproteobacteria > Reyranellales > Reyranellaceae > Reyranella. The sequence goes on from DATEID010000354.1 coordinate 2,697, forward strand.
GAACGGCTCGTCGAGCAGCACGAGATCGGCGTCCTGCAGCAGCAGCCGCGCGAACAGCACGCGCTGGAACTGGCCGACCGAAAGCGTGTCGATCGGCCGGCGTTCGAAGCCCGCGAGGCCGACCGCCGCGATGGCATCGCCGGCGTCATGGATGTCCGCCCGTGCGGCAGCGCCGAAGCCGCCGAACCGCGTCCAGCGGCCGAGCAGCACCGTGTCGAAGACCGAGATCGGAAAGCTGCGATCGATCTCGGCCTGCTGCGGCAGATAGGCAATGCGCCGCGCGGTTCGTTCGATGCGGCCCTCGACGCGCGGAACGAGACCCAGCAGCGCTTTCAGGAGCGTGCTCTTGCCGGCGCCGTTGGGGCCGACCAGCGCCGTCAGCTCGCCTGCGGGAATGTCGACGGAAACGTGATGCACCGCGGGATGGCGATCGTAGCTCACGGTCACGTCGACCAGGCGCAGCGCGGCGCTCATGCGCGTCTCACACCACCAGCCAGATGCAAAGCCAGAGCGCCGCCGCGACAACCAAGGCCATTGCGATACGGCTCATCGCGCTCATGGCGAGCAAGGCCGTTCCTGGAGAGGCGGGTGTGAACATCATTGGTTTTGTTATAATATTACCCATCGAGAGTCCAGCGGACGCGCGCCGCAATTGGCACTAACTGTTTGTTGATTGGCTCGTGTGTGGCCGCGTGCTCATGTTGGCATCATGTCGATTGTCTCCCTGTCCCGCCGGCGCGCACTTCTGTTCGGTGGTGCATCGGTTGCGGGCGCGGCCTTGCTCGCCAGCCAGGGCGGCTCAGCTCCGGCGCGCGAAGCCTCCTCCGGGCCTTGGGCCGTCGAGCTCTTCACCTCGCAGGGCTGCAGCTCCTGTCCGCCGGCTGATCGCCTTCTCGGCACTCTGGCGCGTCGGCCCGATATCGTCGCGCTCTCCTATCACGTCGACTATTGGGACTACATCGGCTGGAAGGATCGCTTCGCGACGGCGGCGACGACCGCACGCCAGCGCACCTACGCCGATGTCCTGAAGCAGCGCTACGTTTATACACCGGAGATGGTTGTCGACGGCATCGCGCACGA
>DATEID010000355.1:0-4223 GCA_035279245.1 Reyranella sp.
GAGATCGCAACCCGCGCCAAGGTCTCGAAGCGCGAGCTCTACACGCTGTTCGGCGACAAGCGCGGCGTTCTGGTGGAGATGGTGGCACGTCGCGCCGCCCGCATGCACCAGGCACTCAGCCTGCCGCCAGCGGCCGACCGGTCGGGACTGGCCGAGACCTTGATCCTATTCGGCACGACGGTGCTCACCGAAGTATGCCATCCCACGGTCGTGACGATGTTCCGGCTCGCCATCAGCGAGACCGACCGCCAAGCGGAGATGGCGCACGTGCTCGACGAGAACGGCCGCGGCGCCCATCGCCGCGCACTGATCGCCTTCTTGGGTCAGATGAACCGCAAAGACCTGCTGGGCGAGGCCGATCCGGAAACCGTCGCCAGCCAGTTCCTGTCACTGCTGTTCGGCGACACGCTGCTGCGGGTCATGCTGCGCGCGATCGAGCCGCCCTCGCCACGCGAATGCGCCCGCCGCGCAAAAGCCGCGACCGACGCGATACTGCGGCTGTATCCGGCTACTTAACGAGCCTGAGGGCGGCGAAGCGCGGATCGCCCTGGCGTTCGACGAACAGCAGAACCGAGCGCTTCTTCTGTGCCTGCAGCTTGGCCACGATGTCGGCGACCTCCTGCGGCGTGCTCACGGCCTTCTGGTCGACCTCGACAATGACGTCGCCCGCCTGGAGCTGCTTCTCGGCGGCGGGGCTGTCAGGGGTAACGCGCGTGACCACCACGCCCTTGACGTTGTCGCTCAGCCCGTACTTCTCGCGCAACTGATCGCTCGGCTTCTGCAAGGTGAGGCCGAGCTGCTCGACCGTCGAGCTGACCGACCGGTCGGGTTCCGCCGGCTTCTTGGACGGCGTCGACTCCTGCACCGAGGCATTCTGCTTCTCGGCCGAATCCTGCTCGCCGATCTTGAGCCTCAGGGTCTGCTGCTTGCCCTGCCGCCACACCACGGTGTCGACCGTGCTGCCGACCCGCGCATTGGCCACCATGCGTGGGAAGTGCCGCAAATCCGCTACGTCATGGCCGTTGAAGGACAGGATGATGTCGTTGCGCTTGATGCCCGCCTTGGCCGCCGGGCTGTCGGCCGCGACATTGGCCACCAGAACGCCGCGCGCGCGATCGAGGCCGAAGCTGTCGGCAATGTCGTCGGTCACGCTCTGGTAGCTGACGCCGATCCAGCCGCGCCGCACCCGGCCGTATTCGCGCAACTGCTCGGCCACCTGCTTGACCTGGTTGGACGGGATGGAGAAAGCGAGGCCGGCATTGGTGCCGGAAGGCGAATAAATCGCCGTGTTGACCCCGATCACCTCGCCGTCGGCGTCGAACAGCGGACCGCCCGAGTTGCCTTTGTTGATAGCGGCGTCGGTCTGCAGGTAGTCGTCGAGCGAATCGGAAAGTGCACGACCGCGAGCGGAGATGATGCCGGCAGTCACCGAGTGGCCGAGCCCGAAGGGGTTGCCGATCGCGATCACCCAGTCGCCGACCCGCACCTTGTCCGAATCGCCGAATTTCACGGCCGGCAACGGCTTGCCGCCCGGCGGATTGACCTTCAGCACCGCGAGATCGGCCCGACTGTCGGCACCGACCAGCTTGGCCTTGAGCTGCGTGTCGTCCTTCAGGATGACGGTGATGTCCTCGGCGCCCTGGATCACGTGGTTGTTGGTGACGACGTAGCCCGACGGATCGATGATGAAGCCCGAGCCGAGCGACGTGCCGCGCCGGCGCTGTTGCTCCTCGCCGCCGCGACGGTCGAAGAACTCCTTGAACAGCTCCTCGAACGGCGAGCCGGGCGGAAGCTGCGGCATGTCCCGCAGCCGCGGCCCCTGCTGCGGCAGGTTCTGGGTGGTGGTGATATTGACCACGGTCGGCATCAGGACATCGACCAGGTCGGCGAAGCTTTGCGGCGCCTCGCGCGCGCTCGCCGGCGCCGCGGCCATTGGCTGGGCAAGCACGAGTCCGACCGCCGCCACGGCAGCGAGCGCCCCCTTCGAAAAGCCCTGGAATTCCCTCAGATTCACGCCCGACCTCCAGCGGCGCTCAAGGCCCAAAGTCGGAACGGCCGGCACCGCGCGTTCGAATCCAGTGTCTACATGGGCACCGATTGTGGCGCAAATAAAGAGGCCGTTATGTCGTCCGAAAAGGGGCCGTTTTCCTGCCCCTGCGAAAAGAAATCCGGCGGCGTGGCAAGTCTGCCACAGCCGCCGACGAGGCGTTTTTGCCAGCCTACTTCTTGCCCGTGATCGCCGCGGCCGGCGGCTGGTTGAAATAGCGGAAGAAGTCGTTGTCCGGGCTGAGGATCATCGTATCGCGCCCGGAGAAGGCCTGCCGATAGGCCTCCATGCGCCGCCAGAACGCATAGAAATCCTTGTCCTGGTCGAAGGCCTTGGCATAGATGCGCGTGGCCTCGGCATCGGCTTCGCCCCGGGTAACCTGCGCCTTCAGGCCGGCGTCGGCCTTGATCACGGCGACCTCGCGGTCGGCCGTGGCATGGATGCGCTGCTTCTCCTCGTCGCCCTCGGCACGCAACTGGCCAGCCTCCCGTTCGCGGTCGGTCTTCATCCGGTTGTAGACCGACTGCTCGTTGGCCTGCGGCAGGTCGGCCCGCTTGATGCGGACATCGACGACCTCGACGCCGAGATCCTTGGTGTTGCCGTTCACCCGTTTGGTGATGTCGTCCATCAGGGAGGCACGCTGCTCGGTCAGGACCGCGTGCAGCGGCACCGAGCTCAGCACGCCGCGGATCTCGGAATTGATCAGGGAATCGAGCAAATTCCGCAGGGCCAGCTCGCCGCCGGGCACGCGCTCGGCGAACCGATGGGCGTCCGTGATGCGGTAGCGCGCATAGGCATCGACCACCAGGCGCTTCTGGTCGCCGGCAATGACCTCGAACTCGCTGGCCTCGTAGTCGAGCAGCCGCCGGTCGATACGGACGATGTCCTGGACCAGGGGTATCTTCACGTAGAGGCCCGGTTCGGTCTTGGGCTTGCCGACCAGCGCGCCGAACTGCCGGACCAGCACCTGGCTGGTCGGATCGACGGTATAGAAGGTCTGGGTGAGCAGGAAGATCACGACCGCCAGACCGACCAGGACGAAGATCATACGGTTGCTCATCGCGAGCCTCCCTGGTCGGCGGTGCTCGCCCGCGGCGGAGGCGGCGGCGCAGGCTGCGACGGCTTGAGCTCGGGCAGCGGCAGATAGGGCAGCACGCCCGGGCCGGCGGCGTTCTTGTCCACCACCAGCTTGTTCATGTTGTGCAACACCTCCTCGATCGTCTCCAGATAGAGGCGCTCGGTCGTCACGTCCTTGGCCTTGGCGTACTGCTGATAGACTTGGTCGAAGCGCTGGGTATCACCCTTGGCCCGAGCCACGGTCTCGGCCTTGTACGCCTCGGCCTTCTGGATGATCGAGGCGGCGTCGCCTTTGGCGCGCGGCAGGACCTGGTTGCGGTAGGTGTTGGCTTCGTTGATCTTCTTCTCCTTGTCGATGCGCGCGGCCTGCACGTCGCGGAACGCCGCGATCACCTCCTGCGGCGGGTCGACCTTCAGGAGCTGGACCTGCGTGATGCGCACCCCGAGCCCGTACTCGTCGAGGATGCGCTGCAGCAGGTCCTTGGTTTCGAGCTCGATCTTGGTACGGCCCTCGGTTTGCGCGTATTGCAGATCGGACTGGCCGATGATCTCGCGCATTGCCGCTTCCGACGCGGCCCGAACCGTCTCCTCGCCGTTGCGCACGGCAAAGGCGAATTTGAACACGTCGCTGACCTGCCACAGGACGGCGAACTCGATGTCGACGATGTTCTCGTCGCCGGTCAGCATCAGGTTCTCCGACGAGCCCGCGCCGCGCGAATTGCGGCTGTAGCCCGGCGAGTTGCGCGCGCCGAGCACGGTGCGCCGCTGGTCCTGGACGTTCACGACCACGACATGGCCGATCGGGGCCGGCAGATTGTAGTGCAGTCCGGGCTCGACGGCGGCGCCATAGGGCTTGCCGAAGATGAGCTGGATCGCCTGCTGGTTGGGCTGCACGCGAAAGAAGCCCGTCAGCAGCCAGACCACGATCGCCGCAAGCGCGATCAGCAGCAGGCCCTTGAAGGAGCCGAAGCCGCCGGGCAGGAGATTGCGCAGGCGCTCCTGGCCCTTGCGGATCACGTCGTCCATGTCCGGCGGACGACGCGGACCGAACGGGCCGCCGCCGCGTCCGCCGCCACCCCACGGGCCGCCGCCTCCGCCG
>DATEID010000356.1:0-3110 GCA_035279245.1 Reyranella sp.
CATCCCGAGGCGCAATATTTCGGCGTGGCCCGCATCGGCCGCGACCAGGTGGAGGACTATGCCAGGCGCCGCGGCATCCCGATCGAGCAGGCCGAGAAGTACCTGCGCGCGAACATGGGGTATTGATTCATCGGCGCGCCACTAACAAGGAACAGCGATCGGACGCTCAGCCACAGCCGTGTCATCCCGAGCGAAGCGAGCAACTGTGATGTTGGGATAGCCCGGTGATCGGACGGGCTCAAGGCAGGCGCGATGCGCCTCCGCCTTCGGCGGCTGCGGCCTTGACCCCGCCCGCTCACCGGGCTGGTCGACTATCAAGCCGTCGACGCGGAGCGCCGACGGCGCGCTCAGGCGATCGCGTGCTTGGCCGGATTCCACTTTTCGGATCGCAGCAGCATGGTGTTGAGGATGCCGATCAGCTTGCGCAGGCAGGCCACCAAGGCGACCTTGGGCTTCTTGCCCCTGGCGCGCAGCCGCTGGTAGTAGGCCTTGAGCACCGGATTGTGCTGGATGGCGCTGAGGATCGGCATGTACAGCAGCGTGCGCAGCTTGCGGCGCCCGCCCACGATGTGGCGTTGGCCGCGCCGTTCGCCGCTGTCGTCGTCGTAGGGCGCCACGCCGAGCAAGGCGGCTGCGGCCTGGCGGTCGACGCGGCCGAGCTCGGGCAGCAAGGCAATCAGGCCGGCGACCGCCGCGTCGCCCAACCCCGGCACGCTGTGGAGGATCTCGGCCTGCCGTGCGAAGCGCTCGACCTTGGCGATCCTGGCGGCGATGACAGTCTCCAGCTTGGCCAGCTGGACGGCGATCGCCTTGAGCAGCGCCTGATGGATCTTCTGCACCGCCTTGGGCTGCTCGTGCTCGCCCCAGCTTTCGACCAGCGCCTTCAGCCGCACCACGCCCAGACGGGCCATGACCAGCTGGTCGAGCTCCTGGCGATCCTCGTCGGCGACCTGGCCGGATGTGTCCTCGAACACCTCGCCGAACCAGGCGATCATGCGGGCGTCGATCGGATCGTTCTTGGCCAGCCGCCCCGCCGACTTGGCGAAGTGGCGCACCCGCTTGGGATCGACGACCACCACCTCCAGCCCGGCCGCGCGCAACAGGCCGGCCCAGGCCCTCTCGTAGCCGCCGCTCGCCTCCATCACCGCCTTGCCGACGCCATGCCCGGCAAGCCAGTCCAGCAACTGCCTCCGGCCCGCTGCGTCATTGGCAAACGACGCCTCCGCGCCCACCGGCCGGATTGCCGCATCGATCTTCCCTTTGGCAATGTCGAGGCCGACAAGCGTCCGCTTCTGTGTCATCCTCCGTCTCCCTTCCTTGCTCGTCCGGGCTTCGCGCCCATGCAACTGTTCGGGTTTAAGGAAGACACCGGCCCTGTCCCTCGCTCGCTTACAGGCTCATGCCTTAGGGATCTCCGGGCTCAGGGCCGGCGACGGGCGGTTGCTTCAACAGCCGCCCGTTCGCTCATTCTCCCACCTTTGCCTGACACAAGGGATCCTGTCCCGGCGTTGCGAAAGATCCCTCGCTGCGCTCGGGATGACACAACCTTACCGTGACCCGTTTCATCCCCGCCGGTCGGCGACGCCGGTCAGCAACTCCAGTGGCGCAATCTTCCTGGTGCGGCACGCTCGCTGGGCAAGGAAGGCGAGCGACTGTTGCCGGCTCTGTGACGTCGACACCTTTGCTTCGTCATCCGAGGAGGAAGCGCGTAACCAAATGTGGCCGTTTGGCGTTGATCAGCCGGTAACGACAGGAGTGCTTCGATGACCTACCTGGAACTTGCTCCGGCAATCACTGCCCTGCGTTCGCGTCCCGAAGAATTCGAATTCTCCGACAACACGTTGCATCACCTCAGCAGTCGGCACAGATTCCGCTTCCTCGCCGACGACGACGTGCGCATCGAAGCCGCGTGCGACTGCTCGCTGCTGCGCGCCTCGCCGGAGCAGAGCCGAACCTTCCATGCCGCCTATCGCGAGTGGCAGGCCAACTACTGGCGGCCGTTCGAGATCAACCGCGAGTTCGCCTCGCACTTCGCGCCCCCGGGCCCGATGCGGCGGCTCGGGATCTGGCTGCTGCGCCGCCTGCTGACCTGGACGCCGACGCCGCGCCGCCGCGCGCCGCTGCCGGCCGCGGCTCCCCTGCAGCCCACCGCCTGACGTCGCCGGGAGGAGCGACTTCCGGCCCTTGGACAAATCGTCGCGAGGGCGTAGGTTGGCCGTCTGGGGACCCTCGTCGGAAGGCGGAGGAAGACAATGCGGCGAACGATCTTCGCGATGCTGGGTGCGGCGGCGCTGGTAGGCGGCGCGGCCTTCTATGCCCAGACCCATGCCGAGAGCGAGTCGAGCGTCAATGTCGGCTCGCTCAGCTGCACCCTGACCGGCAGCGCACCGCGTGACCTCGAATGCCTGTTCGCGCGCAGCGACGGCAAGGCCGAGGCCTATCACGCGGCGATCAGGCAGTTCGGCGCCAAAGCCATCCTGGCGGACCGGGCACACCATATCGTGTGGCTGGTCTACGCGCCGGAGCCACTCGAGGCGGGCGGCCTCGCGGGCGAGTTCGGCCGCGGCACGCCGCCCCTGGTGGACGGCCGTCCGCCCGAGCGCGCCATGCTGGTCGACCAGGGTAACAAGCTGATTGCGCTGGCCCCTGTGCAGGTGCCGGGCCGGGCCGGCCTCAACCTCGCCGAGGGCGTCACCGAGGTGGCGCTGCAGGCCGGCTCCTGACCGACGGTGCCGGGCGTCGAGGCTCGCGGCCCCAATCGCGGTTCGATCCACCGTCCTGCCCATCGTCTCACCGCCGCGGGCGACGAGGCATTGGACGAGATCGTCGCCGAGGAGGTCGCGGTCGCGCTGGTCTATAACGGACTGAGCCACGCCGTGATGATGGCGACCCCGCGCGACCTCGAGGATCTGGCGCGCGGCTTCTCGTTCACCGAGGGCATCGTCGAGGACGCCTCGCAGATCTACGACATCGAGGCCGAGCCGGCGGGCCGCGGCATCGAGGTGCGGCTGGAGATCGCCGGCAGCCGGATGGCCGCGCTGCGCGAGCGGCGCCGCAACCTGGCCGGCCGTACCGGCTGCGGCCTGTGCGGCGTCGAGAGCCTGGAGGCG
>DATEID010000357.1:0-12280 GCA_035279245.1 Reyranella sp.
GTCGTGCCGATCTTCAGCCGCTCGACCTTGTCGTTGATGCCACGCTTGATCGCGCAGGCGGTGACCTTGCGGACATAGGGGCTGGCTGGCGAGTAGGCGAGTTTCATCTTCTCCTCCTTAACTTCTGGCTTCTGACATAGCGCGTCGCAGGTTGTCGGGCGAGAGCCTCCGGATTGGATCGCCTCACGACGCTTGAGATGACGTCACCTTCGGGTAGTCTTTGCCTCGCATGCCCCTCGACAAACCTGCCTCGGACGTCTGGACGCTGCTCGCCGACTGGGCCAGCCAGACTCCCGATGCGCCGGCGCTTCTGCACGGCGACCGTGCGATATCCTTCGCCGAGCTTGCCGAACGGTCGCTGCGTGTGGCGCAGGGCCTTGCCGATCTCGGCGTGGGCCGCGGCGACCGGGTAGCGCTGTGGCTCCCCAACGTGCCGGCCTATCTCCTGCTCTACTTCGCCTGCACGCGACTGGGCGCGGTCGGCGTCGCCGTGAACACGCGCTATCGCGCCGTCGAGGTGGCCGAAATCGTGAGCCGGTCGGGGGCCAAGGTGCTCGCCTGTGCGCCCGCCTTCCGCCACATCGACTTTCTGTCGATCCTGGCCGAGATCGAGCCGCAGGCGCTCGACGCGCTCAAGGCTCTGGTCGTGGTGGGCGATATGCCGACCCGGACACCGACCGCCATCGAGCGGCTGCAGCGCGTGCCGTTCGATCGTCTGCTGACGCGGCCGAGACGCGGCACGAACGACGCCGGCCCGAAGGCGGTTTGCAACATCTTCACGACCTCGGGCACCACCAGCGCGCCGAAATTCGTGGCGCATCGGCAGGGCGCGATCGCTGCCCATGCGCAGCAGGTCGCGCGCGTCTTCGACTTCATGGCCGACGGCACGCTTTCGCTCAGCATCATGCCGCTTTGCGGCGTGTTCGGCTTCAACCAGACGCTGACGACGCTCGCCGCCGGCAAGCCCTGCGTCCTTGTCGAGTCCTACGATATCGAGACCATCGCCGACCTCATCCGCCGCCATGGGCCGACCACGCTCTTCGGCAGCGACGACATGTTCGGCCGCTTGCTCGAACGAATGCCGGGTGATCGGCCGATGCCGTCGGTGCGATGGGCGGGTTACGGCGGCTTCAATACCGCCCTCGAATCGATTGCCGAGACCGCGGAACGACGTGGACTGATCCTGCGGGGCCTCTATGGCATGAGCGAGGTGCAGGCACTCTATGCCGCGCAACCTCTCGAGGCGCCGACGGCCCGGCGCAAGAAAGGCGGCGGCATTCCCACCTCGCCGCTGGCCCATGTGCGCGTGCGCGATCCGGAAACGGGGGCGCTGCTGGGTCCCGGCCAGCCCGGCATGCTCGAATGCGCCGGTCCCTCGCTAATGGTGGGCTACTGGGGCAACGACAAGGCAACAACCGACACCGTCACGACCGACGGCTATGTCCGCACCGGCGATCTGGGCGAGCTCGATGCAGACGGTGGGTTCACCTTCCTGAGCCGCATGGGCGATGTTTTGCGGCTTTCAGGTTTCCTCGTCAATCCGCTGGAGATCGAGACCCATATCCAGAAGCTGCCTAGCATCGACGCCTGCCAGACCATCGCGCTCGCCCGTCCCGACGGGGTGCGAGCCGTATCCTTCGTAATCCTCGCAACGGGGACCGCCCTCGACGAAGACGCTGTCATCGCCCACTGCAGGCAGGGCCTCGCCAACTACAAGGTGCCGCTGCGCGTCTTCGCCATCGACGACTTCCCGAAGACCCCGTCACCCAACGGCTTCAAGATCCAACGCAACAAGCTCCGCGAGATGGCGGAAGGACTCCTGGCCGGCTCATAGGCGAGTGAGACGCTCGCGGTCCGGGAGGCGGCTACCACAGTTGCCGGCTGGCAATCGCGGCGCCCTGAGCGAGGGTTTCGAGCTTGGCCCAGGCGATATCGGGGTGGACGCGGCCGCCGAGGCCGCAGTCGGTCGAGGCGATGACGCGTTCGCGTCCGACGAGACTCGCGAAACGGCCGATACGTTCGGCAACCAGCTCGGGGTGCTCGACGACGTTGGTGGCATGGCTCACCACCCCCGGCAGGATCAGCTTGTCGTCGGGCAGTTTCGTGTTCTTCCATACCGACCATTCGTGCTCGTGCCGCACATTGCCGGCCTCGAAGGAGTAGGCGCCGGCGTCGATCTTCAGCATCACCTCGACGATGTCGCGCATGGCGATGTCGGTCGTGTGCGGGCCATGCCAGCTCCCCCAGCAGAGATGGAAGCGGATGCGGTCCCTGCGCAAACCGCGCAGGGCATGGTTCAGCGCCTCGACCCGCGGCATGGTGAACTTTCGATAGTCCTCCACCGACGGTTCGGGATTGATCTGGTCGAAATTCTCGGCGATCGCCGGATCGTCGATCTGCAGGATCAAGCCCGCATCGACGATCGCCTTGTATTCCTCGCGCATCGCCTCGGCGCAGGCGAACACGAACTCCTCGTCGTTCTTGTAGTGCTCGTTGCCGATGCGCGAGGCGCTACCCGGACCGATCGACGTCATGAAGCCTTCGCTGAAGCCGTTGGCCTCGAGCGCCGCCTTGAAGTTGGCGATGTCGGCGGCGATCGCGGCCTGTCCGGTGTAGGTGAGCGGCCCGACGCAAACGGGCCAATCGGTCGTGCGCGGACCGGTCGACACGCCCGACTCGGGATCGGCGTAGGCGGCAGCGAAGCGTAGGCGGTCGCGACGGTCGCCGAAGCTCGACAGCACGACATGGCCCGGGCTCGAACGGTGCACCGGGAAGTCATATAGGCCGAGGCCCGCGACCTTGAGTCCGCCCAGGCGCTGGAAGGAGTAGCTCCACCAGGCGCGGTAGTTGATCTTGTGGCCCATCGACTTGCCGTACTCGCCGTCGCCCGGCACGGCGATGCCCGCCTCCTTCTGGCGACGCACGACCTCGGCCACGCCGTGACGCAGCTTCTCCTGGAACTTCGCTTCGTCGACATTTCCAGCTTCGCGCTGCCGGTTGGCCTCGATGAGATCGTCCGTCCGCGGCAGGCTGCCCGCGTGGCTGGTGAGGATGCGATCGCTGCTCTTCTTCATGGTTACCGTCCCTTGAATCTGGCCGGCTTGCGCTTCTCGGTAAAGGCGCGCGCGGCCTCCTGAAAATCTTCGGTCAGATAGAGCCGCTCCGGCGCGGTCTGATGCATGATTTCCCGGCTGAGGCGGTCCATGTGCCAGCGCCTCAGTCTCACCGTCGAGCGCACGCTGAGCGGAGGATTCGTGATCACCTTCGCGGCAAGCTCGCGCGCCACCTCGAGATGTTTGCCCTTCGACGCGACGCGGTTGATCAGATTGGCCTCGAACGCCTCCTCGGCGGTAAAGAAGCGTCCGGTGAGAGCCGCTTCCATGGAGAAGGCACCGCCACCGCGGAACTGCATCAGGCCCCAGTATTTGCCCGCGCCAAGGCCCCGCGAGGTCTCCGTGATCTGAAAACGCGTTCCTTCTTCGGCCACGATCAGATCGCATTCGAGCACGATGCCGACCGACAAGCCGAGCACATAGCCGTGCGGCGCGGCGATCACCGGCTTCCAGTTGACCGCCTTGGTCAGCAAGTCGGCCGAATGCGTGCCGCGCCCTTGGGGGCCACCGAGCTTCAGGAACTCCTCGCGACTGCGCAACTGGCGCTGGTGCACGTCGGCGCCGCTCGAAAAGGCGCGGCCGTTCCCATGCAGGATCGCGATCTCGGCCTCGTCGTCGATGTCGAAACGATGGAGCGCTTCCGCCAACACGCCGACCAGCTCGTCGCTGAAGGCGTTGAGCTTTTCCGGACGGTTCAGGGTCAAGGTGACGATCGCCCCGTCCCGCTCATACTCCACGAGCGCCATCGTTTCCTCCTTTGCAGTCGCTTCACATGCTTCTTGATGCCATGCTAGCCGACAAAGTCGGGAGGAGACCATGCCAACGATACGCCTGCTGGCAGCGTTTCTGTCGATTGCGCTGCTGACGAGTCCTGCGCTGGCGCAGAAGAAGTACGATCCGGGCGCTTCGGACAACGAAATCAAGCTCGGCCAGACCATGCCGTACAGCGGGCCGCTGTCGGGCTTCATCACCCTTGCGAAAGCCGAGCTCGCCTACTTTGCGATGATCAACGATCGGGGCGGCGTCAACGGACGCAAGATCACCATGATCTCGCTCGACGACGGTTTCAGTCCGCCCAAGACTGTCGAGCAGACGCGCAAGCTGGTCGAGAACGACCATGTCCTTGCCATCTCGGGTTCGCTCGGCACCTCGACCAATGCCGCTATCCAGAAATACCTCAACCAGAAGAAGGTGCCGCAGCTCTTCCTGGCGACAGGCGCCAGCCGTTGGAACGATCCGCAGCATTTTCCCTACACGATGACCTTGACGCCGATCTATCAGGCGGAGGCGAGCATCTACGCAGCCTATGTGCTGAAGAACGTGCCCAGTCCGAAGGTTGCAGTGCTCTATCAGAACGACGATTTCGGCAAGGATTTCCTCAAGGGTTTCAGTGATCGCCTTGGCGACAAAGCCAAGGAGATCGTCGTGAGGGCTGTGAGCTACGAGGTCACCGACCCGACGGTCGACTCGCAAATCATCGACCTCGCTTCGACCAAGGCCAACGTCTTCCTGAACATCACCACGCCGAAGTTCGCGGTGCAGGCGATCCGCAAGGCGCACGAGCTCGGCTGGAAACCGCTGCAGCTCATCGACAATCCCGCCGCGTCGGTCGGCGTTGTGATGCGGCCGGCCGGGGTCGAAGCGTCCAAAGGCATCATCTCCGCTGCGTTCGTGAAGGATCCGACAGACCCGCAATACAAGGACGATCCCGAGTTCCTGGCCTGGGTCAACTGGATGAAGAAATACTACCCCGCCGGCAGTCTCGAGGATCCGCAGAACGTGGTGGGATACGTGCAGGCCCAGACCATGGTGCAGGTCCTCGAGCAATGCGGCGATGTGCTCACGCGCGAGAATGTCATGCGGCAGGCGGCCAATCTTAGGGACTTTCATCCCGCCATGCTGCTGAAAGGAATCAACATGAATACGAGCCCCACCGATTACCAGCCGATGGAGGAAATGCTGCTGCAGCGCTTCAACGGCGAGCGCTTCGAGGTGTTCGGCGAGCTGTTGAGCGCACGCGTTCGATGAACGATCGGGATTTGCAACAGGAGAAGCAAGCAATGGCCAAGCGCAAGAGCATCAGCTATCCGGGATTCAAGCATCAGAATCCGATCCCCAACGCGAGCCGCATCGGCAATATCCTGATGTCGAGCGTCATCAGCGGCCGCGATCCCGAGACAAGCACGATGCCTCCCGACCTCGAGGGTCAGGTCACCAACGTCTTCAAGCAGATCAGGCTTTGCGTCGAAGCGGCCGGCGGCACGGTCGACGACATCATCAAGGTGAGCTTCTGGATGAAGGACCCCGCCACCGGCCGCAAAGCGCTGAACGGCGAGTGGTCGAAGATGTTTCCCGACGCGGAGTCGCGGCCCGCGCGCCACACCCTCTCCCTCGACGCCAACAGTCCCAGCCACCTCACCTGCGACTTCGTGGCGGTGATCGGCGGGTAAAGCACTGATAGTGCGCAGTCCCTGCGTGTTCGCTGAGGTCATGATGCGCCATTGGAGTTGCTCACCGGCGCCGCCGACTGTCGAGATGAAACGGGTACGTCAGGTAAGGTTGTGTCATCCCGAGCGCAGCACCTGCCCTGAGCGAAGCCGAAGGGAGGGATCTTTGATCGGCGCTGCTAAGGATCCCTCGCTACGCTCGGGATGACACCGCAGCCGCTGGGCATCTGATCTTGTTTCTCGTTAGTGGCGCGCTCCGATGAGCGCGAGCGCCCTTCGGCTTCGCTCAGGGCAGGCGCAACTCCAGCGACGTCTATACGGCATGGGGCGCGAGGACGCCGCGCTTGCGGCTACCGACCGGGCAAATGCAGGTTTGCGACCGCAGCGCCGAAGTAGGCCTGCGGTCGCGACTCGCGCCGCACCCCAAGCTTTCGCTCCAGCGCTTCGACGCAGGACTTCGCGCCCGTGGCGACCTGACGCCATGTGCGGGCAGTGTCGAGCTGTTGCAGGAAGCACTGGTCATAATAGGTATAGTCGTCGTCAGCTCCGCAGCCGAAGCTGGTGCGGTCGGCCGCGGCGGCGGTCAGGATGATGCGGTTGGGCTGGCGCGTCGTGCCGTTGATGAAGGTGCCGCTGTGGCATGCGGAAACGACGAGCACCGTCGGCACGTCGCCACAGCCCTCCGCGAGCGCATGGTCGAGCACGGCTGGCCCGAATAGCCTCCGGTCGGCGCGCAGGAAAAAGCCCCGCTCATTGCCATGGCTGGTGATGTAAACGAAGCAGGCGTCACCGCCGACGGTCCGCAGGCCGTCCCGGACATTGATGGATGTGGCAAGGCGAGCGCCCGCGGCCTGGTCCGCCGTAAAAGCCCTGACGGTTCGCACCCCGAGCGCAGCGAGCCTCTCGCGAAGGGTATCCACAGCATTGTCGAAGGCCGGGCTGCTGTCGTCGCCGCCGACCAGCATCGCATGCCAGCCCGCGGCCGGCACCGAGACGGCCGGCCCGGGCATGGCCGGCTGGCCGGCGGCCCGTGCGGCCGGCGCTTCCTCGGTCGACGGCGCGCATGCCGCAACCAGCAGGGCGAGAACGAACGTCGCAATGCGCCAGGACATGCCGACGTCCCCTTTCCTCAGCCAGCGGACCTTAGTCGGCGGGCTACTTCGCTCCCACCGAACGCAACGCCATCTCGGCGTAAAGTGCCGCCATCTGCTCTTCGGCCAAGCGCCCGCCCGGACCGTACCACATCGAGACGTGCGTGCACTGGTCCAACAGCGCCATCGCGACGGTCTTGAGATCGTCACGTCCGTCGATCTTCGGCGGCGCGAACACACCCTTTTCCACGCCCTGGACAAGAATGCCCACCAGTACATCACGGATGGCACGGCGGGAGCGGCGAATGTCGGCCACGCGGCTCGCATCGAGCCAGCCCAATTCGCGGTTGGCGACCAGCGCTTCGATCCGCAGCCGGCAGTGACGCACGACATAGGCCCGTACGAAGGCCGAGAGCTTGGCGCGCGGATCGTCGCCGGCCTCCGCCACGGCCTGCTGGCAGACCCGCTCGAGCTCCGCCTGGGTCGAGGCGATGATGTCGTGCAGCAGCTCGTCCTTCGACCGGAAGTGATTGTAGAGCGCGCCCTGCGTCAACCCGCAGGCCTTCATGATGTCGCGCACCGTCACGACCGGAAAGCCGCGCTCGGCGAACTGGCGGAAGGCAGCGGTGCGGATGGCCTCGACTGGCGGCCGTCCCTCCCGTTCCATGACCGTCGCGGTCCCGTGTCGCCCTGCCTTGCGCCTCGTCATGGCGCAGCCCCGGCCATGTCGCGCACGAGCCGCCAGGCGAGGTCGGCAGCCGGCCGCACCAGCTTGCCCGACTCGGCCGCTCGCACGTTCGACGCAGTGCCGTCGAGCGAGCGCGCGTAGACGCCCTGCCGGATGCAGGAGACGCGGAAAAGGTTGTAGGCCATGTAGAATTCCCAGAGAGCCGGATCAGGCGCGGTCCGTCGCGACAGATCGCAGTAATAGGCGACCATCTCTTGCTCCGCCGGGACGCCGAGCGCGGCGAGATCGTGCCCCGCCAGCCCACCCCAGTCCTTGGGCGTGCGCCAGAGCATGCAGAGATAGGACAACTCGGCCAGCGGATCGCCCAGGGTCGAGATCTCCCAGTCGATGATGCCGAGGACCCGCGGTTCGCTGCTGTGGAAGATCATGTTGTCCAGCCGATAGTCGCCATGCACCAGCACGGTCTCGTCGCTGGCCGGCAGATGCGCCGGCAGCCAGTCGAGGAGCTTGTCCATCGACTCGATCTTCTCCGTCTCGGAAGCCTTGTACTGCTTGCCCCAGCGCGAGATCTGTCGCGCGACGTAGCTGCCGGGGCGGCCGAAGTCGGCGAGACCGAGAGCGGCGTAGTCGACGGCGTGCAGCTTGGCCAGCGTCTCGAATTTCGCCTCGTAGATGGCGAGCCGCCCTTCTTTCGGCACCTCCGGCAGCAGCGGGTCCCACAGCACCCGGCCGTCGCAGTATTCCATGACGTAGAAGGCCGTTCCGACGACGCTGTCGTCCTCGCACAGCGCATAGGCACGAGGCGTCGGTACGTCGGTCTTGTTCAGGGCCGAGATGACGCGGAACTCGCGGTCGACCGCATGCGCCGACGGCAGCAGCTTGCCCGGCGGCTTGCGGCGCAAGACGTAACGGCGGTCCGACCCGTCGGTCAGGCGATAGGTCGGATTCGACTGGCCGCCCTTGAACTGCTCTACCTGCAGGGGCTCGACAAAGCCCGCCACATTCGCCGCCATGAAACGGCTCAAGCTCTGGACATCGAACCGGTGCTTCTCCTGCACCGCCATCGTCCCGATATAATCTGCGCCTTTTCTCGCCACCAAAAGCTCCTGAACGAGCGTTTACCCGGGCGGAGTTTGCTCGTCCGTTCGCAGGCATGCAATACGGCCGAAGCGGCGGAGGACAGAACAACC
Source organism: Reyranella sp. (assembly GCA_035279245.1). Classification (GTDB taxonomy): domain Bacteria; phylum Pseudomonadota; class Alphaproteobacteria; order Reyranellales; family Reyranellaceae; genus Reyranella. The sequence continues at coordinate 8,530 of DATEID010000357.1, forward strand.
GTCAGGGTTTCCTCGGACCCGTTTGCATGCCGGCACGCCATCGATCCAACAGTGCAGTCCGGTCGCCGACCGTATCCTCGCGACGAAAGGCTGGACGGGACGGCTGTCGCCATGCATATCGGCGGCGCGGCTTGCCGCCACGCGAGCGTCTCGGCGTGCATGGCCAGGTCCGGCCGCCGGGGCCAACATCGCGGTATGTGAAGGACGGGGAGGCATCGTTTTGAGTCGATTCCTGAGCAAGGATTTCTTGTCCGGGGTGATGTTCATCGCCTTCGGCCTGACGGCTCTCTATTTCGGCCGCCATCTTGCGGTCGGGACGCCAGTGCGCATGGGGCCGGGATACGTCCCCAACATGCTGGGCTACATCCTGATGGTGCTCGGGCTGATCATTGCCGCCATCGCGGTCCTCAAGGGCGGCGAGCTTGTCGAAGCGCCGAGACTGCGGCCGATCGCGATGGTGACGATCGGCGTCGTCGTCTTCGGGCTGCTGTTCGAGAGGACAGGCCTGCTTCCGGCGCTTGTCGCGCTCGTCCTCCTCGCCTCGCTGGGCGGCAGCGAATTCAAGCTGGTCGAAGTCCTGGGCAACATCGTCGTGCTGGCGATCCTCTGCATCCTGGTTTTCAAGGTCGGGCTGGGGATGAATATCGCCGTCGTGAACGGGGTCTGGTGAGATGGCGATGCTGGATCACCTTGCGCTGGGCCTGCAGGTCGCCGTTTCGCTGCAGAACCTGTTGTACGCTTTCATCGGCTGCATGGTCGGCACGCTGATCGGCGTGCTGCCGGGCATCGGTCCCACGGCGACGATCGCCATGCTGCTGCCCATCACCTTCCATCTGCCGCCGGTCTCCGCCCTGATCATGCTGGCAGGCATCTACTATGGCGCCGCCTACGGCGGGTCGACGACATCGATCCTGGTAAATCTGCCGGGCGAGTCCTCGTCCGTCGTGACCTGCATCGACGGCTACCAGATGGCACGCAACGGCCGCGCAGGGGCCGCCCTGTCGGTCGCGGCGCTCGGTTCCTTCTTCGCCGGCACGGTCGGCACGATCATCGTCGTATTGTTCGCCGAGCCATTGACCCAGATGGCCCAAAAATTCGGACCGTCGGACTACTGCTCGCTGATGGCGCTCGGCCTCGTGGCTGCCGTCGTCCTGGCGAGCGGATCGGTCCTGAAGGCGATCGCCATGGTCTTCCTCGGCCTGTTGGTCGGGCTGGTCGGCACCGACGTCAGCACCGGCGCGCAGCGTTTCACGTTCGACATTCCGGAGCTGAGCGACGGCATCGATTTCGCCCCGGTCGCGATGGGCCTGTTCGGCATCGCCGAGATCGTCGTCAATCTCGAGCGCAAGCTGACACGCTCCGGCACGATCAAGGTCGCCTCGCTGTGGCCGACGCGCGAGGAGGCACGCCGCGCCATCCCGGCGGCCCTCAGGGGAACCGGCCTCGGGTCGATTCTCGGCGTGCTGCCCGGCGGCGGCCCGACCTTGGCCGCCTTCTCGTCTTACACGCTCGAAAAGAAGATCTCGAAGACCCCCCAAATATTCGGCAAGGGTGCCGTCGAGGGCGTGGCAGCGCCGGAATCGGCCAATAACGCGGCGGCGCAAACATCGTTCATCCCCATGCTGACGCTCGGCATCCCGTCGAACGCCGTCATGGCCTTGATGGTCGGCGCCATGATCATCCAGGGCATTCAGCCGGGGCCCGAGGTCATGACCAAGAAGCCCGACCTCTTCTGGGGCATGATCGTCTCGATGTGGATCGGCAACCTGATGCTGGTCATCATCAACCTGCCGATGATCGGCATGTGGGTGAAGCTGCTGACGGTGCCCTACCGTTTCCTGGCGCCGGCGATCTTGCTGTTCTGCGCCATCGGCGCCTACAGCCTCTCGAACAGTACCTTCCACGTGTATCAGGTCGCGATCTTCGGCGTCCTGGGCTACGTCTTCTCGCGTCTGGGGTGCGAGGGCGCGCCCTTCCTGCTCGGGCTGGTGCTCGGGCCGCAAATGGAGGAATATTTCCGACGCGCCATGCTGCTTTCGCGTGGCGATGCGTCAGTCTTCATCACAAGGCCGATCAGTCTCGGCCTGCTGATCACGACCGCGGTCCTGCTTCTGCTCATGGCGCTGCCCAACATAAAGCGTGCCCGCGAGCAGGCGTTCCAGGAAGAAGAAGGTTGATCCTCGAAGGAGTATAGCGATGTCCGACCTGCCCAAGCGCGTGACCATCGACGAGGAAGGCCCTCGCGAGGGCTTCCAGTCGGAGAAGAAGATGATCCCGGTCGCCGACAAGGTGCGCCTGATCGAGGCTTTGGCCGAAACCGGGCTCACCCACATCGCCTGCGTGTCCTACGTCAACCCCAAGCGCGTGCCGACCATGGCGGACGCCGACGAGGTGGCGGCCGCGATCCATCGCAAGCCGGGAATCCATTACAGCGCCCTCTATCTCAACCAGCAGGGGCTGGAGCGCGCACTGCGCGGCCCGCTCGATGTCGAGGGCAGCGTGCGCATCACCGCTTCGGACACCTTCTCGCGCAAGAACATCGGCAAGTCCGTCGCCGATTCTCTGGTCGAGCAACGAATGTCGCTCAAGACCTTCAAGGATCGCGGCATGCCGGTGAAATGGGGCGTCGTGCTGGGCGCCTTCGGCTGCAACTACGAAGGTGAGCTGTCGACCGAGCTGATCCTGCAGCGCTGCCAGCAGGTCCTCGACGAGGCCGAGCTGGCCGGCTTCGAGCTCAGCGGGCTGAAGCTGACGGATGCGATGGGATGGGCGACGCCGCAGTCGGTCGAGCGCCTGATCGGCGCCATCCGCAACAAGTGGCCCGAGCTCGAGATTTCGCTGCACCTGCACGACACGCGCGGCACCGGCCTGCCGTCGGCCTATGCGGGCCTGAGGCTGGGCGTCACCAAGTTCGACGCTTCCATTGCCGGCCTGGGCGGCTGCCCGTTCGCAGCGACGGACGGCGCCGCCGGCAATATCTGCACCGAGGACTTCGCCTATATGTGCGAGGAGATGGGCATCGAGACCGGTCTCGATGTCGAGCGCCTGATCGAGGTGGCGAAGCTCGCCGAGGAAATCGTGGGCCGTCCCCTGCCCGGTCACGTGATGCGCGGCGGCACTCTCAAGGCGGCAAAGCAGAGGGCGGCGCAGAAGGCGGCCGCATGAATGCCGAGACCGAGACGAGGTCGGCCGGCGGCGTGCCGGATTCGACCTATGTCGAGGTCGCTGGTCTGCCTTGGATGCCGACGCGCTTTCCCGGCGTCGAGTCCAAGGTGCTGATGGAGAACAAGGCGACCGGCATGTCGACCGTGCTGATGCGCTGGGCGCCCGGCGCGCGCCTGCCGCTGCACGAACACGTCGCCCTCGAGCAGAGTTACGTTCTGGAGGGATCGCTTATCGACGACGACGGTGTCTGCACCGCCGGCAACTACGTCTGGCGCCGGCCAGGCAGCCGCCACGACGCCTGGACGGACGAGGGTTGCCTCGTGCTGGCATTCTTCCTCAAGCCCAACGCGTTCTTCGATTGCACATAGACTGTACCCTTGGCAACATGACGTTGTTGTAGCGCCGGTCACAAGGCGCGCGAGAGGGAGGAGTCAATGAAGCTACGGCACGCCCTGGCAGGCGCCGCACTGTGCACGTTCGCCAGCATCGCGACCCCGGCCTTTGCCGACATGCCGAAGGAAATGTCCTGGACCGCCTACGATACGGGCTCCTCGGGCTTCAACATCGCCGTCGCCATCGGCCAGCA
>DATEID010000358.1:0-12100 GCA_035279245.1 Reyranella sp.
CAGCATGGCGACGACATCGATGGCGGTGCAGCCGCCCATGCCCATCAGCACCACCTCCATCGGCCGCGAGGCGAGGTTGCGGCCGCCGATGTCGGGCGCGCCGTCCATGGTGAGGGTGTGGCCGCTGCCGCCCTCGGCGACGAACAGCGCGCCCTCGACCCATGAAATCTTTGCCGTGGTGGACATCCCTACTCCTCGTGCTTGTGCTTGCTCAGGAACTTGATCACGCCATGGAAGGTGCGCGCTTCCTGCTCGGTCATCGCGGCGCGCTGCAGGAGCGCGCGCAGATTGAGCACCATCGAGGGCCGCATCGCCTTGTGACGCAGGAACCCCGATTCGTCGAGCGCGCGCTCCAGATGATCGAAAAGGTTCTGCAGCTCCTCCTTGGTCGCCGGCCGGGCGGCGTGATCGGCCATGCGCTCGGACGGCGTCGCATCGCCGGCTGTCATCCATTCGTAGGCGACGAGCAGCACCGCCTGCGCGACATTGAGCGAGGAGAATTGCGGGTTGAGCGGGATCGTAAGCGCGGTATCGGCGTGGACCATGTCCTCGTTCTCGAGCCCGGTGCGCTCAGGCCCGAACAGGATGCCGACATGACGGCCGTCGGCGATCCAGCCGCGCATGTCGGCGGCGGCGCGCCGCGCCGTCACGATGCGCTGCACCAGCTCGCGGTTGCGCGCGGTGGTCGCCACGACGTGCTCGAGATCGGCCACCGCCTCGCCGACCGTCGCGAACACCCGGGCTTTCTCCAGCACGATGTCGGCGCCCGAGGCGGCGCGCTGCGCGCGTTCGTTGGGCCAGCCGTCACGCGGGCTCACCAGCCGCAACGCCGACAGGCCGCAATTCAGCATGGCGCGCGCCGCCATGCCGATATTCTCGCCGAGCTGTGGCCGCACCATGACGATGACCGGCGCCGCGTCGTCGGTCGGCCGCCCTTTCGATGCCCGTCCCATGGCGCGGCTATATCACAGGAGGACTGCCCCGTGGGCTTAAGCGTGACGAGTATAAAGCTTTCGTCGCTCCGCTCGGGACGACGGATGATTCAAGCCATCCCGTCTAACGGCGCGAGGGCCGGACGAGCATCGCCTGGCGGCGCATGAAGAACAGCAGGGGGATGAAGATCACCGCCGAGATGGCGAGGATGTGGAAGTCGTTGAGGTAGGCAATCATTGCCGCCTGACGGTTCAGTTCCTCGCCCCACATGGCGATCATCTTCGTGGGATCGTCGATCGGCCCCAACGGCCAGGTCCCGCCGAACGGCATCCAGTGCTCGACCAGCCTCGAACGGTCGACCGGGATGCCGTTCTCCATCGGCGTGACGCCCAGCCGCCACAGCGGGTTGAACGGCGTGAGATGCTCGGCGAGCTCGGACCGGTTGACCTGCGTGTTGCGGGCGAGCAGCGCCACCAGGGCGGCGAGCCCCACCGACGCTCCGAGATTGCGCATCAGGGCGTTGATGGCGGCGCCTTCCGTGCGGATGCGGGCCGGGACGGTGGCGAAGGCGAGCGTCGTGAGCGGCGGGAAGACCAGGCCGAGCCCGGTCCCCTGCAGGAAGCCGTTCCACACCACCCTCGCCTCGCTGACATCCAGCGTGAACAGCGCCATGTCGTACAGCGCGAGACCGTTCAGGGCGAGACCGAGGGCGATCAGCCACCGCGCATCCATCCGGCCGATCAGGCGCGACACCACGAACATGGAGATCATCGTGCCAATGCCGCGCGGCGCCATCACGATGCCGGTCGTGAAGACGGGATAGCCCTTGAGCTGCTGCAGGAAGGGCGGCAGCAGGGTCGCCGTCACGATCATCAGGAGGCCGGTGATGGCGGTGAAGACGATGCCCAGCATCAGATTGCGGTCGAGGAAGAGGTCGCGCGGCAGGAACGGATGGTCGTCCGACAGCATGTGGATCACGAACATCGTGACGGCGACGCCGGCCACCACCGCCTCGACGACGATCTCGCGCGAGCTGAACCAGTCGAACTGCTGGCCGCGGTCGAGCATGAGCTGGAACGAGCCGATGGCGATCGAGAGCAGCGTGAAGCCCAGCAGGTCGAACGGCCGCGGATGGTCGCTCGCCTTGTTCCTGATCAGGATCATCAGGCCCACGGCGCACATGATGCCGACCGGCAGGTTGATGTAGAACACCCAGCGCCAAGTGTACTGGTCGGTCAGCCAGCCGCCGAGCGTCGGTCCGGTGATCGGGCCCAGCATCGTGCCGACGCCCCACATCGCCATCGCCTTGCCCTGCTCCTCGCGCGGATAGGCCTCCATCATCAGCGTCTGGCTGAGCGGCACCAGCGAGGCGCCGCAGACGCCTTGCAGGGCCCTGAACATCACGAGCTGCTCGAGCGTCTGCGCCGCGCCGCACAGCATCGAGGCGATGGTGAAGCCGATCACCGAGCTCACGAGAATGCGCCGCACCCCGAAGCGGACGGCGCAGAAGCCGGCCAGCGGCGTCGCAATCGCGGCCGAGACGATATAGGAGGTGATGACCCAGGCGACCTGCTCCTGGGTCGCCGACAGCGAGCCCTGGATGCTGGGCAGCGCAACGTTGGCGATCGTGCCGTCGAGCGCCTGCATGATGGTCGCCATCATCACCACCAGGGTGAGCCAGCGCCGGTGCCGCAGGGTGTCGCGATCCACGGTCATATGGCGACGCTCATGTGGCGTGCGGGCTCGCGGCATGCAGTCCGGGGGGACGACATCACAACCCGAAGATCGACAGCAGATCGCCCAGCGTGCGGTGGTGGCCGGTGTCGATCTCGACGATCGTGCTCATGCCGATGCGCAGCGGCGGATCGCGCTCCTTGCAGACGACGGACGTGCGCACCGGGATGCGCTGCACGACCTTCACCCAGTTGCCCGAGGCGTTCTGCGGCGGCAGCACCGCGAACTCGGACCCGGTGACCTGCGAGAACGAGGTGACCTTCCCGGTGCACTGCATGTCGGGATAGGTATCGACGCGTATGGTGACCGGCTGGCCGACGCGGACGCGGGTCAGCTCCGTTTCCTTGAAATTGGCCTCGATCCAGAGATCGCTGTCGGCGATCACCGCGATCGACGGCACGCCCATGATCGCGTAGCTGCCGGGCACCAGCACCTTCTGCACGATGCCGTCCATCGGCGCGAGGATCATCGTGCGCCGCAGGTTCAGCAGCGCCTCGTTGCGCTCGGCGAGGAGTTGCTTGACCTTGGGATGATGGTCGACGTCGATCTTGGGATTGCCGGCAAGCGCCGCCTCGATGCCCGTGAGGTCCTGCTCGGCAGCCGCCAGGCGCTGGCGCGAAACGTCGAGCGACATGCGCGCTTCCTCGAACTTGGCGGCCGAGGCGAACTTGCGCTCGGCGAGATCCTTCTGGCGGTCGTAGTCGGCCTGCGCATAGATCTGCTGGCTGAGCGCCGCCTTGATCTGCTCGCGCTTAGTGCGCCACTGCGCCTTCAGCCCGCGGATCTCGGCACGCGCGGTCTCGATCTCGGCTTCGATCTTGGCAAGCTGGATCCGGTAGGGCGTATCATCGAGCTTGTAGAGGAGCTGGCCACGCGAGACATGCTGGTTTTCCCGCACCGGCACCTCGACGATCGGACCGCTGATCTCGGTGGCGAGGAAGACGCGGTCGCCCTTCACATAGGCGTTGTCGGTTTCGACGTAGCGGCCGGACGACAGCCAGATCGCGAGGGCGCCGGCGATCGCCAGGAACGGCACCGACCACATGAGAATGCGCGCCCAGCCACGCCGGTTGGAGCGCGGCATTCGCGGTGGCGGCGCGACCGCGATCTTGGGCGGCGATGCCGGTAGCGGGAGTCCCTCTCCGTCCATTCGTGCACATGGTCCGACGAGCCACCATTAGCGTCAACAGAGCGCGCGGCATGGCAGCCAGCTTGCACCATCGGTACTACCGGCCGTACCGGCCAGCCGCCTCACTTGACTCGCGTATAACCCGACGGTTATGAATTGGACCAATAACTAAAGAGTTATACATCCCGATGCCGAGTACTCATGATGTGCTCTTCAGAACGCTTGCCGATCCGACGCGGCGGGCGATCTTCGAGCGGCTGTGCCGCGACGGAGAGCAGACGGTCGGTGCCCTGACGGCCCGGGCCAAGGTCTCGCAGCCGGCGGTCTCCAAGCATCTCGGGGTCCTGAAGCAGGCGGGCCTTGTACGCGACCGCCATCAGGGCCGCCAGACGCACTACAGCGCCCAACTCGGTGCGCTGGCTCCTCTGATCGACTGGACAAGTCAAATGACCGGCTTCTGGCAAAGCCGGTTCGACGACCTCGAAACCTTACTCAAAAGGATGGACCAATGAGCAAGCCCGCAGCCGAAACGCTCTCCGTCGTTGTCGAGCGAGAGATCGCCTTCCCGCCGGAGAAGATCTGGCGCGCGCTCACGCAACCGCACCTGATCGAGGCGTGGCTCATGAAGAACGACTTCCAACCGGTCGTCGACCACCGTTTCAATCTTCGCGCCGACTGGGGTGCCGTCGACTGCCAGGTCCTGTCGATCGAGCCGAACAAGACGCTGTCCTACACTTGGGCGGCCATGGGCCTCGAGAGTATCGTCACCTGGACCCTCACCCCGACGAGCGCGGGCACCCGCCTGCGCATGGAGCAGTCGGGCTTCCGGCCGGACCAGCAGCAGGCCTACCAGGGCGCCCAATACGGATGGCCGAGGTTCTTTGCAAACCTGGAGCAGGTCTTGGCGCAAGGAGAGTGATGCTGGCACAATGAAGGTCGGACCCTGTCTGTGAGCAACAGCGACCGTGAAGACGAAGAAGGGCAGCTCGACGGCACGACAACATGAAGACTCGCCCGCCCGGCTGATCGATGCGAGAATCGAGGAGCTGGGTGATTGGCGGGGCGAGACGCTCGCGCGCGTGCGCAGCCTCATCAGGCAGGCCGACCCCGACGTGGTCGAGGAGTGGAAGTGGCGAGGGGTTCCGGTGTGGTCGCACGCCGGCATCATCTGCACCGGCGAGACCTACAAGAATGCCGTGAAGATGACCTTCGCCAAGGGCGCCTCGCTGGAGGACCCGTCGCGGCTCTTCAACGCCAGCCTCGAGGGCAACACCCGGCGCGCCATCGATTTCCACGAGGGCGACAAGATCGACGAGAAGGCGTTGAAGGCGTTGATCCGCGCGGCCGTCGCCTTGAACGAGGCCAAGGCGCGACGGTAGTTCACGGCATCAAACGTTTTCGCCGACACTCGCTGGTTTGGCGCCGTCCCTGAACAATTTGTAGGTGATGGCGTCGTAGAGGGCGTTGTACGAGGCGTCGACGATGTTGGGCGAGACGCCGATGGTGGACCAGCGCCGACCCTTGGCATCGGCGCTTTCGATCATCACGCGGGTCGTCGCCGCCGTGCCGCCGGCCGAGTCGAGGATGCGCACCTTGAAGTCGACCAGCCGCATGTCGGCCAGCTCGGGATAGACGGGGATCAGCGCTTTTCGCAACGCGGCATCCAGCGCGTTCACCGGGCCGTTGCCCTCGCCCACCTCCATGGCGCGATGGCCGGCCACGTCGAGCTTCACCGTCGCTTCGGAGAGCGCGATGAGCTGGCCGCGGGCATTGACCCGACGCTCCGCCAGCACGCGGAAACTCTGCAGGGAGAAATAATCGGGCACGGTATGCAGCTCGTGCCGCGCCAAGAGCTCGAAGGAGGCATCGGCGCCGTCATAGGCATAGCCCTCGGCCTCGCGCTCCTTGACGATCTCCAGGAGCCGCGCGACGCCGGGATCCTTCGGATCCACCTCGAGCCCGATCTGGCGGAAACGCGCCATGATGTTGGAGCGCCCGGCCTGGTCGCTCACCACGATGATGCGCTGGTTGCCGACCGTCTCGGGGTCGACGTGCTCGTAGGTCCTGGGATCCTTCTCCACCGCCGAGACGTGCAGGCCGCCCTTGTGGGCGAAGGCGCGCGTGCCGACATAGGCGGCGCTGCGGTTGGGCGGCACGTTCAGGCGATCGTCGAGCAGCCGCGACAGATGGGTGAGCCGCTGCAGGGCGCCGTCCTTGAGGCCGGTCTCGTAACCCATCTTGATCACCAGGTTGGCGATCAGGGCGATCATGTTGGCGTTGCCACAACGCTCGCCCAGACCGTTGATGGTGCCCTGCACCTGGCGCGCGCCCGCCCGCACGGCGGCCAGCGTATTGGCGACGGCGTTCTCGGTGTCGTTGTGGGTGTGGATGCCGATCTTCTCGCCGGGAAACTTCCGGCAGACCTCGCCCACGATGCGCTCGATCTCATGCGGCAACGTCCCGCCGTTGGTGTCGCACAGCACCAGCCAGCGCGCCCCGGCCTTGTCGGCGGCCGCCAGGCAGGACAGCGCATAGTCCGGGTTGGCCTTGTAGCCGTCGAAGAAATGCTCGGCGTCGAACATCACCTCGTCCATGCGCGCTTTCGCGTGCGCGACCGAGTCGGCGATCATCTCGACATACTCGGCGCGGTCGAGCTCGAGCGCAACATCGACATGGAAGTCCCAGGTCTTGCCGACCATGCAGACGGCGCGCGCCTTGGTGGCGAGGATGGCGTTGAGGCCGGGATCGTTGGCGGCCGAGCGGCCGGCGCGGCGGGTCATGCCGAACGCCACGAACCTCGCATTCTCGAAGGCTGGCGGCTCGGCGAAGAAACGATCGTCGGTCGGGTTCGCGCCGGGCCAGCCGCCTTCGATATAGTCGATGCCCAACCGGTCGAGCTCGCGCGCAATCGCCACCTTGTCGGCGACCGTGAAATCGACGCCCTGGGTCTGGGCGCCATCCCGCAGAGTGGTGTCGAAGAGATAGAGGCGGTTGGACGTGGTCATGGCGGCGGCATCATAGTGGGGCCAACGAACGGGGACAGCCTTATGACGACAGCGACGACCATTGTCGAACTGCGTTCGACGCTCCTGCAGGTGCCGTGGCGCGGCAAGCCGCCGGCGGCGGGCATCCTGTCCGACCCGTTCCGCGAGATCTACGTGCTCGAGATCGAGACCCAGGGCGGCCTCACCGGCGTGAGCTATCTGCAGCCCTTGCGCGGCGGCCTGCACACGATCGACGCGGCGATGAAGGAACTGGTGGCGCCACACGTGATCGGCCGCGACGCGACCGAGATCGAGGCGATCTGGACGGGGCTCTACCGCAGCAACTTCTGGCTGGGCCGCATGGGCGTCACGGTGTTCGCCCAGAGCGCGGTCGACATGGCGCTGTGGGACCTGGTCGGCAAGCGTGCGAGCCTGCCGCTGTTCAGGCTATGGGGCGCCGCGCGCTCCAGCGTGCCGGCCTACGGCTCGGGCTGCTTCAGGGGTCTCGGGCGCGACGGCATGATCGCCCGCGCGAAGGAATTCACAGCCATGGGACTCAAGGCTATCAAGATGCAGGTGGCCCACATCCGGCCGTGGCGCGAGGACGTCGAGAACGTGAAGGCGATGCGCGAGGCGATGGGCGGCGGCATCGAGATCATGATCGACGTCAACATGGGCTGGGATGCCGATACGGCGATCCAGGCCGGCCATCGCATCGACGAGTTCGATCCCTACTGGCTCGAAGAGCCGGTGATCGCCGAGGACTTCGCGGGCTACCGCCGCATCGCCGCGGCGCTCAGGACGCGCGTCGTGGGCGGCGAGAGCCATTTCACGCGCCAGGACCTGCGGTCGTTCTTCGAGACGCCGTGCGTGCCGATCCTGCAGCCCGACCCGATGCGCGGCGGCTACACCGAGCTGCGCAAGATCGCCGCCGCCGCCGAGCCGTGGGGCATCCGCATCGCTCCTCACCTCTTTCACGAGCAGATGGTGCATCTCCTGGCCTCGATCCCCAACGCCAGTTACCTCGAGTACATGGACTGGAACGACGATCTCTGGGTCGAGCCCATCCTGCCGGACAAGGATGGCATGATGACGCCGCCCGAGCGGCCGGGCCACGGCCTCGCCTTCCGGCCCGAGGTGCTGAAGGACCATAGCATCGGCGGGCAGAGAATGAAGGGGTGATCGATTAAAGATCCCTCGCTCCGCTCGGGATGACACGGCAACGTCGATCCAAAAGCTGGTGTCATCCCGAGCAGAGCGAGGGATCCTTGGACTGAGCGACATGCGCTTCTTCATTCTTGCCGCCGCACTTGTGTTCCCGTTTGTCGCCGCGCATGCGCAGACGCTCACGGTGAGCGATCGGCACTCGTCCCACAGCTACACTGCGCAGGCGTTGCTGGCCGATCCGGCGACGCGCGCGGTGACGATCGACGATGTCGTCTACCATCGCACGATGACCTATCGCGCCATTCCGACCGCCACGCTCCTGAAGCGCGTGACGGTCGGCGACGACGATTACGTGCAGGCGCGCGCCACCGACAATTTCTCGATCGCCATTCCGGCGCGACTGCTCGAGCTCGCGACGGCCGAGACCGAGGCCTTCGTCGCGATCGAGGATCCCGCCTCGCGCTGGCCGCCCCTGCCGCAGGACAAGGGCAAGGAGAGCGCCGGTCCCTTCTATGTCGTCTGGCGCACGAGCGGTGCTGCCGCAATCAGCAGCGAATATTGGGCCTACAAGCTCGCGGCCCTCACCGTGACCGACAGTCCCTTCAGGCGCTGGCCTGGCCTCGCCGTCGCGGCAAACGTGCCGGCGACCGACCCGATCCGCCGTGGCCTCGATCGCTTTGTCGCCGTCTGCATGGCCTGCCACCGGTTTCACGGCCAAGGCGAAGGCACGCAAGGGCCCGATCTCGGCAGCCCTATGAATCCCGTCGACTACTTCCAGCCGCAGGCGTTGAAAAAGCTCCTGCGCAATCCGGCTTCCGTGCGCCATTGGCCCGACCAGAAGATGCCGGCCTTCTCGGCCGACCAGCTCTCCGATGCGGACATCGACGCGATCGTCGCGTGGCTGTCCTACAAGGCGAAGCAGCGACGGTAGCGCGAGGCTCATCCCGCCTGCGCATCCAGCCAGCGGCGTGCTTCATCCACCGTCTTGAAGATCTTCACCGGACGCGTGGCGCCTATCACCAGGTTGATATAGCGCTTCACGTAGTCGAGCACCTCCGGCCTGGTCACGACGAAAGCCAGCGGACCACCCTCCAGGGTCGCCACATAAGCACGCATCCGCCCGCCGAGCCGCATCATCTCCTCGTCGCTGACGACCGGCTGCATCGCGGTGCAGTCGACCAGCTTGCGATAGGGCATGGCGTCGTTGACGACGAGCGCATCGAGATAATGCTCCGCATTCTCCAAAGTCACAGGCCCGTCGGCCTTCACAGTCACCAATCGCTCTTCCGGCGAAATGCTCCAGGTAATGGGCATCGTCCTCCCCCGCTTGCCGATCGTGGGCGCGCCGATGTTCAGTGGCACATATTGCGGATAGCCTGCCAGTCGGCCTCGGTGAAGTCGGGTGCGCCGGTGGGAGCGCGTCGTGTCGCCGCGACCCGCTCGGCAGTGGGGGGATGATCCGACCAGATGCCGCCCACGGCGGCGGGATCGTGCGCCTCGCTCTTCAGCAGCTCCTCGAAGAAGCGCGACATGCCGTCGGCGCGCAGGCCGAGCCCTTCGAGGAGGGCCACGCCGGTGCTGTCGGCCTCGCGCTCGAACTGGCGGCCGTTGCGCAGCGCCAGCAGCAGCGAGCCACCCGAGCCCAGCGTTCCGATGTCCGAATAGCCGCCGGTGATCGCCTTCAGGATCTGCTCCGTCCCGTAATGCCGCGCCAGTCCCTTGATCGGATGGTAGCGCACGGCGTGGCCGATCTCGTGCGCGATCACGCCGCCCAATTCGTTACCGTCCGCCGCCCGATCGATCAGGGCGGAATAGAGGACCACGATGCCACCCGGCAGGGTGAAGGCATTGATCGGACCGCCCTTCACCACGCGCACGCTGATCGGATGATCGTAGCCCGCCTGGGCGGCGAGGCGTCCGGCGAACAGATTGACCGCCGCAAGGCCCGCCCTGCCCTCGCACAACGGCCGCTTGCCAACGAGCCCCGTGTAGACGTTCTCGCCCAGCCGCGCCTGCAGGGCTTGTGGAACGAGCGGCGCAAGGACATCGCCGCCGGCCTGCAGCCCGACCCAGAAGAGCGCGATCGCGGCCGCAAGGCCCGCGCCGAACTGCAGGATGCGGCCGGCCGCCGACGGCCGCCGCGCACCGAGGCGGGCGATTTCCGGCACCGCCTTGCCGAGCGCCTGCCGCTGCCCGGCATCCTCGATCGCCAGCCGCGCTTCCTCGTTGCGTCGCACGAGCAGCGGCACCGCCTCGTGTTCGCTGTCGCCCAGCACGCCGAGCTCGACGATCGGCCAGCGTGCGACCAGTGCGGCATCGGCGGCGTCGCGCAGGACGACCTCGCCCGGCGTCGCCACAACTGTGACGTCACGCGCCGTTGCGGTCTTGCCGTCGTAGTAGCGGCCGCGAATGATCGGCTGGCCCGCCGTCATCAGATGCCGCTCACGTCGAACATGTCGAGCAGCCCCTCGCCGAAGCGCGGTCCCCGATCGGGTGGCTGGCCGATCGCGGAACCATCCGGCACACCGTAGAACCAGAGCTCGTTGGCGATCAGCCGCAACGTGCGATGCATCGCCCACGGCCAGCCGAGGCCAAAGGACAGCAGCACGATGAGATAGTTCAGCACCAGGTAGCCCCACATCTGGCGGGTGGTGATGCCGGTCGTGAAGAGGACGTTGCCGGCCCGGGTGTGGCTCACGAGATAGCGATAGAGGTAAGCCCGCCACCAGCAGCGCAGCGGCAGGATCATGATGCCGAAGAGAAGATAGGCGCCGATCGCGAGGACTGCGATCGTGACCAGCGTGCGCAGGCGGCCGAGGTCGGTGAAGGTCTTGATATCTTCCTGCCTGAGGCCGAGCCGCTCGATGAAGCCGCTGAGCGCAAATGCCGCCGCCGCGAAGGCCACGACCCAGGCGAGAATGTTCAGGAAGTAGTAGCCGACATAGCGGCCGTAGATGTCGCCCGCGCTGCCGGCGAAGTCGAAGCCCTGTGTGCCCACCCGTGCATGGACGATGCGCGGGCGCGCCAGGTTGACCGACACGACGGGCGTGAGGAGCCGCGCCGTCACCGCGTTGGCGAAGTTGAGGAACGTCGCCCGCGCACCGTAGCTCCAGGCCGACCCTTCCATGGCGCAGCGTATGCCGCGCCAGCGCGTGCGCGAGAGCTTGTAGCGCAGCCCGGAATAGTGGCCGACATAGGCGAGCGGCACGCCGATCAGAGCGATCGCCAGGAAGATCAGGTCCGTGAGGCCGAGGCCGGGCACCGAGCGATCGTGCAGGACGAAATGCCAAACCAGCCAGGCACCGCCGGCCAGCACGGCCAGAATGGCCAGCACCAGCAAGAACCCCACCATCAGCTCGATCCCGCGACCGCGATATTCGAAGCGATCGCCCAGCACCGAGACGTGGTTCCACAGATAGCGGCGGATCCGGGTACGGCCCCAGAAGCGCGACCAGCCGAGGGTCAGCACCATCAGCAGCAAGTGCCGCAAATAGATGCCATAGAGCTCGCCGAGCCTGCCGTCATAGATCGGCCGGGTGGGCTCGAGGACGGGCGCCGGCGGGGCCGCGGGCTGCGGCTCGAAGGGCGGAGGCAGGTCGGCCGTACCGCCGAAAGAGTCGTTCACGACAGCTTTTTACCTCTTGGCTGCACCGCAAAAGGTCTTATGCTGCAATGCAACATCGATTGGGAGGATCGGAGCTTACACCATGACCGCCGCGATGCGCGACAAGGCCATCGAGGACAGGCCCTTCAAGGAGAGGCCCGTCAAGGACAGGCCCTGGCTGATCCGCACCTATGCGGGCCATTCGACTGCCGCCAAATCGAACGAGCTTTACCGGACCAATCTCGCGCGCGGCCAGACCGGCCTGTCGGTCGCCTTCGATTTGCCGACCCAGACCGGCTACGACTCGGACCATCCGCTGGCCAGGGGCGAGGTCGGCAAGGTCGGCGTGCCGATCAGCCACCTGGGCGACATGCGCACCCTGTTCGACGGCATTCCGCTCGATCGCATGAACACCTCGATGACGATCAACGCGCCCGCGGCCTGGCTGCTCGCGCTCTACATCGCCACCGCCGAGGCGCAGGGGGTGGAACGGGCGAAGCTGCAAGGCACGACACAGAACGACATCATCAAGGAATATCTTTCGCGCGG